>CADEDT010000184.1 GCA_902826145.1 uncultured Caulobacteraceae bacterium
GGGCATGGCTAAGAAAGCAAAGAAAGCGACCAAGAAGGTCGCGAAGAAGGCGAAGACCGCGAAGCGCAAGACGGCCAAGAAGGCCACGCGCAAGACTGCCAAGAAGAAGGCAGCAAAGAAGGCGAAGCGCCGGTAACGGTCCGCCACTACGATCAAGGACGAATGTCCAGCAAGATGCGCGTCGCGAAAGCGGCGCGCATCTTCGCTTTTAGGGCCTGCGATTGCGCTAGAGCGCCCTAGTTTTCTTGTTGAGTTTCAGCCTTCTGCGCCAAGGCGCACATAGGCGCCGCCCACCGCAGGGCATTCGCGCACATCCCGCCGTATCGTGCGCGTGACGAAGTCATTGAAGCGATAGTTTTCGCCCTCGCGATCGACGTTGAAGCACGACCATTCGGTCTCCGGTGGATAGTTGAAGCACGCCTGACCGTCCGGTCGAATCTCCAGCCGGCCTTCGCGGCGTTCACCGCCGCGATCGTAGACCGTGCGGCCCGACGGCTCGATGCACTCGCGCCATTCGTCACCCGCCGATTCGTTCACGCCGGCCAACTCAACGCCGAATAGCTCGGCTCGCGCCTGCTCCGCGCTCAGTCGCGCGGTCTGCGCCGCCGCTATCCCCGCCGCCGACGCGACGACGAGGACAATCAGAGACATGCCACGCCGCATCGACGCCTCCCGGTCTCTACGCTTAGGTGAGCATCCGACCGGAGGATGGCATGAACGAGGCGCGTGAACGGCCGATCGCGGCGGTGGGCGTCGTCTGTCTGCGCGGCGACGACGTGCTGCTCATCCGACGCGGTGCGCCGCCGCTTGAGGGCGCGTGGTCACTGCCCGGTGGGCGCATTGAGTGGGGTGAGCGAGCGGAGGACGCAGCGCTGCGCGAACTCGCTGAGGAGACCAGCTGCGAGGCTGAAATTGTTGGCCTCATCGATGTCGTCGACGGCATCTGGCCTGATCGCCACTACGTGCTGATCGACTACGCCGCGCGTTGGCGCGCGGGCGAGCCGCGCCCGGGCGCAGGCGAGCGCGATGCGCGCTTCTTCTCTCCGTCTGAACTGGATGAGTTGGGTCTATGGAGTGAAACGGTGCGCGTCGTCGAGGCAGCGCGGCGTGTGGTGAACGGGGGCTAACCACGTTTGCGAGGGAACTTTCCACAGGTTGGCGCGCTCTCTTCCACGCGGTTTCGCCCCAATGGCTTGCTGGCGCGCGAGCAGCGCCAACCTTCACTACATAGGGGCCAGGAGTATCGCTGATGCCGAAGGACAAGATGACCCGCGCCGCCGAACTGGCTGAGGAGGCGCGTGAGCGCGCCGAGGAAGCCTACGAGGCCGCGCAAGCCGCCATCGAGGATGGGGTGGACGAAGCGCATCGCTATCTTAAGCGCCAATGGCGTGAACGGCCCATCGCCGTGGCCGGCACGGCATTGGGCATCGGCCTAGTGGTCGGCCTGCTGATCGCGAGCCGCCGCTAATGTTCGACCGCGCCATGGCCGCCGTGGTCGCGACCGCAGCTGCTTCGGCGGCTGTCGTGATGGTGGTGTTCGCGCTTGGCTTTGCTCTTTATGCGCTGATCGAGCCGTCCGTTGGCCCCGCCGCCGCCGCGGCGTTCGTTGCACTGGCGGCAGCACTTTGTGTCGCCGTGTTTGCACTGGTGGCGGCGTTGCGGAAGCGCAAGCGCGAGCAGGAGGCCGCTGTCGCGCAGGCGCAATTGATGGACGACTTGCCCTTGGGCCTTGGCGACATCGCACGCGATCGGCCGCTGGTCACACTTGCCATCACCGCCGTGGGCGGCATCCTCGCGGCGCGCCATCCGACATTGGTGCGCGACCTTATCGCCATCGTCGCGCGTTTCGGCGGCCGCCGCTGACCGTTACGTAAGCTTGTGCGGCGCCCGCGCCGCTTTACACGCTCTTCCCAGACGGCGAAGCTTCGCGCCGGTACGTGGGGAGAACGTCATGAGGCTCATCGCCGCCGCCGCAGTTGCGGCGCTTGTCATCACCGGCGCAGCCGAGGCGCGCACGTGGCGCATTCGCCCGGGCCCGGGCGCCGAGCAGCAATTGCAGACCGCTTTGATCGAATCGCGCGCCGGGGACACGGTGTCTCTTGCGCGTGGCCGCTTCGAATTGACCTCTGGGCTCTCGCTCGACGTGGACCGCGTCACTATTCGCGGCGAAGGCGCGGACGAGTCGATTCTATCCTTCAACGGCCAGCGCCGCGGCGCCGAGGGACTTCTCATAACCTCTGACGGCGTCTCGCTGCGCGACTTCGCTGTGGAGAACGCACGCGGCGACGCGATCAAGGCGCGCGACTGCAACGGCATCACCATTCGCGGCGTGCGGGTCGAATGGACGCGCGGGCCTAACCCCAACAACGGCGCCTACGGCCTCTACCCGGTCAATTGTGACAACGTGCTGATCGAGCGCTCTGTAGCGCGCGGCGCATCCGATGCCGGCATCTATGTCGGCCAGTCGCGCAACATCATTGTACGGGACAATCTGGCCGAGCTGAACGTCGCGGGCATCGAAATTGAAAACAGTTTCAACGCCGACGTCACCCGCAACGTAGCCACCCGCAACACCGGCGGCATCTTGGTGTTCGACCTGCCGGGTTTGCCGCAACAGGGCGGCCATTCGATCCGGGTGTTCGGCAATCGCATCGTCGACAACAACACGCCTAACTTCGCCCCGGCCGGCAACATCGTCGCCAGCGTGCCGGCGGGTACGGGCGTGCTGATCATGGCCAACACCAATGTGCACGTGTTCGAGAACGAGATTTCCGACAACGGCACGATCGGCGTGCTGATCACCGCCTATCGCGAGAGCTTCCAGGACGCGAACTACAACCCGTTGGCGCGCGACATCGTCATTCGCGACAACGGCTTCGGCAATACGGGCTTTGCTCCTGCCGGCGATCTGGCGGCGATCGCGCAGCTTGGCGTGCAAATGCCGGACGTGCTGTGGGACGGCGCCACTATGTACACGCGCGGCGGCACGCCTCGGACGGACCAGGTGCGCATCGTGGTGCGCGACAACACGTCGACCCGCACGGGCCAAAGCAGCTTCCTCTCGCTAGGCCTGCCGGTGGCCGGCTCGCCGCTAACGGAAGCTGCGCCCAATCCGCAGCCGCCGCCGCTTCTCGAGATCGCCGAGCCGGAGCCGGTTCGGATACGGGACTAAGCTTTGAAGCTCAAGCCAATCCTGGCGGCCTTTGCGCTCGTCGTCCTCGCGACGGCGAGCGCGACGGCGCAGGCGCCGCCGCGGGTGAATGCCGCGGCGATCACGGCTGACCGGCCGCCTGACTTGCTCTCGGCGTATCACTTCTTCAGGGACGCCGGCGCCCGCCTGCCAAATGAGGGCGTGACGCCGTACGATCTCAACACGGCGCTCTATTCCGATGGCGCGCTGAAGTTTCGCTACGTCTACATGCCGCCCGGCCAGCAGGCGCAGTATCGCGACGACGGCGTGTTCGAGTTTCCAGTCGGCACGGTGCTGATCAAGACATTCGCGTTCGCAGCCGACATGCGTCAGCCCAACAACAACGTGCGCTTCTTGGAGACGCGGCTGCTGATTCGGCAGGCGAGCGGCTGGGTGGCGTATCCCTACGTTTGGAACGAGGCGCAGACCGAGGCGCGGCTCTCGCCGATTGGGGCGACAGTGCCGGTGAGTTTCACCGACGAGCAGGGCCAGGCGATCGCGCTCGATTGGGCCGTGCCGAACCGCAATCAGTGCAAGGGCTGTCACGACGTCGCCGGTGAAGTTCAGCCGATCGGGCCGAGCGCGCGGAATCTCAATCGCGACTTCGTTTACGCGCAAGACCGCGTCATCACGAGCCACGATTCCACAGTCAGGGTGCGAGGGACTGAGAATCAGCTTGGCTACTGGATGAATGCCGGACTCCTGAATAACGCTTTGAGTATTGGACTTGGCGACGAGCCGCCCGCCGCGACGCCGCGCGTGCCGAACGCCTACGATTCCGCGAGCGGCACGCTCGAAGCCCGCGCCCGTGCGTATCTCGATGTGAATTGCGCGCATTGTCATAACCCGCAGGGGCCGGCGCACACGTCGGGGCTCGATCTCCGCTGGTCGCAGCACGAGCCGGCGTTGTGGGGCGTGGGCAAGCGGCCGGTTGCGGCGGGACGTGGGTCTGCGGGTTTTGAGTTCGCCATCGAGCCTGAGCATCCGGAGCGGTCGATCCTGCTCTATCGCATGCAATCGACCGATCCTGGCGTGATGATGCCGGAGCTTGGGCGCCAGCATATCGACCAGCGTGCGACCGCGCTGATCAATGAGTGGATCGCTGAGATGGACGCCGAAGGCCGCGTGCGCGAGTGACCGAGGACGCCTTGTTCGCGGAGATCGCTAAGTCGGCGAAGCAGGTCAGCGGCGTGAGTGAGGTCACGCCGAGCACGCGGCTCTACAAGGATCTCGGTTTGACCGGCGAGGACGCCGAGGAATTCATGTCGCGCTTCGCTGGCGCCTTTGATGTCGACATGACTAGCTTCGTATGGCTGCGCTATTTCAACGACGAAGGCATGGACATGCTCGGGCCGGCCCTCGCATTGGGCGCGAGCGTTCTTAGCCCGAGTTTCGCCGTGCGCTGGCAAGCAGCCCACGACGCTGAGCGCGAGATCACACTGGCTCACCTCGTCGACGTTGCGCGCGCGAAGGTCTGGTCCGATCCGGGCGAAGCGTTCAGACGCGCGCCGTCCCTGATGTCATTGACGCTGATCTTCTCGGCCATCTCCGTGCTCGTGACGGGTGGTTTTTTCTTCTTGGGTCTTGTGATCACCTACGCCTTCCTGACGGGCCAACTTGGTGAGCAAAACGTGCTGACGCTGATCGGCATCGCCGCCACCAGCCTGTTCTTTCCGGCATACCTCGCCTGGCTCGGCTGGCACAAAATTCAGAACAAGCTGGCGTCCGCCGACCGCGGCTAGTGCGGCAAGCTGATATCGACCATCCCCACCGCGATGGCCGCGTGGACGGCGAGCGCGATGAGCACGAGCGTGCCGGTCACGAAAATCAGGAAACGGATGATGATGATGTTCACCGTCGCTTGTACCAGCGAGTGCACGACGCGGATGGCGACATAGAGCCAAGCAAGGCCGATATTGATCGGGTGATCGCCCTGGCCGAGCAGCTGTAGTGAAAACGCTAGCGCGTAAAACAGCGTCGGCTGCTCCATCAGGTGATTGTAGTTGTTGGCGACGTTGGCGCTGGAGAGCTTCTCCATATCGGCCTTGGTCGCCTGGCCAGGCTGGAGCTTCGCCTTCGACATCGCCGGGATGCGCGTGGCGTAAAGCCAGATCAGCATGATGAGCGACCAGATCACCAGCGCAACGACCGGCGTGATCATTCCGTGTTCGTACATAATTTTCCTCCCCGCGCCGGATCATCCGCCCGGTTCCTGCGCGTCGCAACCCTCCCCTTACGCGAGCAGGGTTGGCGGAACTGGCATGGACCCCTAGTTTCCGCCGGCTTTTGCGAGGGGACAGATGAGCAAGGACGACGACAACACGCCGCGGCACCGCACGAACTTCCTCGAAGCGTTCGTGGAGTGGGTGATCTACACGAGCCGCTGGTTGATGGCGCCGGTCTATCTGGGGCTGATCGCGGCGCTCGGCATCCTCATCATCACGTTCTTCCGCGAACTCTATCTGCAAGCGCCGCAAGTGCTGACGATGGACGAGAC
>CADEDT010000185.1 GCA_902826145.1 uncultured Caulobacteraceae bacterium
CGCCCCAGCGCGCGCACTTCATCCTTGAAGAGATCGCGCAGCGGCTCGACCAGCTTCATGTTCATGCGCTCAGGCAAGCCGCCAACATTGTGGTGCGACTTGATCGTCACCGATGGCCCGCCAATCGCCGACACGCTCTCGATCACGTCGGGATACAACGTGCCTTGCGCCAGGAACGCCGCGCCGCCAATCGACTTCGCCTTCTCCTCGAACACATCGATGAAGAGCTTGCCGATCGTCTTGCGCTTCACTTCAGGATCGGAAACGCCCTCAAGCGCGCCCAAGAAACGCTCGCTCTCATCAGCGTGGATCAGCGGAATGTTGTAGTGATCGCGGAACAGCGAGACGACTTGCGTCGCCTCATCCTTCCGCATCAGCCCATGATCGACGAATACGCAGTGCAGCCGGTCGCCGATCGCTTCGTGGATCAGCACCGCCGCCACCGATGAGTCGACCCCGCCCGAGAGCCCGCAAATCACCGTGCCGTCGCCAACCTGCGCGCGGATGCGCGCGATCGCCTCATCCTTGAACGCCGCCATGCTCCAATCGCCTTTGAAGCCGGCGATGCGGTGCGTGAAATTCTTTAAGAGCTTGCCGCCGTCGGGCGTGTGCACGACTTCGGGGTGAAACATCGTAGTGTAGAAGCGCCGCTGCTCATCGACGGCAATCGCGAACGGTGCGTTCTCGCTGGTGGCGATGACCTCAAAGCCGTCCGCCAGTTTCGTCACCCGGTCGCCGTGGCTCATCCACACCGGATAGCGGCCGCCGACGTTCCACAAGCCTTCGAACAGCGGCGATGCCTTCTTGATCTCGACGTCAGCGCGCCCGAACTCGCGCGCGTGCCCGCCTTCGACCTTGCCGCCGAGTTGCACCTGCATCGTCTGCTGGCCGTAGCAAATGGCGAGGATCGGCACGCCGAGTTTGAAGGCCTCTTCCGGCGCCCGTGGCGAGGGCTCGTCCAACACGCTCGACGGCCCGCCCGAGAAGATGATCGCCTTCGGCGCGTAGGTCTTCAGGAACGCGCCGTCGACTTTGTTGTACGGATGGATTTCGCAATAGACGCCGTTCTCGCGCACGCGCCGGGCAATCAGCTGCGTAACCTGACTGCCAAAGTCGATGATGAGGACACGTTCGTGGTGGGCGGCTGAAGCCGTGACCGGCTCGGAGGATTTCGCTGTGCTCTGCGCCATGGCCTGAAATGGAGTGCGTCGCGGGGGACGTCAATTCAGCGGAAATGCATGGCGCAGCGCCACGGACGGCCACCGACACCCGCCCCGGTTGCAGATTTATCCCCAGACGTTAAGGTTCGTTAACCATCTCGGGGGAGGCGGGGAATGGACGGAATTGTCCCGACGGTCGCGCGTGTTTCGCAATGGGCATCATCGGACGAGGCCAACCGGATAGCGTCGGTGCTGCTGCAGAACTGGTTTTTGCAGTTCGCGATAGTGACGTTGCTGGTCTGGATGACACTAAAGGTGATCGCCCGGGTTTACTCAGGCGACGTTCAAAACACACCGCTTGGCCCGATCGCGTTACGCGCACACGACGGCGAACCTGAGGGTCACATTCAGCGTGTCTGGGCTCCGAAGGCCATCTTGCCTAGCTCGATGAATGGGCAACATGCCTACTGCAAGTTTCTCTACGCGTACGACGACGCCGAAGGCGAGCGACAGTACGTGCAGCTTTCCGCGAAAGAAACGAAGGCCCGCAAGAAATGGCGCAAGCAGTTTCTCTTCGAAATTCGGGACAGAAGATACGCGAGGAGCGGAGAAGAGTTCATCGGCCGTGAGACTGTCGATGACGTTGCGTCGCGAGACATCGTCCTGCGAAATCCGGACCTGACGCAAGAGACGCCGCCGGATACTGGCCCTGCTACGCCGGACGCGGCGTCCGATTGGATCGCAGCGCAGTCTCCCAGAGACTTCCAAATATCGGGTACGGAAATCATCTCGATTCCAGACGGCCTACGGGCGTCGCTCGCGAACGCTCGCGAAACGTTTGTTCAAGAGAAAGCAAAGAAGGTCGCGAAGCGAAGAAGCGCGCTCGTCAAACTCGGGGACGATGCAAGACATCGTCCTGGCGTCATCGGATACTACTACATGAAGGTTTCATTTGAGACGAGCACGTGGTTTGTGCTGTTCCACCACCCAGACCGCGACCTGAAAATGACGGCGTGGCTAACGGTGCTGACTAGCTTTTTCGGCTTTCTGCTCGGGAAACTGCCGTAGGGTTTTGGTACCCGTCAGGCCAACTATCCCACACCTAGCTCCTCCAAATCCCACGCCACCAACACCGCGCACAAAATCTATCCGACCCCTCCCGCAGCGGGCGCATAATGCGCGCCCGTGCATTTCACCCCTAAGCCCACCGACCAATCCGCCCTCTGCGCGCCCGCTCTGGCCACGCTGAGGGCTTGGGTCATCGGTCTGCTGGCGTGGTTTTGCGATCTGCTCGACACGCTGCCGCCCGCTTTGACGCGCGCCGCGCCGGTACGCGCGTTCGTCTCCGCCAGGAAGGCGGGCATCGCGCGCGACCTGCGCGCCAGCGTGCGCCATCTGGGCCACGCGCTCATCATCCTCGGCACCGCGCGCATGGACTTCGCGCTGCGCCGGCGCGTGCAGCGGAGCTATCCAGGCGCCAAGCGCTCACGCTGCTCCGAGCGCCACCTCACCAGCGCGCTCGCCGGCATGAATGCGGGCACACTGCGCCAACGCGCGCATCGTCTCGCCGCCGCTCTCGCCGATCTCGAACCGCTGATCGCGCGCACACTCAAACTGATGCGTGCCATCTGGCGCGACGTCCGCCTGCCCGCACCCGGCGTCACCGCGTCGTGCGATCTCTTCACGCTGCTCTTCCCGCAAACAGCGCCTCAAGCCGCCGACAGCTCCTAGCGCGCGCGGCGCATAGCCCGAAGCGGTGACCCGATCTCACCAGCCACTAGGCCTGCGAGCACCGCGGGCGCAGGCGGCGTGCGCGAGAGCGGCGACATGATCCAGTCACGCAACGCGGCGAACGCAGCGCTGTCGGATTGGTAGGCCGGCGTGAACATCCAGGACGCCGTCTGATAAAGCCGGATGTGCCAGAGCCGCAGCCGCGCATATTCGCCAAGCGCCGCATCGAGATTGCTCTGCGTCTCCAACGCGCGCGCGAGCGCCAGCGCATCGAGCAACGCCATGTTGGCGCCCTGCCCAAGCTGCGGGCTCGTGCAATGCCAGCTATCGCCGACATGCACGCAATCGCGCGCCACCGGATCGGCCAAAGTGCGATGCGCATAGGTGGCGAAGACGAGGTCGTCGTGCGTGTGGATTTGCGCGAGCAGCGGCTCGGTCTCCGGCCAAAGCGCGCGTACCTCGTCCTTCCACGCCTCGATCGGCGTGCTCGCCCAAGCCGCGCGATCGGTGTGCTTCAAACTCCAAAAGAACGCCGCCTGCTTGCGGTCCTTACCCTTGAGCCGCCCAATCGGCATCACCCCAACCATCTTTCGCGCCTGGCGATAGCGTTGCTCAAGCGCGGCTCCGTCGAACGGACCCGTCCAATCCAAACTCGCCCACAACGCACCGAAAGTGAGCGGTTTCGGCGGCGCGCCAGCGAGTGGCGAACGCATACCCAGCGCATCAACGATCAGATCAAAGGCTGCACCGACGCTCCCATCCGCGAACACCAACCGCCGATCGCGAACGTCAACAACCTCACGCCCGCTCTCAATCTCCGCGCCGCTCGCCAACGCCGCCTCGTAAAGCACCTGAAACAACGCCCCGCGATGCACGCCCAGCCCGCACGGCGCATTTCGTCCTCGATCCGCGTAACGCACATCGAGCACCACGTTCTGGTTTGGCGCTGCCTTGCCGAACAGCCGCATAATTGGCGCGCCAAGCTCTCGTATTGCTGTGCCGGCGCCGATCAGATCGAGCACATGCAAACCAACCGGTTGCAGGATGATCCCCGAACCCAAAGGCTGCGGCGTTTCGAGCTTGTCGAAGATGACGACATTCGCGCCCATCTGGCGCAGCAACGTCGCGACGCTGAGGCCGGCGACGCCGCAACCGGCAATGGCGATGTCGAGCCGCTTCATATGGTTTCGCGCCGGTTAGCCTTGACGTGCGTTAGCAACACAACTGAACGCCACGTCAACCGCGATGTGACATGATGGCTCTCATGACGACTATTTCGCCCGTCTCTGCGCCCGTCGCAGCTCACACCGCGCACGATCAGCAGCCGCAACGCACGCCCGTGGATTTCGGCGGGGCGGTGACGCATCGCGACATGGTGCAGGAAAAGCTGCGCGTCGATCCCGCTTCGCTTGCGCACAAAAAGCGGCCTGCCGCCGACGCGCGCAGCAGCGATCCACCGCGCGAGGCTTACGAAGGCGACGAGGACCGCGAACGCCCCGGTCAGTACGTCGACATCGAAGCCTAAGCGCGCTGCAACACCGCGACGTAGAATCCGTCGCAACCCGTCTTAAGCGGCGTCATCTGTAGGCCGATAGCGCGCTGATACGCCGGCAAACCGGCGAGCTCCAATCCTACAGGCGCGAACGCGTCGTATGATCCGAGGAATGCCGCCACCGCATCCTCGTTCTCCTCCGGCAACACCGAACAGGTGACATAGACCAGGCGCCCACCTGGTTTCACCAGCGGCGCGGCAAGCGCCAAAGCTTGCTGCTGCTCTTCGAGGCGCTTGGCGAGTGCGTTGGGGCGCAGGCGCCACTTGGAGTCAGGACTGCGCCGCCAAGTGCCGGAGCCAGTGCATGGAGCATCGACGAACACGACATCCATTCGCTCTTTGAGGTCAGCCAGCACATCCTTCGTGCGCATCGGCGCGCGGATCTGTACGTTGCGGACGCCCGCACGATCGAGCCGCTCCTTCAGCGGCGCGAGGCGGCGGCCATCAATGTCATGCGCGAAGATCTGCCCCTTGTTCTGCATCAGCGCCGCAAGCGCGAGCGTCTTGCCGCCACCACCAGCGCAGACGTCCGCGATCTGCATCCCCGGCTCCGCGCCAGACACACGCGCCGCGATCTGGCTACCCTCGTCCTGCACCTCGAACCAGCCTTTGACGAAACTCTGCTCCGTCGCCCACGGGAATGTCCGCCCCTGCGACCAAGGAATGCGCACGCCATCCGGCGCATGCGGCGTCGGCTGCGGCGGCACCTTCAGCTTTGGACTTTCCGCCAACGCGGCGATCAGCTTGTCGCGATCCGCCTTCAGCGTGTTCGCGCGCAGATCGAGCGGCGCGGGCGCCGCAAGCGCGGCGCCTTCTTCGGCGGCGCCATCGCCAAACGCCCGCAAAAAGCTTTCGCCCAACCAGTCCGGAAAATCCCCGCGCACGTGCGCTGGTGCGCTCGCGATGTTGTCACCGTTCAGCGTAGCGCGTTCGGCGTCACTCATCGGCGCCGGCGCGTGCGGATCGTCGACCAGGCTTTGCTCGATCCATTCGGCACTTTGCCCAAAGCCCCAGCGCAACGCGCCCCAGACCCAGGCCCGCGGCGTGTCTTCGCCCATGCGCCAGGCGCTCGATTGCTTCCAACGCAGTGCGCCGAATACGAGGTCGCCAATCTCGGCGCGATCCTTTGAGCCGGCGAAGCGGTGCGTGAGCATCCAGGCCTTCACCGCGTCGGCGGCGGGCCGGCGTTCGGTTTCGAGGGAGGTCAGAATTTCGATGGCCGCCTGCTGGCGGGCGCCG
>CADEDT010000186.1 GCA_902826145.1 uncultured Caulobacteraceae bacterium
TCGTCATCGACGTTGACGATGAATACACCGGCGTCGTCATCGAGAAGATGAGCATTCGCAAAGCCGAACTGCAGGACATGCGTCCGTCCGGCGGCGGCAAGACGCGCCTCGTCATGCTCGCGCCGTCGCGCGGCATGGTCGGCTATCATGGTGAATTCCTGACGGACACGCGCGGCTCGGGCGTCATGAACCGCCTCTTCAACTCGTGGGCGCCATGGAAGGGTGACATCCCAGGCCGTCGCAACGGCGCGCTGATCTCAAACGATAAAGGCCAGTCCACCGCGTACGCGCTGTGGAATCTCGAAGAGCGCGGCCAGATGTTCATCGCCGATGGCGAGGATGTTTATGAAGGCATGATCATCGGCGAGAACAGCCGAGGCGAAGACCTCGACGTTAATCCGCTGAAGGGCAAGAAGCTCACCAACGTACGCGCCTCCGGTAAGGATGAATCGATCCGCCTGACGCCGCCGCGCCGCCTAACTCTCGAACAAGCGATGGCGTGGATCGAAGACGATGAACTCGTCGAAGTTACGCCTGCCGCGATCCGCATCCGCAAAGCGCATCTCGATCCGAACGAGCGCAAGAAAGCCCAGCGCGCGAAGGAAGCTGGTTAATCGCCAAATCGCGGACGTGGCGCTTCGGGAAATCCTCGCCGCCAAAGATTCAGTCTGAACGGCCGTTCGCCAACGAAACTGTCACGCTGAGCGTTTACCAGAACGCGCGGCGCCGAAATGGCGCGAATTTCCCTCCGCGCGCTCTTTGCATGCTCAACAAACGCTAACGACGGAACAATTCGCGTCGAAGATGCGTGGCACAACACGTGCTCTCCAACTGCGCATAAGGCGGGCCCATGGGGGACATCGCCGCGCACAAGGACGCTCCACCATGGCTAACGCCATTGACCTCCACGTCGGCAAGCGGCTCCGCCGCCGTCGCCGTCTCCTGGGCCTCACCCAGCAACAGCTGGCTGAGTCCATCGGTATCCGCTTCCAACAAATCCAGAAGTACGAATGCGGCGCCAACCGCGTCACCGCTTCTCGCCTTTATGAACTCGCCGTCGCGCTGAACGTGCCGGTGAACTACTTCTTCGAAGGCCTGCAGCAAGTTGCCACTCCGGCCACGCCGGGCGCTCCGGCCAACGACCGCGACCTCATCGCGGCCGACGTGCTCTCGCAAAAAGAAACGCTGGAACTCATCCGCGCTTACTACAAGCTCGGTGAGCGTCCACGCCGCCGCCTGCTCGATCTCGCGAAGGCGCTGCAAGACGAATCCACCGACGCGGCCTAATCGCCGCCAAGGTTTGGGGGAAACGGGGACGGGCTCAGCTTCTGCTGGGCCTGTTTTCGTTTGTGCGCCGTGTGGTGAACGCGCCTATAGTGAACGTCATGCCGGTTCACGATACAGCGCGCCTACTCGCTTTCGCCGACACGCTTGCTGACGCCGCGCGCGAAGCGATCCTTCCCTACTTTCGCGCTCACCACAGCGTCACCAACAAACTCAGCGACGGTCGCTTCGATCCGGTCACCGACGCCGACAAAGCCGCCGAGCGCGAGATGCTAGCGCTCATCGAGCGTGAGTTTCCCGAACACGGCGTGCTCGGCGAAGAGTATGGCGAGCGCCCAAGCCGCAGCGGCTATCAATGGATCCTCGACCCCATCGACGGCACCCGCGCCTTCATCTCCGGCTTGCCGACATGGGGCGTCCTCATCGGCCTCTACTATGAAGGCCGCCCGCTCATCGGCGTGATGGATCAGCCCTTCACGCAAGAGCGCTATCGCGGCTGGAATGACGGCGCGAATGTCACCTCACGCGGCGCGACGAAACCACTGAAGACTCGTGCGTGCGCCTCGCTGAGTGAAGCGATCTTCGCGACAACCGACCCTTACCTCTTCCAAAGCGAGGAAGCCGAAGCGTTCGCCCGCGTGCGTGGCAAGGCAAAACTCGTCCGCTATGGCTACGATTGCTACGCCTATTGCATGGTCGCGGCCGGGTACGTCGATGGTGTCATCGAAAGCGGTCTGAAACCCTTCGACATCGCCGCCCTCATCCCCATCCTCGCTGGCGCCGGCGGCGGTGTGTGCGCCTGGGATGGCGGTGGCGCGAGCCAAGGAGGCCGCGTGTTGGCGTTCGGAGATGCAAGGGTGCGCGATGAGGTGCTCACCACTATCGCACGCTAGTCGCGCGGCTCTAGATCGCGCAATGCTTCGAGCAACGGCCCAAGATGGGCCTCGTACTTTCGCCAGCGCGCAACCGAGCTTTTATAGATCGGCTGCCGCACCTGGCTTGCACTCGCCGTGCTTACGGTGCGTTCGCTTCGATGGAACGCTAGAACGCGCTCATCCCAATCCAGCTCGCAATGCGCCAATAGCCTGCGCGCCTGACCGCCAATATCGCCAACGACATCTTCGTACTGCACGTCGAGAAATCTTCCTTCGGGGAGAATCTCGCGCCAGTGCCGCATCAGGTCACTGTACGCTCGGTAGTATCGGCCGAGTTCAGCAAGTTCATACGAATAGTTCTGGCCGCGCGTGAAAAGCTTTGAGTAGCACGAAAGACAAGTGTCCATCGGATCCCGCATCACGTGAACGATCTTGGCCCGCGGCAACGCCAAATGAATGAAGCCGATGAGATAGAAGTTCGATGGCGCCTTGTCGGTCACGTGTTTGGCGGCAGGCGCGTATGTGCGGAGTTTGCGGACATACCTTTCGCCGGCGCGGGCAAGCGCCTCATCGCTAACGTCGGGGATTGCATCCGGAAAGGCGCCGAGCGTGCGGATCGCATCGTTCAAAGCGGCAATTTCGCCGGCCGCTCCTACGGACGGATGGCTTGAAATGATCTGCTCAATCAGTGTCGTGCCTGATCTCGGCATGCCGATCACAAAGATCGGCGCATCATCAGCGTAGCCTTGACGCGATTTGCCGGCCAATTCCGCGCTGAATGTCACCTTGATGCGCTCGAAGAAGTCGAGCGAACGCGCCTCGTCGTATCCCGCAGTCTGGCGTTTGAGTGCGTTGCCCGCTTTCATGTTGAGGAACGCATCGTCAGCGCGACCGAGATCGTCGTAGGCCTTGCCCAACGCAAAATGCAGCTGCATGCGCTGCTGTTCCGATATCTCCTCTGCGTTCCGCGCGAGTGCTTCGAGCGCCACAAGGTGCACGTCGTCACTGTTCCGAAAAGACTTCACCTGCGTAATCGCAAGAAGCGGCGCCCCAGACCGTGGCGCGAGATCGCGCGCGCGATCGAAGGCGCGCAGCGCCTCCTCAAACCGACCGAGTCCTTTCAGGCTGTTGCCAAGGTTGAGCCAAGGATCAACGTAACCGGGCTTCGAAGTTGCACGAGTAAAAGCCTCCACGGCCTCTTCAAGCCGTCCCAAGGCGACGCAAGTCAGGCCCAGAACATTTGCCGCCTGAGCGTTCTCTGGCTCGGCCTCCAACAAACGTTGCGCCGCCGCCATGGCCTGCTCGACAACTACGCCAGCTTCCTGAAGCTTGCCCTGCTCTTCCAGCACGGTGATCAGGTTGAACAGCGAGCCAATTTCCCCCGGCTGCATCGAGAGCGACCGCAGGTAACTGGCTTCCGCCGCAGCGAGCTGTCCTGCGTCGCGCTGTGCGTTGCCGAGATTGTTGTACGCTTCGGCGTAGTTCGGCCTGAGCGCAATTGCCTTCGCAAACGCTGCCCTCGCCTCGTCGGCCTGGCCCAGTGCGCGCAGTGCATTGCCGCGATTGTTGTGCGCCTCGGCAAAATCCGGTCGGTGGGCAATCGCAGCGTTGTAACTCTCAAGCGCGGCGGCGGTATCGCCTGCCTCCGCCTGAGCCGCACCGAGGTTATTGTGCCCCACCGCGAAGCTCGGGCGCAAAGTCACGGCCTTCTTGCCGTGCTCAATCGCAGCCGAAAGGTTCCCGGCACGGCGCTGCATCTCGCCTAGATTGGACCAGTAGAGCGGCGCATTAGGACGCGCGGCGATCGCGCGCTGCTGCAGAGCGATTGCGATATCGAGCCGACCCGCGCCCGATGCGAGTGCAGCAAGGGCGTTGAGCGCGTCAGGCTGATTGGGATCAATTTTAAGAATCTGACGCAGCACCGCTTCGGCTTCCGCCAATCGGCCAGCATTGACGTGAGCTTCCGCGCGCTTGAGTTCGTCCATCAAGGGCCCATCGCCGGGCATCAGGCCTCGCGCGCCTTACCGCTCACGATGTCGTTGATCACCTGTACGAACACTTCCGGCGGCTGGCCGCCTTGGATGAGCCAGCGTTCATTGAAGATAGCCGAGGGCACAGCATTGATGCCATGACCGCGCCAGAACTCTTCCGCGTGGCGCACTTCCGTCGCGAACTCATCCGAGGTCAGAATTGCGCGCGCGCGTTCAGCATCGAGCCCCGCTTCGCGAACTGCACCCAGAAGTGCTGCGTGATCGCTCGTCGGGCGTTGATCCGTGAAGGTGAGTTTGAACAGCGCCTGCTTCAGCGCGACCCCTTTGCCTTCAAGCTCAGCCCAGTGCAGCAAGCGGTGCGCGTCGAACGTGTTCCAGATGCGGCTTTCGGGGCCGTAGTTGAAGGTGAACCCAAGCGCAGCGCCGTGCTGTTTGATCACTTCACGCGCCGCGTTCGAACGCTCGGGCGTCGAGCCGTACTTCTTCGCGACGTGCTCCGCCGTGTTCTCACCCTCCGGCGCCATGGCCGGATTTAGTTCGAACGGCTGCAAGTGAATGCGCGCCGCCACGCCCGTCTCATCCAGCGCCTTGAGCAACGACCGCAGTCCAACCACGCACCAGGGGCACGCAACATCCGAGACAAAGTCAATGCGCAGCGCCTCGGCCATCAGCGATAAAACTCCGTCCGCCGGTCGCGGAAGAACCCCCAGGCGGCACGGTGTCGATCGAGGAAATCGAGGTCGAACTCGTGCACGAGCACGCCCTCTTCCTTCGCGCCGAAGCTCTCGACCAGATCACCGCGGTGGTTGGCGATGAACGAGTGGCCATAGAACGTCTGCGTATTGGCGCCAACCGTCTCCGTGCCGATGCGATTGCTCGCCACCACCGGGATCACGTTCGACACCGCATGCCCCTGCATCGCGCGCTGCCACGGCAAGCTCGTATCGAGTGACGCATCGTGCGGCTCGCTGCCGATCGCGGTCGGATAGAACAGCACCTGCGCGCCCTGAATCGCCATCGCGCGCGCGGCTTCGGGAAACCACTGATCCCAGCAAATGCCGACGCCGATGCGCCCGAACGCCGTGTCCCAAACTTTGAAGCCGGTATCGCCCGGGCGGAAGTAGTACTTCTCCTGATAGCCAGGCCCGTCAGGAATGTGGCTCTTGCGATAAACGCCGAGCTGCTTGCCATCCGCGTCCACGATGACAACCGAGTTGTAGTAAAGCGGCCCGTCGCGCTCGAAGATCGAAACAGGAATGACGACGCCGAGCTCTTTCGCCACCGGCGCCATCGCAACAACACATGGATGCGTCTCCGCTTCGTGTGCCGTCGCGAACCAACGCTCTTCTTGCGAGGTGCAGAAGTACGGACCCTGAAACAGCTCGGACGGCAAGATCACTTGCGCGCCTTTGCCTGCCGCTTCGCGCACGAAGCGTTCGGTCTTGGCGATGTTGGCCTTCATGTCGTCGCCGTACGACGTCTGGATCGCGGCGACCTTGATCGTCTTCGCCATCACGCCGG
>CADEDT010000187.1:0-1526 GCA_902826145.1 uncultured Caulobacteraceae bacterium
AGCGTCTGACGTCTACGGACTAGGAGCATGAAGAACCCCTCCAAGGCGCGGCCTGGAGGGGTTTTTCGTATGCGCTCCAGGCCGCTTTCGAACTCGGAAACGAGGAGAAGAAGCGTGCGTGTCTATCAATGCAGATTTCGGCGAGGCGCTGAACGCACCGTCGCGTGGATAGAAGCACGCGGTGCGAAAGTCGGCGCATGGGTCGATTTGGAAACGCTGGACGATGGCGGCCTTTGGGAGGTCGAAGCGGTGTTTGACACACCGCTGGAAGACCGTGCGCTGAAGGCGATGCAGCGCCTCAATCGCAATTCGTTGTCCAGCTTGATGAAAAACGTTGTTTGAGAAGGAGAACCGGTCATGGCCGGTTATGAAGAAATCGAAGGCGCGCAAGCGCCGATCAAGGCCTGGGTGAAGGGGGTGCCGGTGGAGCACGAAGCGCAAAACCAATTGCGCAACGTGGCTTCGCTGCCGTTCATCCACTCCCACATCGCGGTGATGCCGGACGTACACTTCGGCATTGGCGCCACCGTGGGCTCAGTGATCCCGACCAAGGGCGCGATCATCCCGGCTGCTGTCGGCGTGGACATCGGTTGCGGTATGATGGCGATGCGCACGTCGCTCACGGCGAACGATCTGCCGGATTCGTTGTCGCGTCTGCGCGGCGCGATCGAGCGGAACGTGCCGCACGGCAACGGCCCGAACGGCAATCACCGCGAGACGCCCTCTTCGGTCGACACCGCCTATCGGGACAGCGGCCTCGATGAACGCTACCGCGCGATCATCGACAAGCACCCGAAGGCGTCGGCGAAGTCGCAAACCGGGCAGCTCGCCACGCTCGGCGGCGGCAACCACTTCATCGAGGTCTGCCTCGACGAAGAGGACCGCGTGTGGGTGATGCTGCACTCGGGCTCGCGCGGCTCGGGCAATGCGATCGGCAAGTACTTCATCGAGCGTGCTCGGGAAGAATTGCTGCGTCGTGAACTCGGCTACCACGTGCCGGACCGCGACCTCGCCTTCTTCATGGAAGGCGAAGAGCTGTTCGACGACTACGTGGCGGCGGTCGGCTGGGCGCAAGACTACGCGCGCGCCAACCGCGAGGTGATGATGGAGCGCACCCTGCGTGCGCTCCGCGACAACCTGCCGAAGTTCAAGCTCGAGAAGCACGCCGTGAACTGCCACCACAATTACGTGGCGCGTGAACGGCACTTCGGCGCCGACGTGTGGGTGACCCGCAAGGGCGCCGTGCGCGCCGGCGTTGGCGAGCTTGGCATCATCCCCGGCTCGATGGGCGCAAAATCGTTCATCGTGTGCGGCAAGGGCAACGAAGATTCGTTCTGCACCTGCTCGCACGGGGCCGGCCGCGCCATGTCGCGTACCGAAGCGAAGAAGCGCTTCACGTTGGCGGATCACCGCAAGGCGACCGAAGGCGTGGAGTGCCGCAAGGACGAAGGCGTGATCGACGAAACGCCGATGGCCTACAAGGACATCGACGCCGTCATGGCCGCGCAATCGGACTTGATCGACGT
>CADEDT010000187.1:1626-5667 GCA_902826145.1 uncultured Caulobacteraceae bacterium
ATGTTTCGACCGCGACCCTTCCGAGAGATGCGCTAGCGCTCATGTGGCGCTAGCCGAATGTCTGGGCGTAGCTCAGTCAGCGGAGAGCGCCTGCCTTGGGAGCAGGAGGTCGTTGGTTCAAATCCAGCCGCCCAGACTCAATTTTCCAACGCGACATGAGCGCCCGTTGCATACGGCGCCGTCGTCTATGGGTTAGGATCCTGCGCTTTCAACGCGGTGAAACGGGTTCAAGTCCCGTCGGCGCTACCAGCTACTCGGCAATCTTCGCCGCGTGAAACACGCGCAGCATTTCCGTCGCGACTTCGCGCGCATGTCCCGGCGGCTTGCCGACAAGCTCTGCGAGCGCGTGGCCAAAGAGCCCTGCGCCCATCGCCAGCGTTACGCTAATCAAGATCAAGTCCTGCGCTTGCTGAGGGTTCACATCACCGAACGACGCGCGCCGCATGATCACGCTCTGTACGGCGTCGCGAATGTGCGTCATGCGCCGCCATTCGCCGGTGAGTTCGAGCCACGCCGCCAGGCGCGCGGCGCCGCGTCTTTCGAACACTTCGAACAGCGCGTGAAAGACGGCCTCCTGCTGATCCTCGCGTACGCCGCCCTGATCAGCGATCGCCAACACCTCGCCGATCAGCTGGCTGACCATCCGCTCCATGAGCGCGGCGTGGAGGCCATCGATCGAGCCGAAGTGGTGCATCACGCTGGCGTTGGCGACGCCAGCGGCGGCAGCGACGTCAGCCAGCTTCAGGGCTAACGGCCCCTCCTCAACCAGCAATTTTTCAGCTGCGGTCAAGATGTTAGCGCGCGCATCCTCGGGCGCGCGGCGAACCCGAACCTTACCAGTTTTTCTTATTGACATTTTTGTCAGTAGAGTCCAAATCGACGGTCAAGGCAATCCTATACGCGAGTTCCTCCCCATGACCGCCTCTGCCGCTACAAAGACGACGCCTGCCGACGTGAAAATTCCGCCGCGCGACATTCATTTCGATTTCAAAGGCGCAGACGCGCGCCATTGGCTGAGCGGCGATCCTGTCGGCACCGCCGTGTTCAACGCGCTCTCACTCACCTTCCCCGATGGCGAGCGCATGTTCATCGACGCCGTGCGCCACTATCGCGATCGCGTTGACGGCAAGCTCGCTGAAGACGTGAAGGGTTTCATCGCGCAGGAAGCCATTCATTCGCGCAAGCATCATTTGCTCAACAACGTCATCGATCGCGATTTCTATCCAGTCGCCGACATCGAAGGCTGGATCAAAGAACGTGTCACCTTCGCGCGCTCACTTGGGCCGATGCGGATGTTGCTTTCGACGATCGCACTTGAGCACTTCACCTCAATGATGGCCGACATTCACGCGGCCAACCAAGAGCTCTTCAACGGCGCGCCTGCAGGCGTGGAGCGCATGTGGCGCTGGCACGCGATGGAAGAGACCGAGCACAAGGCGGTCGCCTACGACGTGTTCTTGGCGGCGACGAAGGATTGGTCGCCATTGCAACGCTATTTCCGGCGCTGCCTGGTGATGGCGACGATCGGCATCCTTTTCCCGCGGAACATTGCGAAATATGCCGCGCACCTGCTTGAAGCGGATGGTTACTCGAAGAAGGACGCGCTGAAGGCGGTGAAGCACTTCCTGTGGCGCGAGCCCGGCATCTTCGGCCGCGGCGGCAAGATTTTCTTCGCCTGGTTCCGCCCCGGCTTCCATCCGTGGGACCACGACAATCGCGCGCTCGTCACGCGTTGGCGTACGGAATTCGACGCGGAGCTGCCGGCGGCTATCCCCGCCTAGAATCCCAACAACGTCGCGTAGCGATCGCGATGGAAGCTCGCGCCGCCGTAGAGTGCTTCGGCGGTGCGGGCGCGTTTCAGGTAGAGGCCTGAATCGTGCTCGTCCGTCATGCCGATGCCGCCGTGGAGCTGCACCATTTCGTTCGAAGCGAGATGAAGCGTGTCCGAGGCGCGCGCCTTGGCGAGGCTCGCAGACTCCGCGACGTTGTTGGCGTTGCGATCGAGCGCGTCGAGCGCCGCCATCACACACGAGCGCGTGAGTTCGAGGTCTGTGAAGAGTTTTGCCGCACGATGCTGCAGCGCCTGAAAGCCGCCAATGACTTGGCCGAACTGGCGGCGTGTTTTCAGATACTCGCTGGTGATCTCGAAGGCTTCGGTGGCCGTGCCGACCATTTCGGCGGCGAGCCCGATACGGGCGCGATCTAGGATGGCGTCGATGACCTCGGCGCCGCCGTTCATCTTCTCGGCAGCGGCGTCGGCGAACGTGATGTCCGCGGCGCCGCGGCTATCTGCAGTGATGAGTTCACGGCACGCAACGCCTGCAGCATCCTTCTTCACAAGGTAAAGCGCATCCGCGCCGGCGACGATGATCACATCGGCAACGTGCCCGTCCGCGACATAGCGCTTTTCGCCGCTCAACTTGCCGCCCTCAAACTTGAGCTTCGATTTGCGCGGCGCATGGTGCGCGCCCTCATCGACGGCGAATGTGGCGATCAGCTCGCCCGACGCGATCTTCGGCAGCCATTCCTGCTTCTGCGCGTCAGTCCCAGCCAACAGCAGAGCGCTGGCGCCCGCGAGCGCTGATGAATGTAACGGCGATGCTGCGAGCGTTCGTCCACCCTGCTCCAGCACGACGCCGAGGCCCACATAGCCGAGGCCAGCGCCGCCGAACTCCTCGGGGATGATGATGCCGGCCCAGCCCATGGCGGCGATGTCGCGCCAGAGATCGGGATCGCGGCCGTTCTGCTTCGCATCGCGCTGCTTGCGCAGACGCGTCACTGGCGCTTGTTCGCGGAAGAAATCGCGCGCGGAGTCTTTCAGGAGCTGCTGCTCTTCGCTCAATGTGAACGTCATTGCGTGTCCCTCAAGCCCAGCACGCGTTTGGCGACGACGTTGAGGTTCACCTCGGTCGTGCCGCCTTCGATCGAATTGCCCTTGGAGCGCAGCCAGCCGCGCGTGATGGCAAGCTCGTCCGGCGAGAAGCCCTCGCCTGACCAGCCGAGCGCGCGATTGCCGGCGGCTTCAACCATCAGTTCGCAGCGTTCCTGGTTCAACGTCGCGCCCGCGACTTTGAACATTGAGGCCATGTGGCTGACGTTCTGCCCGGCCTTCGCCTCTTCCTGGCCGCGCTGCACCGAGAGTGCGTAGGCGCGCTCGGTCATTTTGTGAGCGGCGATACGCGCGCGAAGGTCGCGATCTTCGAGCGCGCCACCTTCGAGCCCGACATGCTTCTTCGCCACGTCGATCACATCGACGCGCGTGTTCGAACCGAAGCCGGAAATGTTGGTGCGCTCGTACTGCAGCAGCCGTTTGGCGATTTCCCAACCGCCATTGAGACGCCCGACCATCTGCGCCTTCGGAATCTTCACATCGCTGAAGAACGTTTCGCAGAATGGCGATGAGCCGGAGATGAGCTTGATGGGGCGCGTCTCGACGCCCTTGGTCGTCATGTCGATCAGCACGAAGCTGATGCCCTCGTGCTTCACGCTTGTGTCAGTGCGCACAAGGCAGAAGCACCAATCGGCGTAGTTGGCGTAAGAGGTCCAAACCTTCTGGCCGTTGATCAGCCAATGATCGCCCTTGTCTTCGCACTTGGTCTGCAAGCCCGCGAGATCTGAGCCCGCGCCCGGTTCGGAATAGCCCTGGCACCAGCGGATCTCGCCGCGCGCGATCTTCGGCAAATACTCGCGCTTCTGCTCCTCGTTCGCGTACTCGAGCAAAACCGGTCCGAGCATCCATATCCCAAATGAAAAGATGGGTGGCCGCGCGTTGATACGTTTCAGTTCGCTTTGCAGCACGCGGTTCTGGTCAGCGCTCAATCCGCCGCCGCCGTATTCAGCCGGCCAGGTCGGCACGGTCCAGCCCTTGGCGCCCGTGCGCTCAAGCCAGAGCTTCGCTTCGGGGTTCGCGAACTTGTAGTTTCGCCCGCCCCAGACCGCATCGTCCTCGCCCGTCATCGGCGTCCGCATCGACGGTGGGCAGTTTTCTTCCAGCCAAGCTCTCGTCTCGGTCCGGAACGCTTCCAAATCTTGTGTCATCGC
>CADEDT010000188.1 GCA_902826145.1 uncultured Caulobacteraceae bacterium
CTTACGACCCCCACGTCCCGAACGTGGTGCTCTACCAGGCTGAGCTATACTCCGAGGGGCGGGCTTATAGACCGCGCTCATCGCCCTTGCAACGCACCGGAAACGGCGAAACTGCGGCCCAGAAGCGCTATTCCGGGGCCGCTGTTGCATCGGCGGGCGGGCGCCTCTAAGTACGCGCTTCGCCGGTTTTGGGGTGTCGCCAAGCGGTAAGGCAGCGGTTTTTGGTACCGCCATTCCTAGGTTCGAATCCTAGCACCCCAGCCAGCCTTTGCTGGCTCGGCACAACCGATACGGAAGTGACGTAACGGACCGCTTGTCAGCGTGGTGATGAGCGGGCCAAGGAAGAGCGCGTTTCAGAACGGAGCGACGATGGCGCGGAAGAGCTACATTCCTGGTGACTTTGAACTCATCGTGAAGCGTTCAGCGACTGGGCTCGGACTTTTCGCGGAAGGCGAGATCCCGAAGAATTCCTGCATCATCGAATACACTGGCGTGCAGATCAGCAAAGAGCAGGAAGAGAAGAGCCGATCGAAGTACCTGTTCGAGATTCACGCCCGCAAAACCATCGACGGCGCGCCGCGCTGGAATACCGCGCGCTACATCAACCACTCCTGCCGCCCGAACTGCGAACCGAACATTCACAAAGGCCGCGTGTTCATCCACGCCAAGCGCAAGATCAAGCCGGGCGAAGAGCTGAACTACGACTACGGCACGAACTACTTCAAAGAGTACCTGAAGGACATCTGCGCCTGCCCGAAGTGCGAGGAGAAGCGCGTGGCTGCCAAGAAGGACGCCGCAAAGCAGGCGGCGCGCAAACGTGCGGCGAAAAAGGTTGCGCGCGGCGCACCAGCATCAGCGCGTAGGGCTAAAGCGTCCTAACATCAGCGCCCTTGGCTTTGCCGAGGATGACGACTTGGCTGAGGCCAATGAACAGGCCGTGCTCAACGACGCCGGCGATATTCTTGAGCGCCGCGTGCAGCGCGTCCGGATTGGGAATGCGCTTCGCGTGGGCGTCTAAGATGTAGTTGCCGCCATCAGTGATCACGGGCTCGTTGGCCTTGCCGCTGATACGCAACACCACCTCGTCGCCAGCGCAGCCCGTGGCACGTAGCGCCTCCGTCACGCGTTCTTGCGTCAGTGCAAAGCCAAAGCGCGTGACTTCCACCGGCAACGGAAATTCGCCGAGTGTGTCCACCCATTTCGACTCGTCGGCGATCACCACCATCTGCTTCGAAGCCGCAGCGACGATCTTCTCGCGTAGCAACGCCCCGCCGCCGCCCTTGATCAAACGGAACGCGGGATCGACTTCGTCGGCGCCATCCACGTCCACATCGATCGACGTCACTTGGCTAATCTCGAGCAATGGCACACCAACCTGCTCAGCTAAATTCCGCGTCGCCTCAGAGGTCGGCACGCCCTTCACGCGCAAGCCCTGCCGCACGCGCTCGCCAAGCTGACGCACGAAATGCGCCGATGTCGACCCGGTGCCCAGGCCGACAATCATGCCGTCCTTCACATAGTCGAGCGCCGCCTGCGCCGCGTTGAACTTGGCGATGTCTCCGCTCACTCGTGGCCACCTTTCTTCGCGGCTTTCGCGGCGAGCTTCTTCTCTTTGTTCTTTGTGGCCCAGCCTTCGAGGTTGACCTGCCGGCCGCGCGCAACACCGAGCGCGCCGTCCGGCACGTCCTTGGTGATCACGCTGCCGGTGCCGGTGTAAGCGCCCTTTCCGATCGTCACTGGAGAGACCAGCGCCGTATCCGAGCCGATGAACGCGTCTTCGCCGATGGTTGAGCGATATTTGTCGAAGCCATCGTAGTTGCAGACAATCGTACCCGCGCCGATGTTTGCGCGCGCGCCGACATCGGTGTCGCCGATATAGGCCAAGTGGCTCGCCTTCGAGCCTTCAGCCATGTTGGAGTTTTTCACTTCAACGAAGTTGCCGATCTTCACTTTCGCTGCGAGCTTCGAACCCGGCCGGAAGCGTGCGAACGGCCCGATCTCCGACTTCGGCCCGATCTCGGTGCGATCGAAGTGGCAGTAGGCATGGATCGTCGCGCCGCGCCCAACCTTCACACCCGTTCCGAAGAATACGTGCGGTTCGATCATTACGTCCGGCTCGATCACCGTGTCATAGGAGAAGAACACGCTTGCCGGATCGATCAGCGTGACACCGGCCTCCATCGCCGCTTCGCGCGCACGCTTCTGAAACGCCGCTTCGGCGTCGGCGAGTTGCGCGCGTGAGTTCACGCCGAGCAGCTCCTCTTCCTGCGCTTCGACGACACCGATCTTCATGCCCTGCGCGCGCGCCATACCAGGAATGTCGGTGAGATAGAATTCCTGTTGCGCGTTGTCGTTGCGAAGCTGCGCCAGCAGCGAGAACATCGTCTTCGCGTCCGCCACCAAGGCGCCGGCATTGCAGAGGTTGACCGCCAGCTCGTCCTTGTTCGCATCGCGGTGTTCGACGTTCTTCACGAACTCGCCCGCGCTGTTGAGAATGATCCGGCCGTATCCCGTTGGATCGTCGGCATAGAAGGCCAGCACAACCACGCCCGCGCCCGCTTCGCGCGCCGCAAACATGCGCGCGAGCGTCTCAGTGCGGATCAACGGCGTATCGCCGAAATAGACGACAACGTCGCCATCAAAGCCGGCCATCACGCCAGCGGCTGAGCGCGCGGCGTCGCCGGTGCCGCGCGGAACTTCTTGGATGGCGGTGGAATTGGCGCCGAGCACCGAGGTCACGCGCTCCGCTAAAGCCGGCGCATTCGGCGGGATCACAACAACCGTCCGGGAACACGCCAGATCTCGCGCCAGCGCAATGGACCAATCCACCAACGCCCTGCCGCCCATCTGGTGCAGCATTTTGGGCGTTTCGGACTTCATCCGCTTGCCCTGTCCCGCCGCCAAAATGATCGCGGCCCGCGCCCGGCTCATGTGCTTCGACCTTGTCCGAATCCTGGCCCCCGCTATAGCCGAAGCCCCTTCCAGAGGCATCCCATGAGCAGCGGCGAACTGGCCGACGCGACCATTGTTTTCGACCTCGACGGCACGTTGGTGGACACCGCGCCGGACATATTGCGCGCGCTCAACGAAACCATGGATTTGGAGGGCCTGCCGCGAGTGAAGCCGGACACGGTGCGCAATCTGATCGGCCACGGCGCCCGTGTGCTTCTGGAGCGCGCCTCCGCGCAGCACGGCGTGACGTTCTCGGCCACGCGTTTGGACGAGCTCACCAGCGAGTTTGTGTCGATCTACGCGGCCGACATCGCGCGCGAGTCCAGGCCGTTCGATGGCGTTGTTGAAGCCTTGGATACACTCGCAGGCTTAGGCGCAAAGCTGGCCGTCTGCACGAATAAGCGCACGGCGCTTTCCGTACGACTCCTCGATGCGCTGAAACTCAGCGAGCGCTTCTCGGCGATCGTGGGAGCAGACGCCGTCACAGATAAGAAACCGCATCCGGACCACTATCGCTCAGCCGTCACACGCGCAGGCGGTGTGGTGCGACGTTCGGTGATGGTGGGCGATGGCGCCGCGGACGTTGGCGCAGCACGCGGCGCAGGCGCGCCAGTGTGCATCGTGAGCTTCGGCTATAGCGACGTCGGCGCCGAGAGGCTCGGCGCCGACGTGCTGCTCCACAGATTTTCAGAGTTGGCGCCGGCCTGTCGCCGCTTGCTCGCGGCGCGCCCATAAACCAACAAGTCCCGGCGCTTACGCGACTTCCATCAAGCCGCGCCGACTAGGGGACGGTCGATCGTCGTCGTCTTGGCGCTTGGTCGGAAAACCGTTGACCATGTCGCTGCGAACATCCGTCCGCGCCGAGCGCATTGCCGCGACGAAGCCCGCTTCAATGAGCTTTACGTCGACGGTGTAGCCCCGTTCGCGCCAGTATTCCTCGATCCGCTGCTTGAGGCGTCTTGCGCCATCCACATTGCAGAAGTCGTGATCCATTCAGCTCCACCACATGAGTTGATCGGTTCCGGGTTGGGCTCAATGGCCCGGGACCGGTCGCGCGGATCTACGCATCCGCGCCTTGCGTCAGCCCCCTTCGCCACCGCCGGATGTACTCTCGGCAACAAGCGAGGCGCCGATATGGCGAGGTCGCGTCAGGCGCGCAATTGCGATCACAAAGTCCTGATGCCGCAGTCTCTGAAATGACGTTGCGTTACTAAGGCGCCGGTTACGCCGCCGACGGCGGTAAAAGATGGTGGGCGCGACAGGGATTGAATTTTAGGTCCCGGCCCGAAAAACCGTTGGAAATCAACAATCCGGCAGACAATTCCTTCTGTGTTCACGGCTAGCGAAATCCACGACTTACGAGCGAGTCTGCCGACCCGAAGCGCGATTGCCGAAGACAATCGTGCCTAAGTGTAGCGCCTGTGTCCCCTGCCGTTAGGGAGAGCATCGTTTGCCGTTGTTTCCCGTGGGTGCCGGCCAAAAAATTGTCCGTCATCATCTCGTCCGGAGACTAGCAAAAGACCGATCATGATCGTTTCGCTTTGCGCGCAGTCTGCCGCCTGATCGGCTTTGTCGCTCCATCATGCGTCGTTTCGCAGTGCTGATGGCCGGCAAGCGCTTCGATCACTCTGCATTGTCCGGCGGACCTCCCTCCTCCGCACGCGCGAGGGATACGCGTCTCAGCTAGCGTTGCACCACGTCTGGATGCATCGGCGCGAGCAGCGCGAGAAATCGGTTCTGCATTTGGAAGGAAACGCCCTCCTCCGACATGGCAGTCCGGAGATGACGTACGAGCAGATTAAAGTCACGGGTCTGCGCGCCCATGCCCGCATGCGAACTCCGCATGTCGCGCCCGGTGTAGGTGCAGCCGCCGCCCAGCAGATAGCAGAAATGCTCGTTCAATGTGCGCCGCAGGCGAACCATGTCGAATGGCTGAAAGATCGGGCCGAGTTGAGGATCGGCTAGCGCCAGATCAATGGTCCGGTTTGCTATGCGCTCGATGCCCTCGCGGCCGTGGAACGCCGCCAACACCTGAGGATCAGTGATGGGCCGGGCGCCTGCGTTGGCATCGGATTGTTCGTAAGGGGCGACTGGTTCTTCTTCTTGCGCCGAGGCATTCCCGCTCACGCAGGCCAGCAACAACACACACGCCAAGAGCGCCTTGCGCATAGCGATCCTCAAAATCCGACCTGCAACGAAAGGTACGCGCCATTCTGATCGTCGAACGTCGCGATTGACCCAAGATCGACATAGCCGGCGACGAGAGTGAGATTGTCGGTGACCGCGTAGCCCGCAAAGACATCGAAGCCGTCGTCTTCCGCGGCAAAACCCAGATTGTCGGGCCGCGTCCTATATTCGGCGCCGATCAAGATCCGGTCGGTGATCATGTAAGCGCCCGATAATTCGATTTGCGCGGTGTGTCCGCTTTCGCGGTCTCCGCCGAACCCGAGCAATCCGAATTGGTTCGCTTCCGTCGCACGCAAAGTTGCATTCAAAACCAGGGACTGAGCGAGGAATATCTTGGTGGCGGAAACGTAGACATCGACACCGCTGTCGTCTTCGCCGCCGAGAGCGCTGATCAATGCGCCATGTTCCGCCTGCTTGTATTGGACGCCCACCGCAATCTGGGGCAGCCAACTATCTTGATCATAGAGCGCATCGCCGAGCACCCGGACCTTGGCGCCGAAAATGTCCTGCTCAAAA
>CADEDT010000189.1 GCA_902826145.1 uncultured Caulobacteraceae bacterium
CCAGGCCTTGGCTCGGACCAGCGATCGCCCAGACGATGAAGAACAGCGCGATCGGGGCGAGCACCGGCAGCATAGACGGGATGATCATCTCCTTGATCGCCGCTTGCGTCAGGATGTCGACCGCCTTGCCGTAATCCGGCTTCGCAGTGCGCTCCATGATGCCAGGGATTTCACGGAACTGACGGCGGACTTCTTCGACAACCTGTTGAGCCGCACGGCCCACCGCAGTCATCGACCAACCGGCGAAAAGATACGGCAGCAAGCCGCCGATGAAGAGGCCGACGATCACGTACGGATTGTTGAGCGCGAAGTCCGGCGCGACGCCTTCGAAGAACCGATACTCAGCCGGGTTGGCGGCGTAGTAGCGCAAGTCCTCGAAATAGGCGGCGAACAGTACCAGAGCGCCGAGACCGGCCGAACCGATCGCGTAGCCTTTGGTGACAGCCTTCGTCGTGTTGCCAACGGCGTCGAGAGCGTCGGTCGTGACACGCACTTCCTTCGGAAGTTCCGCCATTTCGGCGATGCCGCCCGCGTTGTCGGTAACAGGGCCGAACGCGTCGAGCGCGACGATGATGCCCGCGACCGAAAGCATGGTCGTGACCGCAATGGCGATGCCGAAGAGGCCAGCGAGCGTGAAGCACGCCACGATGCCCGCAACGATCGTCAACGCCGGCAGCGCCGTCGATTCCATCGAAACCGCGAGACCTTGGATGACGTTCGTGCCGTGGCCCGACTTCGACGCTTCGGCGACGCTCTTCACCGGGCGGAATCCCGTGCCGGTGTAGTATTCCGTGATCCAAACGATGGCGCCCGTCACGAGCAGACCGACAATGCCGCAGATCAGCAGGTCTTGGCCGGTGACGCCGGCGAGATCCGACGTCGGGCCCAAGCTCGGCGCAATCGTGCCCCAGCCGACGGTCTCATTGATAGCGAGCGCCAGGCCACCAGCAGAAAGAAGGCCGGCTGCGATAAGGCCCTTATAGAGCGCGCCCATGATGTTGTTGGATGGGCCGAGGCGTACGAAATACGTGCCGATGATCGAGGCGATGATTGCGAGACCACCGATTGCCAGCGGCAGCAGCATGATGTCGGCCACTTCCGCCGCTTCGCGGAAGAGGATCGAACCAAGCACCATCGTCGCGACGGCCGTCACCGCATAGGTTTCAAACAAGTCGGCCGCCATACCGGCGCAATCGCCCACGTTGTCGCCAACGTTATCGGCGATCGTCGCAGGGTTGCGCGGATCGTCTTCCGGAATGCCGGCTTCAACCTTGCCGACCATGTCGCCGCCGACGTCAGCGCCCTTGGTGAAGATGCCGCCGCCGAGACGGGCGAAGATCGAGATCAGCGAGGCGCCGAAGCCCAGTGCGACGAGCGAGTCCACAACCGTCCGGCTCGTTGGCTCCATGCCGAGGAATTGCGTCAACACGAGATAATAGAAGGCGACGCCGAAGAGCGCGCCGCCGGCGACGAGCATGCCAGTCACCGCGCCGGCCTTGAACGCCATCTTCAAGCCACCCGCGAGCGAGTGCCGCGCGGCTTCCGCCGTACGCACGTTCGCCTGCACCGAGACGTTCATGCCAATGAAGCCGGCGGCGCCCGAGAGCACGGCGCCGATGATGAAGCCAACCGGGATTTCCCAGCCGCGGAACGCGATCGCCAGAACGATCACGACGCCAACGCCGACCATCGCGATGGTGCGGTACTGACGGTTTAGATAGGCCTTGGCGCCTTCCTGGATTGCCGCAGCGATTTCTTTCATCCGGTCCGAACCGGCGCTGGCCTTGGTGATGGCCTGTGTTTCGAGGAAGCCGTAAATCGCCGCGAGCACGCCCGCTGCGACGGCAAACCAAAGGATCACGTCGTTAGAGAACATTGGTGAGGTCCTGGGCGCGCGCCAGAGAGACGGCGCCGGGTTGGGGAATTGGGTTGGCCGCCCCGCGACAGTCCGTCTGCGGATACGCTTCCCCCTCAGGTGGGCGCGTTACTGCCAAAAGCCGTTAGATTCCGCAATGGACCGCGTGGCAGCCCAGCCTTCCGGAATTCAGATGCCGGAACCCTGGCTCGAATAGGTGGCGACGATGGAAATCTGGCCCACGGCGCGTTCCCCCAGCGATTGAATTGCCGCCACGCGGTACACCTCAAGCGCGCGCGCCTCGTTCAAAGCGTTGGAATCATTTGGATCCGTCAGGTCGTTCGCGTGGCTGGCGCGAACCAACGCATCTCGGAGGAAGTGCGCCTTCTCACGCGTTTGCCAGAGGTCGACGCCATTGTTGATTTCGATGCGAAGCGAAACGAACAGGTAGTTCACGAGCTGGCCGTTGCGAACGACAGGCACCGCCAGATACGGCGCATCCATCGAACGCGACGACGTTTCAGCACCCTCCGCCTCGCCCTTGGCCTTGGCCTTCGGCGACGGGCCCGACGCGTTCGCGAGCCCCGCCAGCAGGGTCGACGCGATCATAGCGGCGGCGATCGCGCGCGCGACGGCGTGCTGCTTCTTCATGCGCGGCAGCGTCCGCCACAACGGTTAGCGAGGTCTTAACGACCCAGCTTGTGGGAATAACCCGCTTCCGGAATGGGAATGGGCTCACCGCGAGCGTTGGCGAATAGGACGCCTACTCCCACTTCGACTTTGCCGATGCGCGCGAGACGCAGCGCCTGACTGCCCTCCGCCGCTTCAATGGCGCCGCGCAGTTCTGCAGGTGCTGTAAAAAGCACAACGTAGTCGTCACCGCCGGTGATGAGCTTGCGCACGTCGCCGCCAGTGAACGCCCAACGCTCCGCCGGTATTGAGAACGGCACCGCATTGATCTCGATCAGCAGCGCCACATTCGACGCCGCGGCCAACTTTTCAGCGTCTGCCGCCAAACCGTCCGAAACATCCATGGACGCCGAGGCAAACTTCGAAACAATTGCCGCACACTCAGGCCGCACGAACGGCGCGAGATAGGCGGTCATTAGCCAGCCGGCCTCCGCATCGAAATCCTCGTTCGGAAGCTTGAGATAGTCCGGCATCTCGCGTGCAAGTCCGCGCGAGTCCGACATCGCCTGCAACTCGTCGCGGCCCTGGCGCAGTCGCTTCAAGTCAATCTCGCCCTTGCGGAGTTGAAGCCCCAGCCACGCCGATCCGATCTCGCCGCCAATCAGCCAAACGTCTTCGCCGGGCTGCGCATCGGCACGTGACGGAACGCGTTGTCCTAGCGGCTCGCCGAACAACGTGATCGAAATCGTAAGCGGCCCCGGCGTGGATGTCGTATCTCCGCCAACCAAGTCGACGCCGAAGAACTTCAAGTCACGCCCAAACGCTTCCGCGAACGTCGCGATCTCCGACGACGGCCGCGTGTCGCTCCAGATCAAGTTTAGCATCGCCGCCTTCGGCCGCGCGCCCTTCGCGACAATGTCCGAGACATTCACGCGCAGCGCCTTCATCGCGACGGTTTCAATCGGATCCGTCGGCAGGAAGTGCACGCCTTCAACAATCGAGTCCGACGTAACGACAAGCTTTCCTTGGGTTTCCAGCACCGCCGCATCGTCGATAAGCGCGCGCGCCGCATCGCTCTTGGCGTGCGGTGCGAACAGCTCTCGAATCACGGCGAATTCGTTCGCGGACATGTCGTCCGCTTATGCGCCTTGTTCCGTCGGACGCAAGTCGCGCGCTGCAGCATCCAATGTCGCGTTCACAAACCCCGGCTCCGGCCCGTCGAAAAACGCCTTCGCGATTTCAACATACTCGTTGATCACCACCGCGACTGGAATATCAGTTCGCTGCTCCAACTCTGCGGCGCCGGAGCGGAGAATAGCGCGCGCTACAGCATCGATGCGCTCAAGCCGCCAGCCTTTGCTCAAATGCCTCGCAATTGCGCGATCGAGCGTCGCCTGCCGATCGACGGCTTTTTCCACGAGTATTCTGAATAAATCCGGGTCGCCTTCGGAGTCGGTATAAGACGCCTCCGTCTCGCGCGGCAGTTTACCGGCAGTAAAGTCAGCGATGACATCGGCCGTCGTCGCGCCGGATACTTCCATTTGGTAGAGCGCCTGCACCGCCGCGAGCCGCGCGACGCTGCGCGATTGATTGGCTTTAGCGTTCATCGCGGCCCGCCCGAGAACCGGCGCTTGATCGCGATCATGGCGAGCGCTGCTTTGGTGGCTTCGCCGCCCTTGTCACCACGCGCGGGATCGGCGCGCACCTCGGCTTGTTCCAAGTTTTCAACGGTGAGGATGCCATAGCCGATGGCTAGGCCGTCGAAGGTCGAGAGGTTCATCAAGCCACGCGCGCTCTCGCCGCAGACGTAGTCGTAGTGGCTCGTCTCGCCGCGCACGACGCAGCCCAGAGCGACGAAGCCGTCGTATGTGTTCGCCTTAGATGCATGCGCGATCGCCGCCGGCAGTTCGAACGCGCCTGGCACAAAGATGCGGTCGAGTGTGGCGCCGGCCTCTTCCGCGACCGCCTCCGCGCCACGCTGCATCATGTCCGCGACACCGCGATAGTAGGGCGAGATCACCATCAGCAGCTTCGCGCCTGGGAGTTTCGGCACTGGAGATTTATCGGCAACGTCCTTCACGACTTGAACCCGCGCCAGCCATCGAGATGCAGGCCGTAGCCCTCAAGACCGACCAGCTTTTGCGGCTGCCCAGCGAGAACGGTCATGCGGCCAACGCCCAGTTCACGCAGAATCTGCGCACCAACGCCGATCACCCGGCGCATGTCTTCTGTTTCGAATTCCAGTGGTTCGCCCTTCAGACGCCGCGACAATGCATCCGGCACCAGGTCGCGCAGCAGCACGACAACCCCCGCACCTTCCGCTTCAATCTCGGCGACCGCCCGATCAATAAGACCAGCGCGCGCGCCGTAGCCGCCCATCACGTCGGCGGCGAAATCGATCCGATGCACGCGCACCAAGGTCGATTTGTTCGCGTCGACATCACCCTTCACCAGCGCAACGTGCTCAACGCCATCGAGCTTGTTGCGCAGCACGACGAGTTTGAACCCTTTGCCTCCGCGCACATCGAACGGCGTTTCGAGAACGCGCTCCACGAGCCGCTCGTTCACGCGCCGATAGGCGATCAGTTCGTCGATCGCGCCGATCTTCAGATTGTGGAATTGCGCGAAGGCGATGAGCTCGGGCAGCCGCGCCATCGTGCCGTCGTCGTTCATGATCTCGCAGATTACGGCCGACGGATTGAGGCCCGCTTGGCGCGAGATATCGACGCTTGCTTCGGTATGGCCCGCGCGCACCAGCACGCCGCCATCGCGCGCCGTCAACGGAAACACGTGGCCCGGCGAGACGATGTCGCGGCGATCCTTGGTGGGATCTATGGCCGTAGCGATCGTCAGCGCGCGATCGTGAGCAGAGATGCCGGTCGAGACGCCCTCGCGCGCTTCGATCGAGATCGTAAAAGCTGTACCCATGCGCGTCTGATTGCGCGGCGTCATCGGGTCGAGCCCGAGTGCCTCAGTGCGCTCGGGCGTCAGCGCGAGGCAGATCAGGCCACGCCCAAAGCGCGCCATGAAGTTGACCTTCTCCGGCGTCGCGAATTGTGCGGGGATGACGAGGTCGCCCTCATTCTCACGGTCCTCCTCATCGACGAGGATGAACATGCGCCCTTCGCGCGCTTCCTCGATGATCTCGGGGATCGGCGAGATGG
>CADEDT010000190.1 GCA_902826145.1 uncultured Caulobacteraceae bacterium
CGCCTTCGGTGTCGGCGGCCGCGACGCGGCCAAGCGCATGCTGGATCGCTGGACGTCCGGCTCGTAACGACAAACAGCCCTAACTGCGACGGGCCGCTGACTTACGTCGGCGGCCCGTCTTGTTTTCACCGCTCGCCACCTTCAACCTTCCCAAAACGGAGAGAGCGGCCATGCGCGCGATCATCTTGTCTTTGGCTTGTGTGCTGAGCGCCGGTCCTGCCTTTGCTCAAGGCCGCGCTGTCACGCCAGAGGTGATCGAGACCGTCACCATTCATCGCATCTTCAACGAGTACTTCTCGTGCGGCGATCATTACGACGGCGAACTCGAATATCTCGGCGACGCGCTCGGCACGGATTGCGTCATCCAAGCCGGTTTGCAGGATGGCGCCGAGGGCGGCTTCGTCAGGGCGTTTCGCAACGACGGCGCGCGCAATGAAGATTGGTACGGCTGGAACGCCGAAGTGCTTGCGCCATTCGACGGCACGGTCGTGGCCGTCAACGTGAACTCTGTCGTCAATCAACCCGGCCAGCTCGGCCGGCCGCCCGCCAGCATCATCCTGTTCGAGCGCACGGATGGCGTCCGCGTCCTCTACGCCCACGTCCAGGATTTGCAGGTAGCCCGTGGCGATACGGTGCGCGCTGGTCAGGTTGTCGCGCGTGTCGGCAACAACGGCTACGGCCGCAACCCGCACATCCATATCGGGGCCTGGAAGGGCGAAAACCCGTATCAAATCCGCTGGGACCTGCGTTCCAACATCCGACGCGACGAATAAGCCGCCGTTTTTCGCAATGCAGCTGGTGGCGGGGTGCAATTGCCTGGCGCGCCCGCCTTTGCTACATCCCGCCTGCCTCCCGAGGAGCGTTGCGACGGCTAATGCCGCCAGGCTCGGTTGGCTTTCCATTTGGAAAACGACGCTCGCGATCTCTCGAAGGAGGGCGCGCGATGAGCGCTAAAGATTACGTCGTAAAGGACATTTCCCTGGCCGATTGGGGCCGCAAGGAAATCGAAATCGCCGAAACCGAAATGCCCGGCCTGATGGCCGTGCGCAAAGAGTATGGCCCGAAGCAGCCGCTGAAAGGCGCCCGCATCGCCGGCTCGCTGCACATGACGATCCAAACCGCCGTGCTGATCGAGACGCTGCAAGCGCTCGGCGCCGAAGTGCGTTGGGCCTCGTGCAACATCTTCTCGACGCAAGATCACGCCGCCGCCGCAATCGCCGCGAAGGGTACGCCGGTGTTCGCCGTGAAGGGCGAGAGCCTCGCGGACTATTGGGACTACACTCACCGCATCTTCCAATGGCCGAACGGCGAATACGCCAACATGATCCTCGACGACGGCGGCGACGCGACGTTGCTCTGCGTCCTCGGCCCGAAGGCGGAGAAGGACGCTGGCGTCATTGCTGATCATAGCAATGAAGAAGAAGAAGCGCTCTTCGGCGCCATGCGCAAAATGCTGAAGGAGAAGCCGGGCTTCTACGAAGCGATCCGCGCGTCAGTGAAGGGCGTCTCGGAAGAGACCACGACGGGCGTTCACCGCTTGTACGAAATGGCCAAGAAGGGCGATCTGCCGTTCCCCGCCATCAACGTCAATGACAGCGTCACCAAGTCGAAGTTCGACAACCTCTACGGCTGCCGTGAATCGCTCGTCGACGCGATCCGCCGCGGCACCGACGTGATGCTCTCGGGCAAAGTCGCTGTCGTCGCCGGCTACGGCGATGTCGGCAAAGGCTCGGCCGCTTCGCTCCGCCAAGGCGGCGCGCGCGTGATGGTCACCGAAGTCGATCCGATCTGCGCGCTGCAAGCCGCGATGGAAGGCTACCAGGTCGTGACCATGGAAGAGGCGGCGCCAAACGCCGACATCTTCGTCACCGCCACCGGCAACAAGGACGTCCTCACCGTCGACCATATGCGCGCGATGAAGAACAACGCCATCGTCGCCAACATCGGTCACTTCGACAGCGAAATCCAAATCGCTGGTCTGAAGAACTTCAAGTGGGACGAGATCAAGCCGCAAGTCCACCACGTGGAATTCCCGGACGGCAAGAAGATCATCGTTCTCTCGGAAGGCCGGCTCGTGAACCTCGGCAACGCCACCGGCCACCCGAGCTTCGTGATGTCAGCGTCGTTCACCAACCAAACGCTGGCGCAGATCGAACTCTGGACCAACGGCAAGGCCTACAAGAACCAGGTCTACACGCTGCCGAAGCACCTCGATGAAAAGGTCGCCACGCTCCACCTCGAAAAGCTCGGCGTGAAGCTGACCAAGTTGAGCAAAGAGCAAGCCGATTATATCGGCGTGCCAACTGCCGGCCCGTTCAAGCCAGATCACTACCGCTACTGAGGTTTAAATGTGCATCCAGCTTGCGCCACCGGCGCATCCTGGATGCACCCACCTTGGAGGGGCGAAATGACCATCGACATCATTCTCGCGCTGCACATCGTCGGCCTGATGATGGGCGCAGGCGGCGGCTTTGGCAGCATGCTGACAGCGCGCGAAGCGCTGAAGCGTCCCGCTGATCAGGCCGTCACGTTGCGCTCGATGGGCCCGATCCTCGCGAACTTTTCGTTCGTTGGCCTCATCCTTATGTGGCTCACGGGCCTGGCGCTCGTCTTCCTGAAATACGGCGGCTTCGGCGGCTTGCCGTCCATGTTCTGGATCAAGTTCATCTTCATCAGCACGTTGACGCTCGCCGCTGTCGCGACGCAGGTGCTCTACGGCCAGGCCAAAGCCGGGAACACGATTGCCGCGACGCGCGTACCGGTCTTTGGTCAAATCGCGGGCATTTCCTCGCTGCTCGCCGTCATTTTCGCGGTTCTCGCATTCCACTGAACCTTGCGTGACCAACAGTCCTGGGCCGTTGCGCGCGCCCTCGCGCCCGTGCATCTAGGCTTGGGGAACCCATGCTAGTTCGCGCCACCCGCACGCTCTCGACCTGGACGCTGCGCGCGTTGTTCTACATCGCGCTGTTCGGCGTGGTTGTCGTCGCGCACCTGGCCATCAACAGCATGCTGCGCGCTCAAGGGTGGGGCGGTGGCGTCTCGCTGCTGACCGCCGGCGTTATCGTGTTGGTTCTTGTTATCGTCGTCACCAACGCCGCGGAGTGGCTACGTGATCGCTTGCGCGAACGCCGTGAACTGCAACGCGTGCAACAGCGTTTGCCGAGCGGCCCATGCTGCGTCGTCTGGCGCGCGCCGGAGCAAAAAGAGAAATCCGTGCGCGAACTGCTTGAGGCGGAGGGGGAGGCAGAACACTCCGACATGCCGTGGGATGTCGTTGGCCCGCTGCGCGCGCGCTATCCCCGGCTTGCGCGACGTCTCGGCATCGAAGGCATCGCTATAGCGGAGTTCGAAGTTGGCGCCGATGGCCGCGCCAAGAACATCAATTGCGTCGACGCTTGGCCGTCCGACGTTTTTTACGAGGCCGCGCGCGAAGCTTTGCAGCACGCAAAGTTCCAACCGAAGGATGTCCACGTTCGCTTCGGCGCCAGTTACAAAATGCCGTTCGTGTTCCGCATCTCCGGCGCGTCGAAGGCGCGCGACTCCGGCCGCCGCGCTCGCGAACTCCGCCCCACGCTCGCGGCTGCGCAGCAGGCGGTTGAAAGAATTCGAACCGGTTCGCCTTGACGAAGGTGGCGTCCCCGCGCTGAATGTACTCGCGAGGGCACATCAAAGTGGGGCGGGGCCATGCACGCATGGGCACGATGGGCGCTGGTTTTTGTCGTTTGCGCGCTCAGCGCATCAGTCATTGCGCCGGCTCGCGCCTCCTTCCCTGCGGACTGCACGCCTGCCTATTTGGCGACTTTCGACGAACGCTTCGATGACGTTCCCTACAATTGCGTCGAACGCATGCGCGTTGAAGTGCCGGTGCGCGGCCGCACAGCCACTATTCGTATCATCCATGACATCAGTATCGACTGGGCTGCCGGTGAGGCCGACTTAGCGCGGTTCGACGCCGGCATTCGCGCCGCTGCTGATGGCATCCGTCAGCTTGGTGACATCAATCTGATGGATATCACGGTGCTGCTCGCTGACGATTTCCCGCCACCGGAAGGCGACGAGCGATTTAGCAATATCAATGCCTGGACGAACGCAGCAAATCCGGAAGAGTGCCGCGTTGCCGTTTATGTTGTCGGCGCTTCTCCAGAAAACGCCATGGTCGATGTGGCGCACGAAATCTTTCATTGTGTGCAGACCGCCAATCTGACTGCCGCGCAAAACGCCACAAGCGGGTTCGGCCTGGGCACGGGAGGCGATTGGTGGATCGAGGGGTCCGCCGAATGGTTTGCGGCGCTTGCATTGCCGGACGCCGCGGTGATTGACCGCCGTGTTCCGACCTTCGACGACGCGTCATTGACGGTTCCGCTCAATCGCATGGCGTATGGCTCCGCTGTTTTCTTTGCCTGGCTTGGCAGCGAGGAGTCTCCGCCGGGCGTGATGCGCTTTCTGAGCGGCATGGCCGAAAGCAACACTGACGCGGCGCAGCGCGCCGCAATGGGTCGCGTGCTTTCGCAGGAGCGTTGGCTCGATTTCGCGCAAGCCTATCTCGACCGCACCATCACTGACCCGCACGGGCGCACTGTGGCGGTCAATCCAACAGAGGGCGACATCTGGGAATGGAGCGCGTCGCAGACGCGCACTGCTTCTCTTGAGCCCTTCTTGCTTCACCGCGGCGTCGTTGCCTTTCAATGCGGGCGATGGAGCACTGCCGTAAATCCAGGCGCAATGCACCGCGCGCGGCTGGAAGATGGCGGCGCTTGGGCGCCGCTCCCGGACTCAATCGACACCTCGTCAGGCAGTGGCGGCTCGTATCGCTTCGCGGCCATCAACGCGCGCAGCGCGAGCGCGACCCTGTCCGTGCGAGGCACAAAAGAGACCGGCTGCGATTGCGCCGGCGTCAGCACGCTCGACGCCTGTGTCGTCGGCATGTGGCAGCTCACCGGCGGCGGTCCTGCCGAGTGGCTGCGTAGCCAAGGCATGCCCGACAATATCTCCGTCTCGAATGGCTTGGTGCATTTCCGCGCCGACGGCACCTTCGTCACCGCCATCAGTCGCGCGGACATTGACCAGCGCTTCCACAACGACGTCACCGTGGCAGGTCAGGTCCGGTCGCAAGCCACCGGCCGCTGGTCGACCAGCGGAGGCCGCCTCAATCTTTGTGAGCGCACGCAGGCAGGCGATGGCGGAGTCGTCATAGTGGTTGAGGGCGACGCTGGGGCCATTCCGTGGGGCGGTTTACCGCCACGCGTATCCAGCGAGGCGTTTACCTGCGCCGGCAGCAGCCTCAACACGCAGCGCGAAATGGAAGGCATGAGCCCCATGCCGTTCAACTACACGCGCATCGGCGGCTGACTCTCAACGTTAACCAATTGATATTTCTTAACTTAACTCGCCGTTCACCCTTTTAGCATTTTGTTAACCGGCCCGATCAGCCGTGTGCGTGCAAACGCGCCCGCAAACCGGGAAAATGATCACGGGGTTCGGCGATTCGTTTCGCCACTGTGATGGAATTAGGGGTCGGCTTTGGACGGAAGCTT
>CADEDT010000191.1 GCA_902826145.1 uncultured Caulobacteraceae bacterium
CCATCGAAGAGATGAAGCACGCGGACCGCATCATTAAGCGGCTGCTGCTGATCGAGGGTTTTCCGAACCTGCAGAACTTGAACAAGCTGCAGATCGGCGAAGCGGTGCCGGAGCGTCTGCAGGCTGACTTGAATGCCGAGAAGACGGGGCACGCAGCGATCAAAGAGGGCATCGCGCTTTGTGAGACGAAGCAGGATTATGTCACGCGCGATTTGCTGACGGAAATCTTGGACGATACCGAAGAGCACATCGACTTTTTGGAAACGCAGCTCGGCAACATCGATCAGATGGGCCTGCAGAACTATCTGCAAAGCCAATACGATCTCGAGAGCGACGCAGCGGATTAAGCGCTACCGCACGAGCCCTGAGCCGCTGTCAAAGCGCGCGAGCTCGGCGAAACCTTCACCAGACTTGAGCGCAGCTGCTGCGTCCGGGCTCAGCAGCAGCCATTCGCTGGCCGCTTCAGCGCTTTTGAAGAGGCGGACCTGGCCGCCGGGTTCGCAATCGGCGTTGCGCTTTGCGAGCCAAATGTCGAGCACGGCTTCGTAGATCGGGTTATCGCAGACCCAGCCGGTGCGGCGGCGGACCATCTTGTCGGAGGTGCGCAGCACTCGGCCAAAGGCGCTGAAGAAGCTCTCGATGTAGGCAGGCGTCATGGCGCTGACGTCTGTATCCGCGCCGACGAAGGTCATGGTGTCGAACTGTGTCCACTGCTGATTGGCCATGCCGTAAGCGCCGTAGCCTTGCACGTGCTCCGGTAGGAGTTTGCCGTAAAAGTCGACGCGCGTGAGTTCGAGGGCGTCGTTGTGGCGCATCAGTATCGGCATTCCGGATGCTCCTACCTTACCAGCTCTGCGACTGAGGCGTTGAAACGGGCGACTTCGTTGAATCCTTCGCCGCTCTTGAGCATCGCCGTGTTTTCCGCGTTGAGCAGCATCCACTCGCCCGCGGCTTCGAAGCTCTCGAATTGGCGGACATCTGCCCAGGGACTTTTGTCGGCGTTGCGCTTGGTCAACCAGTGGCTGAGGAAGCGTTGGCCGGCGGGGCTTTCGCAGACCCAGGCAGAGCGGCGCATGAACATGAGGTTCAGCGGCTCGAAGAGTTGACGGTGGGCGGTGAAGACGCCGTCGAGATTGCTGAGCGAGATATCGGAAACATCGACATCATCGTGAATGACGCTGATGCAGTCGAAGCCCAGCCAAATCGGATTGGTTGCGTTAAAGGTGGCGTGATCGTGCAAATCCCGTGCGCGGATCGCGCCAGAATATTCAACGCGGCTAAGCTCAAGGTGTTCGTTGTGTCTAAGCACAATCGGCACGTCGTTTGTCTCCTAGCGCGCGGCGACGCGCTCGGTTCGTGGTGCGTCCTCAAAGCGCGCGACTTCTGCGAAACCGGCTCCGATTTGCAGTGCTTGTATCTCCGCTGTGCTCAGCACTAGCCAATCGCCGGCGTCTTCAAAGCTCGTGAACCGCCGAACCGTTGTCGACATTGCTTCGCGCGCGTCGCGGCCGCCGATCCAGTAGTCGATGTGCGGCTGTGCCGTTGGACTGAGGCACAGCCAGGCAGAGCGGCGCATGAAGCTCAGCGGTGCGTAAGCGGTCTTGTAGCGGCCGAACAAGTGATCGAGCGCGCTCAGCTCAACACCGCCGAAATGTGCGCCAGGCACAACCAGGCTCAGGCAATCGCGCTTCAGGAATGATGGGTTTTGAATCAGGAACGCCGCTACCGCCTCAAGCTCGGCGAGCGAGATCGCGCCATGATATTCGGCGAGGTTTAGCTCAAGCTGCTCGTTGTGGCGCAGAACGACCGGCACGGCGCGAAACTCCAATCTTGTAGCCTGTGCGCGCCTGCCGTTGAGGAACGGTTAAGACTGCTGCGGGCGGTCGTCGCGCGGGCGCCAGTGGTCGCAGCCAAGGTTGACTGGGATCGCAGATCGGGCCCGATCCGCGGATGAGACTGCTGACCTCGTTCGTCTTCGCCCTGATTTGCTTTGGAGCGCCGGCCGCGCTGGCGCGGGACGCAGCCGTCAGTGCGGATCCGGTGATCGCAGCGGAGCGCGCGTTTGCGGCGGATGCGGCAGTGCGCGGATGGGCGGCGGCGTTTCGAAGCGCCGCTGCGGCGGATGCGATCACGCTAAGTCCGGATCCGGTGAACGCTCACGAGCAGCTCGTGCAGTTTGAAGGCGATGGCGAAACGACTTTGGATTGGCGGCCGGCGTATGCAGGCATCGCGCAATCGGGCGACTTTGGCTTCACCACCGGCCCGTTCCAATTTCGCGGACGCGACGGGATCGTCGGGCACTACTTCACAGTTTGGCGGCGGCAAGCTGACGGGAGTTGGAAGTGGATTTTCGACGCCGGCACTGAGGTGCGCGATGCAGGGCCACCTGTAGCCGTCGATGCGCAGATTCCAACATTGGCGATCGCAACTCGCGGCACGGGCTCAGCGGAGCGAGCTGTCGAAGATGTCCAAAGTCTTGAGCAACACATCGCGATCGGGCGACCCGAGCCTCGGTCGCAGTTGATCCGGCGCCTCGCGGCCGATGTCCGCCTAAACCGGCCAGGGCATCCGGCGGCCGTTGGTGCGGCGGCGGCTGCGACTTTGGCGCAGGCGACCGCGCTCGACGCCATCGAGGCGCCGCTGCGGATCGAGGCTTCGGCCGCTGGCGACATGGTTTTTGTGCTCGGAGCCACGTCATGGCGGGAGGGAGAGACGCAGAGGCGAGGCTATGCCGCCCGCATCTGGCAGCACCAGGGTCGGGAATGGCGGATTGTATTCGACGAGATCGTTCCTCGCCGGGAGCCGCCTCCAGGTTGACTTCGCGAGGTTGATCGACCAAAAGCCCCGCTTTCCTACCCCCTGGCTCGTTCCGGGGCCGGGACATACTGGGTGACGGGCGAACCGCCAGGGCAGTCGCGATCTCGTTTGTGAGGTCGCCGGGCCCCGTCAGATGAAGAGGGCGCCTGTAGCGCATGACGAAGCGTATTCAAGCTAAGTACAAGTCGGATCGCCGGTTTGGTCAAAACCTCTGGGGCCGTCCGAAATCACCAGTCAACAAGCGCCAGTACGGCCCCGGCCAGCACGGCCAGCGCCGCAAGGGCAAGACCTCTGACTTCGGCCTGCAATTGGTCGCGAAGCAGAAGCTGCGCCTCTACTACGGCAACATCACCGAAAAGCAGTTCCGCAAGACCTACGAGGAAGCCGCTCGCCGGAAGGGCAACACGGCCGAAAACCTCATTGGTCTGCTTGAAAGCCGCCTCGACGCCGTAGTCTATCGCTGCAAGTTCGCGCCGACTGTGTTCTCGGCCCGTCAGTTCGTGAACCACGGCCACGTGAAGGTGAACGGCCGTCGCGTCACGATCCCGTCTTTCCTCGTGAAGGTCGGCGACGTGATCGAAGTGCGCGACAAGGCCAAGTCGATGGCGATCGTTCTTGAAGCTCTGGCGAGCGGTGAGCGCGACACGCCGGATTATCTCGAAGTCGACGCCAAGGGCATGACGGCGCGCTACGCCCGCATCCCGCAACTCTCCGACGTGCCGTATGCGGTGCAGATGGAGCCGAACCTCGTCGTCGAATACTACGCGTCGTAAGTTCGCTTCATTGGCGAAGATCGAAGGCCCACCTCGCGGTGGGCCTTTTTCTTTGTATGCTGCCCCGATGGTGAAGCTCACAAAACTGATCGACAACGCGACGCTGGTAACGCCGGGCGAGAAGTCGCTGCTCAGCAAACGCGCGACAACAGCCGATGACATTCTGACGGATCGCGACGCTGCCGAAGAGGCGGCGAAAGACAACGCGAAGGCGATCGATGCGCTGCAAGATGCGCTGTGGGCCGAAGGGACGCGTTCGCTGCTAGTGATACTGCAGGGCATCGACACTTCGGGCAAGGACGGCACGGTGCGCGCGGTGTTCAATCATTGCGGGCCGCTGGGCGTGCAGGTGACACCGTTCGGGCGGCCGAGCGAAGAAGAATTGGCGCATGATTTCTTGTGGCGCATTCACATGGCCGCGCCGAAGAAGGGCGTCATCGGCGTGTTCAATCGCTCGCAGTACGAAGATGTGCTGGTGGTGAAGGTGCGGGGATTAGCACCTGCGGATGCGGTCGAACGGCGCTACGAACAGATCAATGCGTTCGAACAGCATCTGACCGACAACGGAACGACCGTCCTCAAATTCATGCTGAATATCTCGAAGGGCGAGCAAGCCGAACGATTGCAGGCGCGCTTGGACGAGCCGGAGAAGAATTGGAAGTTCAATCCGAGCGATCTCGAAGATCGTAAGCTCTGGGACGACTATCAGCGCGCCTACGAGATCGCGCTGGATCGGTGCTCGACGGCACACGCGCCGTGGCGCGTCGTGCCTTCAGATCGGAAGTGGCAGCGCAACGCGATCATCGCGGCGACGGTGCGCAAGACGCTTGAGGACATGGCGCCTCAGTATCCGAAGCCGGATTGGAAGCCGTCCGACTTCAAGATCACTTAGCGGGGGTGTCGTCTTCCTTGCGGATGATGCCGAGCGAGATGACACGCTTTAGCGCTTCCTCGGGCGGTATCGCCAACAGCTTCAACGTGTTGCGCGGCAGGTAGAGCAAGAATCCCGAGGTCGGTATCGGCGCCTGAGGCACGTAGACGGCGACCAGATCGGCGCCGACGTCTTGGACGATCTCTGCCGTGTTTTCATTGGTGATGAAGCCGATCGCGTACGAACCAGGCTGCGGAAACTCCACGAGCACCGCTTGCTTGAACGAAGTGCGTTCGGGCGCGGCGACTTGTTTGAACACCTGCTTGGCGCCGCCATAGATCGTGCGCACCAAAGGCAGGTTGGCGATGCCGCTGTCAGCCGTGTTGACGATCCAGCGGCCGACGAGGTTACCCGCGAGTGCGCCGACGAGCGTGAGCGCCACCAGCGCAAGCAGCACGCCGCCGCCTGGAAATCTTGTCAGAATTTCGAAGCCCGGCGGGACGAGTGGTTCGACGCGCGTGTCGATGAAGGTGACGACGATCCAGATCAGCCAAGCGGTCACAACAAACGGCAAAACCAGCGCAACGCCGGCCAGGAAGGAATTCCTGAGCCAGGTGAAGATGTTGAAGTGCCGCTCTGGCGGCGGCGCGGTGGCGGGAGGAGGAGCCATTAGGCGGGATGTAGGGCATGCCGCCAGGTGGAGGAAGCGGGGCTAGCGAAGGAAACTGCGCACTCCTACGTTTCGTCACATGTTCGGTCGCAAGAGCACGTTCGTCTCGGCGCCGCTGCGCCGTGGAGCGCGCGACGCCTTCTCGGAAACAGTCATTCGGGTGGTCGACGATATCGGCCCAGCCGTTATTGGCGTCCGGCGCACCAGCCGTGC
>CADEDT010000192.1 GCA_902826145.1 uncultured Caulobacteraceae bacterium
AGCAATTGCTCGCGGCTGAAAACGCGGCCGGGATGCTGCATCAAATGATCGAGGATGCGGAATTCCGTCGGCCCCAGATGCACATCGCGCGGTCCGCGCTTCACGCGGTGCGACACGCGATCCATGACGATATCGCCCGCAGTCACCTTGTCCTCGGCCAAGCCCGGCCGAATGCGGCGCATCACGGCGCGCAGGCGCGCCAGCAGCTCGTTCATCGAGAACGGCTTGGTGAGATAGTCGTCAGCGCCGACGTCGAGACCACGAATGCGATCCGTTTCCTCGGTGCGCGCGGTGAGCATCACGATCGGCGTGTTGCGCGTATCTTGGCGCGCACGCAGGCGGCGACAAACTTCGATTCCCGGCGCTTTCGGCAGCATCCAATCGAGCACCACGAGATCCGGCGCGCTTTCGTCAGCAACGACCAACGCTTCCTCGCCATCATTAGCGACGGAGACGCGATAGCCTTCCTTCTCAAGATTGTACTTGAGCAGATCGGCTAGGGCCGCTTCGTCTTCGACCACCAACACATGTGTTGCCTTGGCCATGCCCTAGCCCCTGATCCTATTCCTCTGCATCGCCACGCGGTCGCTGCGTGGCAATGTCCTCGCCGGTGACGAGGAAGTGGATGTATTCGGCGATGTTGGTGCCGTGGTCGCCGATGCGTTCGAGATTCTTGGCGATGAACAGCAAGTGCGCGCACGAGCTGATCATGCGCGGGTCTTCGATCATGTAGGTCAGCAATTCGCGGAACAGCGAATTGTAGTGCGCATCGATATTGTCGTCCGAGTTCCAGACATTGATCGCGGCTTGCACGTCCCTGTTGGCATACGCGTCGAGCACTTGCTTCAAGTGCGCGCCGGCGATCTTGCCCATGCGCTCGACGCTGCGCGTCAGTTGGATCGGCTCGTCCTGATTCAAGATCAGCGCGCGCTTGGCGATGTTCTTCGCAAGATCGCCAACACGCTCCAACTCGCCAGCAATACGCCAAGCGGTCAGCACAACGCGGAGATCGCTCGCCATCGGCTGGCGGAGCGCGAACAACTTGATCGCCCGCTTTTCGATTTCACGCTGCGCTGCATCGATCTTTGGGTCGCGCTGAATGACGATCTGCGCGATCTCGGTGTCGCGGCGCGCGACAGCAGCTAGCGCGTCATTGATGGCCGTCTCGGCCAAACCGCCCATGCGCGCCACTTCCTGAGTGATCGCGTCCAGCTCTTCCGAAAACGCCTTTACCGTATGCTCTGCCATGGTCGCCTTAACTCGCCGCGCCAGTGCTGGCGCGCTGCGTGATCGTTTCGGGACGGCCATTGGGATCAGCCGAACCGGCCAGTAATATAGTCCTGAGTACGCGTGTCGCGAGGATTCGTGAAAATTTCCTCGGTCGCCCCCGTCTCCACCAGCTTGCCCAAGTGGAAGAAGGCCGTCTTCTGCGAGACGCGCGCCGCCTGCGCCATCGAGTGGGTGACGATGACGATGCAATAATTCTCGCGAAGCTCGTCGATCAGCTCTTCGATTTTCGCGGTCGCGATCGGGTCGAGCGCCGAGCACGGCTCATCCATCAGGATGATGTCGGGGTTCACCGCCACCGTGCGAGCGATAACGAGGCGCTGCTGCTGACCACCGGAAAGGCCGGTGCCCGGCTGAGCCAAGCGGTCCTTGACCTCTTCCCAGAGGCCCGCGCGCTTCAGCGACTTCTCCACGATCTCGTCCATCTGCGACTTCGACTTCGCCATGCCGTGAATGCGCGGGCCATAGGCGACGTTGTCATAGATCGACTTCGGGAACGGGTTAGGCTTCTGGAACACCATGCCGACGCGCGTCCGCAACACGACGGCGTCAACGCTCTTTGCGTAGGCATCCTTGCCTTCGATCTGCAGCGAGCCGGTGACGCGGCAATTGTCGATCAAGTCGTTCATGCGGTTGAAGCAGCGCAGGAACGTGGTCTTGCCGCAACCCGACGGGCCGATGAAGGCGGTGACCGCGCGATCCGGAATGTCCATCGAGACGTCAAACAACGCCTGCTTGTCGCCGTAGTGAACGTTCACATCGCGCGCAGCGATCTTAACCGGCGCGCCGGTGATCGAGCCAGCGGACGCCTTGACGACCGGGGCGGTCATGGCCGGGCCGTTGCTCATCGGACGCTCGGAGCCGGCAGCGGAAAATTCCATGACATTCGACCCCTTAGCGGGACGCCTGCGCGCCCTGAATCGGCCCATCCCCGATATGGCCCGCTCTTACGGGGCTTCCATGACACTGATGTGAAATCGCCCCTGCGTAACATCAGCCCTCCTCCGCCAATTCCACATAGGCGGCGAAGGCTGAGCCCCGTCCAGGTTGGCTCTCAACGAGGAACCCGCCGCGGTGCCGGTTGACGATGTGCTTCACGATGGCCAGCCCTAGCCCTGTGCCGCCTCGCTCATCACCCATTTCGCGTTCGACGCGGAAAAATCGCTCACCAAGACGCGGCAGGAAGCGGCGCGAGATTCCTTGCCCCGAATCCTCCACGCGCACGAACGCGTAGGAGCGATTGGCGGCAGCAGCCGGGGTCAGCAGCGCGACCCGGCCCGCCTCCTCCCAGCGCCGCCCAGCCCGCGCCGACACCTCTTCGCGATCGCCGGAAGGCCCCACTTCAAGCGAAACTGAGCCGCCGTCGGGCGTGTATTTCACAGCGTTATCGACGAGATTTTGCACGACCTGCGCGAGTTGAAAGCGCTCGCCAACGACGCGGACGGGCTTACCCGGCACGCGGAGATCAAGCTTCACATTGCGGTCGCGCAAAACCGGCGCGAGCGAGTCCGCGACCTCGCGCGCCACGGCAGCGAGGTCAGCGCGATCAGATGGCGGCACGTGCTCGTCTAGTTCGATGCGCGACAGCGAAAGCAGATCATCGATGAGGCGCCGCATGCGATCAGCTTGCACCTGCATCATGCCGAGAAAGCGCTCGCGATCGGTGGCGCTGTCGCGCGCCGGTCCGGAGATCGTTTCAATGAGCAGCGTGAGCGAAGCGAGCGGCGTACGCAGTTCATGGCTGGCATTTGCGAGAAAATCCGCGCGCATGCGTTCAGTGCTGATTCTTGCAGTTTGATCGTGAAAAACCAGCATTGCTGCGCGATCGGCGCCCCAGTTCACGGGCGCGACGTAGCAGCGTGTATGATGATCAACTTGCGCCGGCGTTTCGTATTCGACCGCGCGCGTTTCACCGTCGCGCACTGCGGCCTGAACGGCCTCGAGCACGTCGGGGTGACGCAGGATAGAAGTTAGAAACTGCCCGCGCGCCTCGAACTGCATCTGCCGGCGTGCGGCGGCGTTGGAACTGACGATGCGGACTTCCGAGTCCACCAGGAGCGCAGGGTCCGGCAGCGCTTCGAGCAAGGGAGCGAGTTCGGCAAGGCCGACCAATTCAATCTGATCATCGCTACTCGAAGCGATTGTGAAACGCTGGCCTTCGCGAAACGCCCAGAAGCAAGCAGCGGCGGCGAGAACCATCAACACGGCGGCCGGCGCGTGCGTCACGAAAGCCAGAAGCGCCGCGAGCGCCGCCAACCCCGCTGCGGCCCAAGCAGCGGCGGGCAGCCGGTCGAGGCGCCAACGCGGCGGGGCAAGGCGGTTCATAGCCATGTCAATTCTGGGCTGTAGGGCGCACGAGCGGAGTCGCGCAAGCGAGCTGTCGGTTTGGGGTTAGCCTCCACGTCTTAGTTAGGCGAGCCGGTCATTCGCCGTACGAATCCGGCCGTTCGTCGCTGCTGACTGCCCACCGCATCCAAATACGGGGCCTTCGGCATCCAATGAGGGACAGGGGACGTGGTCTAACCGTTAAACGCGACAAACCTTATCGATTTTCAATACGCATTTATTGACATTCGAGAGGGCGATGGTTAAGCCGGTGCTGCGAGGGAACATGAAGTACGGGGTGCGTCTGCTGATCGGCGTGAGCCTTATGGCCGCGGCGGGATCGTGCGCGGGACGCAATCTGCCGCCCGAACCAGACTCTTACGTCGCGGCCGACCAAATCGGTGCGGAGCGCGCGGCTGAGCTTGCCGCTTCCCCAGCGGCAACATGGCTCGACGACATGAATTCGGCAGAGATGTCGACGCTCGCGCGCGAGGCGCTCGCAGGCAGCCCGGATTTGCAGATCGTTGAAGCACGCTATCGCGCGGCGCGTTGGCGCGCGCGCGGCTCGTTCGGAAGCAATTTGCTGCCAAGCTTAAGCATCGGCGGCGACGGAGGCCGCACCGAAGCACCGATCTCGGGCTCAGACGAACGCACGCGCACCGACTTCCTGACCTCGAACATCGTTGCGAGCTGGGAAATCGATCTCTGGGGCCGCCTCGCCTCGCGCGCGCTGGCTTCCGATCTTAGCGCCGATGCGGCGAAAGAAGATTTGGACGACGCGCGCCTCTCGATCGCCGGCCAATCTTCGCAAGCTTGGGTCGATCTCATCGAAGGCCAGCAATTGCTGGCTCTGGCGCAAGAAGATTTGACGACGCGCGAACGCGCGCTCGATTTGACGCAACGCCGTTACGATGCGGGTATTGCGACATCGCTGGCGCTGCGTACAGCGCGCAGCCAAGTGGCGTCCGCGCGTGCGTTGCACGCGCAGGCGCAAGATCAGCTGCTGATCGTCTCTCGCCGCCTGCAAGGCATTATGGGTCGCTATCCCGATGGGACGCTGCGCGCCGAGGGCGAGCTGCCGCATCTCGCGCCACTAGCGGCCGCTGGCGCCCCCGAAGATTTGCTCGAGCGCCGTCCGGACGTGCTTGCCGCTGAAGATCGTATGCGCGCCGCCGGCTTCCGCATCCACGAGGCGCGCGCCGCTATGCTCCCGCGCCTCACGCTGACCGCCACCGCCGGCAACGAAGGCACGGCGGTAAACCAGATCGACGACAGCGCCAACATGATCACGAATATCATCGCTGGGATTACGATGCCGATCTTCAACGGCGGCGCGCTGCTCTCCGAATCGCGCGCCAGCGTTGCCGACCGCCGCGCCGCCGCAGCCGATTATGTGCGCGTATCGATTGCCGCTTGGCGCGAAGTCGAAGGCACGATCAGCGCCGACCAGAGCCTTGAGGTGCGCGAAACTCAGTTCGGCATTGCCGCCGACGAAGCGCGCGAAGCGCAAGCGCTGGCCGAACGCGAGTACTCACGCGGCGTCGCGACATTGTTCGAGCTGATCGACGCCTACACCCGCCGCATCGACGCAGAGCGCGGCCTCATTACCGCGCGCGCTGCGCGCGTTTCCAATCGCATTGGCTATCACGTCGCCCTTGGCGGCGGCGCCCGCACGGGCGGGATCGACGAAGACCGGGAAGTCACGCCATGAACAAGATGGACCTC
>CADEDT010000193.1 GCA_902826145.1 uncultured Caulobacteraceae bacterium
AGAATGGAAATTGCCATCGGCCAACGCTTCTGAAGCGCGCGATGATCGACGACCGCTGGCGCGACGGTTGGTTGTGCCTTTGTCAGGGCCGCTTGAGACTGGGGGACCATGTAAGCCAAGATTTCCGCCCTAGATCACTTTCCACAAAACTAAGACCAAGGTTGCTTTTCGGTCGGTGGCCAGCGTCACGCTGCGAGTTTGTGGGCCAATATATTCAAGTTTCTTGAGTTAAATTTTGGACAATTGTCAGGTGACCCTGGGGAGAACGGTATGAGATGCAGACGGTTCCCAGCTGTCGAACATTTTTAAGACTGCGAGATTTCGGTCGTTTCTTCGCCGAGCGAAGTAGAGAGGCAGAATACGCCTAAAACGCGAATTGTGAAGCGGCGTGGCGATCGCGCGCGAACAGAAGATGACGCCACATCCAACTGCTGAAGTGACTCTCTCTTTGAGCGAAAACGATATCGCGCGGTTTCGATCCGATGTTCGCCATCTCCGCCCAGCGCGTATGAGCAACGCGATGCAACGGCGACACGCCACGCGATTTCTGTTGGCGTTTCTCGCCTAATGCTGCGAGCGCGCTGTGTGCCAAGCTAAGACGTGCTAGCGTCTTCATAGCTGGCTAAGGAATTGCTTGCGCGAGCGGGGGTCCGGCGCAAAACGCCCGGGTCAAGGATACGAAAATGAACGTGATCGCCATTCGCCAGCCTACGGGTGAGATGAACCTCCCGCCCGAGGATCAAGGTGAACTGGGCACCTTCAGCCTCAAGTGGATTTTCGCTTTTCTGGTGCGTCGCTGGATTCTGATCGCGGCCACTGGCGCGGTCGTGTTCGCACTCGCCTTCACCGCTTTCATGCTGCAACCGCCGCAATATCAGGCGACGGCAATGCTGATGGTCAATGCCGGCCAAGACCAGGTCTTGCCGGATCAGATGACTGTCGGCCGTGATGCAGCGCCGCCGGCTCAGATCGTAGACTCTCAGCTCGAAGTTCTGCGCTCCAGCATGCTGGCCGGCCGATTGGTAGATACGCTCGGCTTGATCAACGACCCCGAGTGGAACACGAACCTCGATGATCCGGACGCGCCTGCGGCCAATGATCAAAGCCCGGCAGCGACAGCTTATCGCGCAGAGATGCGCCAGGATGTCATCGACAACGTGAATGGTGCGATCGACGTGCGCCGCCGCGGTCTGACCTTCGCGGCGGAAGTCGGTGTCACGTCTCAGAGCCCAGAGCGCGCCGCCGAGATGGCGAACCGCCTCGTCGAGCTTTTCCAGCAGTATCAATTGGAATCGCGCATCGAGAGCGCCGCTCGCGCGAATACCTGGCTGTCGGCTCGCCTCGAAACGCTACGGACCGACGTGCAGGCTAAGGAAGCCGCGGTTGAGAACTATCGGGCCCAGACAGGCTTGGTCTCCACCCAGGGCCAACTTCTGATCGAACAACAGATCACGGACGCGCAAAGCTCGCTGATGCAAGCGCGTGCAGATCTCTCTGAGCGTCAGGCGCGCTACTCGCAACTCCAGGACCTGGTGAACCAGGGCGGTTCGGCGGACACGATCGCGACGGTGCTGAACTCAGTAGTGATCACCCAGCTTCGCGCTCAAGAGGCGACGATTGCTCGCCGTCAGGCCGACTTTGAGAGCCGGTATGGGGAGGCCCACCCGGCACTCGCCAATGTCCGCGCCGAGCGCGAGGACGTTCGCAACCAGATCAATGCTGAAATCCGCCGTATCCAGATCGGGATGCGTAACGACGTTGATATCGCCACCGCGCGGGTCGCCCAGGCGCAGGCCACGCTCGACACGCTGCGCACGCAAATGAGCGGCGGCGGCCCGGAGATGGTGCGCCTGCGCGAGCTTGAGCGCGAAGCGGCTGCGGCACGGACGGTCTATGAATCCTTCCTCCAGCGCGGACACGAGCTGGAAGAGCAGGGCACGATGCGGACGCCGCCGGCCGAGCTGGTCTCTGCGGCCGCCGTGCCGACTGAGAAGGCATCGCCGCGCCTCTCGATTTCTTTCATTCTCTCTTTCGCGCTCGGCCTCGGCCTCGGTCTCGTCGTTGCCTTCCTCGCGGAAGCGCTGGACGAAGGCTTCGCCAGCTCGGACGACGTGGAGCGCAAGACCGGTTCGCCGGCGCTCGCCAGCATCCCGCGTCTGCGCCGCAGTGAGTTGCGCCAGTCGACGACGAGTGCGCAACATCCAGCCGCCTACATGCTTGAGCGGCAAATGTCGGCCTTCACCGAGGCGTTCCGGGTGCTGCGGACGACAATTCTGTTCGCAGCTGGCCATCCGAAGACCCAGGTCGTCGCGGTGACTTCGGCGCTGCCGAACGAGGGCAAGACCACGACATCGCTGTGCCTTGCGCGCGTGTCGGCACTCTCGGGTCAGCGGGTCCTTTTGATCGACTGCGACTTGCGCCGCCGGTCGCTGAAGGAAGTGCTGGATATCGAGCCGCCGGTTGGCCTGCTGCAGGTTCTCTCGGGCGAAGTCACTTGGCGCCAGGCCGTGTACCTCGACGAGGCCACTGGTATGTGTGTCCTGCCGGTCAGCGGTTCGGGTTTCACACCAAAGGAAATTTTCGGCGCCGAGGACATGAGCCGCCTGATCGCTGACCTGCGTGGCTCGTTCGATCTGATCGTGCTGGATTGCGCGCCCGTGCTGGCCGTCGCCGAGACGCGGGTCGCGGCGGCGAAGGCCGATTGCGTAGTGCTCGTTTCGCGCTGGCAGAAGACGCCGATGCGCGCCGTCCGCGCCGCGCTTCAGCAACTGAACGATGCTGGCGCGAGCATTCGCGGCGTCACGCTCAACGGCGTCGATCGCCGGGTTCCGGGCTACTACTCGTACCCGACGTACGACTTCAGCAAGTCGAGCTGAGGGGGCGTTCGTTCGACGCGAGATTTCCACAGCAATGGCGCGAATTGTTTCGCTCTGGCGCTTGCTTCGCGTGTCGCGCGAACAATGTGGAATTTCACTACTGAGATACCAGTGAGCGCTTGCAATATGCACTCGCGGTGCTCTTTATGAGAATGCTGAGAAGCTCACCCAGAACGAGGTGGGCCAGGCGGGGTCGCTATGCAGGAACCAAGCAAGGCTAGCGAAGAACGCGCTAGCGCCGCAGCACCAGTTCGCTCGCCGGCCACGTCGCGCGCGCACCCGCGTCTCACTGCGGTCACCCCTCCGGCGCCACCGTCGATTTCCGAGCCGCAGAAGCCGGTCGAAGTTGTACGTCACGCCCTCGAGGCGGGCGCTGCGCGCCTGTCGCCGGTCGGTGGTGTAAGCAAGCGCGCATTCGACATTCTCGCGTCTTCGGCAGCTCTTGTTGTCTTGGCGCCGCTTCTGGTCGCCACGGCGGTTGCCGTGAAGATGGATAGCCCCGGCGACGCGATCTTCCGGCAGGAGCGCGGCGGCTACGGCGGTCGTACCTTCCGGATCTGGAAGTTCCGCACGATGTCGGTGATGGAAAATCGCGGCGTCGTCCAGGCGCGTCACCACGATGCGCGCATTACCCGCCTCGGCGCCTTCCTGCGCCGCTCCAGCTGGGATGAGCTGCCGCAGCTGATCAACGTGTTGCTTGGCGACATGTCGATCATTGGCCCGCGCCCGCACGCGCTGGAACACGACATCTACTTCCACAAGGTCGACGCGACCTACGCTGAACGCTTCGTCGCACGCCCGGGCGTTACCGGCCTGGCGCAAGTGAACGGCTGCCGCGGTCCGACGGAGACGGAAGAGAAGGTCAAGGCGCGCACGCGCTATGACGTCGAGTACGTCCGCAACTGGACGTGGTGGCGTGAGATCGAGATCGTCTTCGCGACGGTTGCCGTGCTCTTCTGGAAGAAGGATCCCGGCGCACTTTGAGCCGGTTTTAGCGCGGCGCGCGAGCGGCGCTTTTTGCATGCAGAAAGCTGAAAAGCGGACGTGTCCGGCCTTGGGTCAGGACGCGCCCGCAGCATAGAATAGAGGCGCCCGCGACGCTGGATACGCGCGGGCTAAACGAGAGAGGCGAGTAGTCCCATGAAGGTGCTGTTGACGGGTTCGCGCGGGTACATCGGCACAGTGATGACGCCCATGCTGCAGAAGGCTGGGCACGAAGTCGTCGGCCTCGACGCTGACCTTTATTCGCGTTGCACTTTCGAAGACGGCGGCAAGATCCACGACATCCCGACCATCATTCGCGACACGCGTGATGTCCGCCTGGAAGACGTCGAAGGCTTCGACGCCATCATCCACCTCGCGGCGCTCTCGAACGATCCGCTGAGCGATCTCAACCCGACCCTGACTTACGACGTGAACCACCTCGCGTCGGTCAAGATCGCCGAGCTTGCCAAGAAGGCCGGCGTGCCGAAATTCATCTTCGCGTCGTCCTGCTCGAACTACGGCAAGACCGAAGGCGACGAGATGATCGACGAAACCGGCAAGCTCGCACCGGTCTCGGCCTACGGTGAATCGAAAGTGCTCGTTGAGCGCGACGTGAAGCCGATGGCGGACGAGAAGTTCTGCCCGGTCTTCATCCGCCCGGCGACGGCCTACGGCGTCTCACCGCGCCAGCGTTTCGACATCGTGCTGAACAACCTCGTCGCTTGGGGCATGACCAAGGGCGTCATCCTGCTGAAGTCGGACGGCACGCCGATCCGGCCGATCGTTCACATCGAAGACATTTCGCGCGCCTTCATCGCGGCGCTCGAAGCGCCAGCCGATCTGGTTCGCGGCGAAGCCTTCAACGTTGGCCAAACCGCGCACAACTACACGGTTCGTCAGATCGCTGAGATCGTGCGCGATATCGTGCCGAACACGACGATCGAACTCACCAGCGAAGCCGGCCCGGACCCGCGCTCGTATCGCGTGAGCTTCGAGAAGATCAAAAAGACGCTGCCGGGCTTCCAGCCGCAATGGGATGCCGTGAAGGGCGCCGAGCAACTCTACGCCGCTTACAAGAAGAGCGGCATCACGGTCGAGGAATTCGAAGGCACGCGCTATAACCGCATCAAGCACATCAAGAAGCTGCTCGCTGACGACCTGCTCACCAACGAGCTGCGCCCGGGTGCGGAAGCGGTCGCCGCGCAATGAAATTCCACAAGACCACACTGCAGGACGTCGTCTTGATCGAGATGACGCCCTTTGGCGACAATCGCGGTTGGTTCGGTCGTTCCTTCTGCATGAAGGAATTCGCCGAGAACAACCTCGAGGTTAGCTACCCGCAGCACAACACCGGCTACTCGAAGACGAAGGGCACCGTCCGCGGCATGCACTTCCAAGTGGATCCGCACTACGAGGTGAAGGTCGTCCGCGCGCTGCAAGGCGC
>CADEDT010000194.1 GCA_902826145.1 uncultured Caulobacteraceae bacterium
ACGGCGGTGATGTCGCCGTTGTTGATCTGAGTGGAGTCCACGATCACCGTGTTGTAGTTGCCCTGGGTGATCACGTTCAGCTGGTTGCCGATTGCACTCGAAGCGCCAATTCCAGTGGCGAACGAGTCCTGAAGGCCGCCGGTGAGAGAGCCCTCGATTTCCATGCGGCCGTTGACGATGACGCGATTGCCGTTCTCGTCGCGGGTGCGTGGGTTGATCGCAGAGTCGAAGCTCTCGTAGCCCATGCCGAAGCCGCCGGAGAAATCACCCGCGCCGTTCGGAATGGGATCGGCATTGGCTGCGCTGGCGAAGGCGAGGGCGCCGATAATGATGAACGTACGCACGTGTTGTGCTCCGTGGGATTTCTTCTGCGAAGCGAGAAAGCAACGGGCGTGCCACGCTTTAGGGTGCGCTTATGGAGCGAATTCGCGGCTGGTAAGGTGAATGGCGAGCCGCCATATGCTCGCGGACGTGCCGGAACGGCGCGAGGAGCGCGAATTGGACCAAGTGCAACGACCGCCGACGCCGCTGATCGTCTGGTTGGTTACCGGATCGATCGTGGCGGCATTTATCGCCTACTCGCTTGCTTCTGCGCCTCAGCGGTTCCTCGCGGACTACTCGTTTGCGTTAATTCCCCAACGCTTTCACGCTGACAGCGAGTATCACTTTCAGAATTGGTGGGAGGCGTTGGGGCCGATCTTCGGTCACGCTTACTTGCACCTTGGCTGGTTTCATCTTGGCATTAACGCAGTGTTCCTCGCCGGCGCATCGCGTTTGCCGGCGTTGCGGCTGGGAACGTTGCGCTATCTCGGTGTGCTGCTGGCGTCGGTGCTGATGGATGCGCTGGTGTTTCTGGCGCTCAATTGGAATAGCGGGGAGAGCGCTGTCGGCGCCTCGGGCGCGGTGTGCGGGATGATTACGGCGTTCTTCTTCTCATTGCGACCGACGTGGCGCGAGGCGCTGGAGGATCGGCAGATCCGCGGTCAGCTTGGCGTGTTGTTCTTGATTAACGTCGTGTTGTTCGGCGTGTTGTCGGAAACGGGTGTGTTTCCGATTGCGTGGGAAGGGCACCTCGGCGGCTTCATTGGCGGTGGCGTTGCGTACGCTCTGTTGCAGAGGCGGCCGCTACAGCCAGCTTAAGTCGAAGCGTTCGCCGTCGATGAGGAGCGCTCTTAAGCGCCCGCGACCGTCGCGGCCGACGGAGAGAATGGCGAAGGCGCGGGTTTCTTGATCGGTGCGTTGCTCGCGCAGAACCTGCTCAATGCGCACGGCGTCGGCTTGGTTGATGTGGAAGCGATCGACGCCGAGATCGAGTGTTAGCCATCCCGGCATTGCCTCGATACCTTCCGACGCCGGCGTTGGCGGCGAGCAGGTGAAGTTGCCCTTAACCGGAAGTGGACCGAGGCGTTCAGCGCCATCGCGCGAGAGCGCGCCCCCTGCAGCGACATAGATGTCGCCATCGCGGCGTAGCGCTACCCATTCCCAATCGCCGTTTTCGGGGCAGACTTCGGTGGGTTCGAGGCGATCGGTAAAGTTAAGCTGCACGTAGTGGCCGGAGAGGATGGAGCGCGGATCGACGGCGGCCATCGGCAGCGTAATTTCTTGGCCACCTTCGCGGGCGTAGCCTTCGCTGATGACGAGGCCGATCAGCGATGCCGCGCAGATGGCGGCGACGGCGAGGATACGGGGCGGCGCTTCGATCTTCATGCGGCGCTCTTCTTAGTGCGCAGCACGAGGCCGGCGATGAGTGCCGCGACGGCGCAGACGAGGAAGATGCCGGCGGCGGCGAGAAGGTCGAGGCCGAGATCGGTTAAGAGCGCGCAGATGGCGATGATGATGCTTAACACGCCGACAGCCGTGACGAGGCCGTGGCGATCGTAGCGGCCGAGCGCGAGCACGCCGCCGGACGCGGCAAGCCAAACGATGCGATGGGCGATGCCGCCGCCCGCGTTCTCGGCGCCAAACCAGGGGAGATAGCCGGCGACGGCGAAGAAGAGCAGCGCGCCGGCAGTGAACCAGCCGTAGAAGACGCCAGCGAAAGCGCGCTCCTGTGCGCGGAGCCATCGCGCGCCGGCGGCCATCGCGCCCATGGCGATGGCGAGAAAGAGAAAGACACCGGCTTCCGCTTCAGTCTTCGCGGCGAACCAGCCGAAGCAGTAAATGATTGCTAACGCTGATGCGTGTGCGAGCGCGGACGATCCCCAGCGCAACGCGAGATAAGCGCTGAGTGGCGCCGCGATCAGCATCCACGGCGCCTCCGAGTCGACGCCGGCGAACCAGTGGCGATCGGTAAAGTCGCCGAGTGCAATGAAGATGAGGCCGACGAGCGCCGAGCCGGTCGAGCGGCCGGCGGCGGCGAGCGCGAAGGCGGCGACGCCTGCACCATAGGCGGCGCTGCGCGGATTGCCGGCGATGTCGAAGATCTGGCCCGTAAGTCCAATCGAGGCGGCGAAGACGAGGGCGCCGACAGTGAGCAGGATGTTGGAAAGCGTGGGCCGCTCCTTGTGATAGGCCCAAGCTGAGCCGCAGCAGAGCGCCAGGAACGCCACGATTAACGTGGCGAAGCGCACGAGTTTAGGGGTCGCATCCCAGTTGGCGGCGACGAAAGCGATAATGGCGATGCCAAGCAAAACGCCGCCGACCCAGGCCAGCGCGGTGGCTGCATCCAGGCGGCGCGTTTCTGGGATGGTGGCGAGGATGGCGGCGCGCTTATCGCCATCGACGAGGCCCGCGCCGATCCAGCGATCGAGATCTTGTTGAATGCGGTCCTTGTAGGCGGGCATCTCTCAGTCCTGGCCCTAGTTATCGATCAGGGGCAGCTTTGCCAACTTGGGCTTTGCCCATGAAACACGGCTGAAACATGGGCTCGCCAAACCAGCCACGCCGGAGTGGGAGATGGATAATGCGTACGACACTCTTGTTTGCATTGGCCCTCTTGGGCTGCGCTTCGCCGGCCGCTGTCACGGGGGCGTCAAACGATCCGCCACGGTCCGTAGAGACGGTTAGCAGCACGATCGGCGAGCAGGCGGATCAGATCCTGCGCACCGCCGCAGCTAGCGGCTTCAATGGCGCTGCGATCATCGAGATCAATGGCGAAGTTGTATTCGCTGGTGGCTATGGCTGGGCCGATCGTGAGGCGAGGCGGCCCTTCACTGTCGATACGATTGCGCAAATCGGATCTATCACCAAGACGTTCACGGCTGCGGCGCTCGCCGACCTAGTGCGGCGCGGCTTGGTCGACATCGATCAGACCGCTGGACATTATCTTCCTGGCGCGGCGGAGCCTGGCGCTTCGGTGACATTGCGCCAATTGCTCGCGCACCGCTCGGGCATGAGTGAGTATTGCGGCGACGACTACGATCTGCGTACGGCGGCGGAAGTCAGAAGCGTTTGCATGGCGGCGCCGCTCGATCGGCCGATGGAGAGCGGAAGCGGCAACGCTTATTCGAACACGGGCTACAGCGTGCTCGGCGCGATCGTTGAGCAGGTCTCAGGACGATCGTTGGAGTCTTACATCGCGACACGCCTGCTGCGGCCGGCGGGGATTGATGAAGACGGGCACGCGCTCAATCGCGGGCAGCGATCACGGTTAGCGGCCGGTTACGATGGTGGCGTTCGTAGCGCGCCGATCTCCGAGCGGATCGCCCAAATGCACGGTGATTACTGGAATCTGAAGGGCAATGGCGGGATGCAATTGTCAACACGCGCGATGTATCGCTGGCACTTGGCGCTGACGTGCCGTACGCGGCTCGATCCCGCTGTGCGTGAGCTGGTTTTGCGGCCGGTTGTCGAAGCCGCCGGCGATCTCGAAGAGAACCGCGGCACGCGTGTATCTCAGGGTTTTGGCTGGGCGTTTCGCACAACGCCGAATGGCACGCCGTTCAAGATTGCGCACGGCGGCTCGGACGGCGTCTTCCTCGCGCAATATGTGTGGCGGCCGTACGATCGCGTGTTTGTCTACGTTGTCGGCAGCAATGGCGAGGACGCGATCCGGCCGACGATCATCGCGCTGCGTAGATTGGTCGGGGATTCCGTGCAGTTGACCGACGAAGCCGTGGCCGGCCGGCCTGATCCTTGGCGCTGTGCCGCGTGAGCAGAAGTTCACGCCCGGTGTTCGCGCTTGAAGAGCGCGGAATGTAAGCGCAAGTTTGCCCAATCGGAGTGGGTCCAGGAGGAAACGCCCATGCTGATCGCGCATGTTATTCGCGACAAAGGCGCTGTGGTGCACACGCTCGCCGCAAGCGCGACGCTTGAAGATGCGGCCCGTGACCTCAACGAAAAACGCGTCGGCGCGCTCGTCGTAATCGACGCGGAAGGCGCGATAATTGGCGTGTTTTCGGAGCGAGATCTGGTGCGCGAGGTCGCGCGTCGCGGCGCCAGGGCCCTCAATGATGATGTGGCCAGCGCGATGTCGCGCGAAGTGGTTACGGCGCACCCGGCCGAGACGATCGACGATTGCCTGGGGCGCATGACCGACCGACGGGTACGCCATCTCCCGGTGCTGGAAGAGGTTCAGCTGATCGGGATCGTCTCGATCGGCGATCTGGTGAAGCATCGGATCGCGGCCGCTGAAGCTGAAAGTGCGGCAATGCAGGCCTATATCGCCGCGCAGTAACCGCGATTTTCACCTTGAATTCATGGGTCTGGGGCCCATTTAGTGAAGCCGTCGGCGTCTCTCATTTGGCTTGAAGCCTGTGAGGCGAATCGATAGGTTAATTTCGTTGCGACATCCGAACGTTCGCGCAGACAGCGCGGGGCACTCGGACACGCACAAAATACGCTGATTTCTCCGGTGTTTTTCGAAGCGCTGAGAAATGCGTTTTTTGCGCGAAAATGTCGTTGACATGACTAAGGGGCGCGCATAGAAACCGCGCCTTCCGCCGGGACCCAAACGTCTCGGCCCGCACGCGCCGGGCTTCGGCATAGCGTGGGCGGGCTCAGGAAAATGTCCGCCAAAATCGGGCTTTTTCGTTGAGTGGCGCTCTTTGACATTGTGATTTTGGAGAAGGGAAACGCAGGCGGCGGTGGCTGCGGGCAAGCGAGCAATCGCAAGCCAAGCGACACTGACGGTTATGCGTTTTCTGGAACTATAACTGACTTACAGGATGAGGTCTTAGGACCTCAGAATGTGCGTCGGTTCCCGTTACTTAATAACGCATAACGCCAAATACGGCATCGAGATTTCGGTCTCGATCAGTCAGAGGTCAACTCAACCTGAGAGTTTGATTCTGGCTCAGAACGAACGCTGGCGGCAGGCT
>CADEDT010000195.1 GCA_902826145.1 uncultured Caulobacteraceae bacterium
CACATCTCGGCCCATCAGCGACGATGTACTTCCTGCGCTTCAACGGCTGGGACAGCTTCATCCTCTCGCCCGACGTGACGAAGGCGCTGATCCGCGAAAAGATCGTCAGCAAAGCGCCGACTTCGAAGGCGGATCTGAAGGCTGTGCAGGCGGCGTTCAGTGCGTGGACCGAACAGAGCGGATTGGCACAGCGCGACGTCAGCAAGCTGCTCTCGTTCAGCGTCGGGCCAGCCGCTTAGCCGAACGCGCTCGACTCAACCTCGCTATGCCACTTCCACGCGTCCGCGATAATCTCACCAATACCGCGCGTCGGCGACCAGCCAAGCTCGCGAAGCGCCAAACCGTTATCCGCCAACAACGCAGGCGGATCACCTTCGCGGCGGGGCGCCGGCGTTGCGGGCACGCGTCTGCCGGTGACGCGCTCCACCGCCGCGATCAGCTCGCGTACTGTGACGCCATCGCCGGTGCCGAGATTGACGACAAGGCTCGCGCCGCCGCCGAGCAAGCGCTCAATCGCCCTCACATGCGCGTCGGCCAGATCGAGCACGTGCACATAGTCGCGCAAACACGTGCCGTCGCGCGTCTCGTAGTCCTCACCGAAAATCCGAAATGCGTCGCGGCGACCAAGCAAGGTGAAGAGCGCCAACGGTATGGCGTGGCTCTCGGGCTCGTGACTTTCGCCAATCCCCTCGCCCCATGCGGCGCCGGCGGCATTGAAGTAGCGCAGATGCGCGAACGACCCACCGCGCGCCGCAGCGGCAGCCTCGCTCAGCCGCTCCGCATCGAGCTTGTTCTGACCATACGGGCTCGCCGGCGCGAAGCGATGCGCCTCGTCCATCGGCAATCGCTCCGGCGCGCCATAGACGGCGCAGGATGAGGAAAACACGAACGCTGGCGTGCCTGCCTCGCGCATCGCCTCAAGCAAGGTCGCCGTGCCGCGCACATTCACATCATGGAAGCGCGCGGGATGCTTCACCGACTCGCCGACCTCGATCAAAGCCGCGCAGTGCAGCACGGCCTCAGGCCGATGCGCGGCAAACGCCTCGCGCAAGCGCGCGGCATCGCGAATATCGCCCCGCTCCAGCGCGCCCCATTTCACGAACCGCGCGTGTCCGTTGGAGAGATCATCGTAAACGACGACATTGTGCCCGGCGCGCGCGAGCGCGAGGCAACAGTGCGAACCGACATAACCCGCGCCGCCCGTGACAAGAATTGTCGCCATGCCCGCGTCCTGTTAGAGCGTCGCCCATGGGCGCCACCGATCTCGCCGCGATGACACAGGCCTGGAGCAAGGTCGAGGCCGAAGCCGCGCGGCTGAAGCGCTCAAAGCTGCTCGATCTGTTCGCCGCCGACGTCAAGCGCATGGAGGCGCTGACTTTCAGCGCGCCGCATCTGCTCGCCGATTTCTCCAAGCAGCGCATCGATAGCGCAGCGCTCGCCGCGATGGGCGCGCTGGCGCAGGCGGCGGATTTCGATGGGTGGCGCGCGAAGATGTTCGCGGGCGAGATCGTCAACAACACCGAAGGCCGCGCCGCGAAGCATTGGGCGCTGCGCATTCAGGATCCGCCCGGCGGCGACAATGAGATCACCGCGGTGCTCGACCGCATGCACGCCTTCGCGCACGAGATCGCTGAAAGCGGCGACTATGATGCAGTCATCCATCTCGGCATCGGCGGCTCGGACCTCGGTCCGCGTGTCGTGCTTGACGCGCTGAAAGCATATCGGCGGCCGAACCTCACGGTGCGATTTGCGTCGAACGTTGATGGGGCGGATGTCGCGGATGCGATCGAAGGCCTAGACCCGAAACGCACGCTCCTCATCGTCGCGTCCAAGACATTCACCACCCAGGAAACGCTCGCCAACGCCGAGTTCGTCCGCGCTTGGGGCCCTGCACGCATCGCTGCCGCAACCGCCGCGCCGGAGAAGGCGATCGCCTGGGGCGTCGCGGCCGCAGACGTGTTTGCGTTCTGGGATTGGGTCGGAGGGCGCTACTCGCTGTGGTCCAGCGTATCGCTCGTCTGCGAGATCGCGCTGACGCATGGCGCGTTCTTCAAAATGCTCGAAGGCGCCGAGGAAATGGACAACCATTTCCGCGATGCTCCATTCGCCGAGAACCTCCCTGCGGTGTCAGCCGCCGTGCAAATGTGGAATCGCGAAGCGCTCGGTCACCGCTCCTACGCCATCATTCCCTACGCTGAACGTCTGCGCTTGCTGCCTGCATGGCTCCAGCAGCTCGAAATGGAATCGAACGGCAAAGGCGTGACGCGCGACGGCGCGTCGTTGCAGCGTTCGGCATGCGCAGTGACGTGGGGCGCAGCCGGCACCAACGCGCAGCACTCGTTTTTCCAATTGCTGCACCAAGGCGTCGATGAAATCCCCGCAGAGTTCATCGTCAACGCCGGCGCCAGCGAAGGTCCGGCTTCGCATCGCACCAAGGTCTACGCCAACGCGCTGGCGCAAGCGCGCGCGTTGGTGGTTGGGAAGAGCGCAGAGCAAGCAAAGGCCGAGATGCTCGCCAAAGGCATAAGCGAAGCAGAAGCCACGCGTCTCGCCCCGCATCGCGCCTTCACTGGCAACCGCGCCTCAACACTCATGGCGATCGACGAATTGTCGCCCGAAGCGCTGGGCGCCCTGCTCGCCTTCTACGAGCACCGCACGTTCACGCAGGCGGTGCTCACCGGCGTCAACCCGTTCGATCAATGGGGCGTCGAGCTGGGTAAGGACATGGCGAATGCGCTGCTACCCGGCCTCGAAGGCGGCGCAACGCCGGAAAACCTCGATCCCAGCACAGCCGCCTGGCTGCGACAGCTGCGCACGTAAGGCGCCTGGCCTATTTGGCGCGCGCCACGCTTCGGCTAGATTGACCGCCTAGGGACACATCCGGTTGCTGAGCCCGACCGGCTGGGGATGAGACCAATGCGCAAATTCGTGATGGCGTGCTTGATCGGTCTGGCCGCGGTCAGCACCGTGATGGTGACGACTCAGGCGCTTGCGCAACAGGGTCAGGGTCAAAGGCAAAAGCAGAAGCAACGACAGCCGCCGACCCAACGCCCTCAACAACCAGTGCCGCGCTGTCCGGACCTTGGCGTTGGAACCACTGCGTTCGTCACCGAAGTGCCAGGCGGCCCACCCCTCGCGGAGGGCGAAATCGCGGTGACTTGGCAAGTTCGTAACGATGGCAACTTTGCTTATGCGGCGCGAGGGCCGGAGGACACATCAGTCGCTCTTGAGTACACGAGCCCCGCTGGCGCGACGCGACTGGCCGCTGTGCCGGCGATAACGACCGTCAATGAAGAAGGTCACGTCGTGCTCCCGTATAGCCACGCGGTGCGCGGCGTGATCCGGGCCGTCATCCCAGCGGAAGCACGTGGCGGGCGGCTTCGTCTCCGGCTCGTCTACGCCGCCGAAGGGACGCATCGCGCCATTCCCGATTGCAACGAGAGCAATAACACCGTGATGCTGCAACGTCCGACGACGCCAGCTGCGACACCGGCCGTTGGAACGACGCCTGCGCCCGCTCCGTCTGGCCGCTAACTCGTTCAGGCGGCCTTCGCCGCCGCCACGACTGCAGCCTTCACGTCGTTGACCGCAGAGCGGACGAGCTTTTCGTCATCACCTTCGGCCATGATGCGTACGAGCGGCTCGGTGCCTGATTTGCGGACCAGCATGCGGCCTGTGCCCTTCAAGAGCTCTTCGGCATCCTTGATGGCGGCCTTCACAGTTGCGGCTTCCATCGGATCAGGCTTGCCGCGTTCGTAACGGACGTTTTCGAGGATTTGCGGTGCAGGCTCGAATTGCTGGCAGACTTCGCTCGCCGGCTTGCCTGATTCGACGATCACGGCGAGCACTTGCAACGCTGCCAAGAGGCCGTCGCCGGTGGTCGAGAAGTCACTCAGGATGATGTGGCCGGATTGTTCGCCGCCGACATTGTAGCCCTTGGCGCGCATCTGCTCGACGACATACCGGTCGCCGACGTTGGTGCGTTCGAGCTTCAGCGAGAGGCTCTTCAGGAAGCGCTCGAGGCCGAGATTGCTCATCACCGTCGCGACGATGCCCGGCTTGGTGAGCGTGCCCTGCTGCTTCCAGTTTTTGGCGATCAGCGCCATCAGCTGGTCGCCATCTATGACGTGACCTTTCTCATCGACGATGACGACGCGGTCGGCATCGCCGTCCAACGCAATGCCAATGTCAGCACGATACTTGAGCACCGCGTCCTTGAGCGCCTTGGTGTCGGTGGAGCCAACTTCCTCGTTGATGTTGAAACCATTCGGCTCGACGCCAATTTTGATCACCTCGGCGCCTAGCTCGTAGAGCGCGACCGGCGCGACCTGGTAGGCGGCGCCGTTGGCGGCATCGATCACGATGCGGAGGCCCTTCAGCGAAAGCCGCTTCGGGAACGTCGCCTTCACGATCTCGACGTAGCGGGCTTGGGCGTCGTCGATGCGGCGGGCGCGTCCGAGCTTTGACGCTTCGACCAAGTGCGCATCGAGGCCAGCATCCATGAGCTGCTCGATCTCGATTTCGGCGGCGTCCGAGAGTTTGTACCCGTCCGGGCCGAAGAGCTTGATGCCGTTGTCGGCGAACTTGTTGTGGCTAGCCGAGAGCATGACGCCGAGATCGGCGCGCAGCGAACGCGTGAGCATGGCGACGGCCGGCGTCGGCAGCGGGCCAAACAGCACGACGTCCATGCCGGCGGCGGTGAAGCCGGCCGTCAGCGCCGGTTCGAGCATATAGCCGGAGAGCCGGGTATCCTTGCCGATCACCACAAGGTGGCGGCGATCGTCGGCGGAGCGGAAGCGCTTGCCTGCGGCGAGGCCGACGCGCATGGCCACTTCCGGCGTCATCGGAAACTTGTTCGCCGTTCCGCGAATGCCATCTGTGCCGAAATAGGCTCTGCTCATTGTGGGTCGATGCTCCAACCGGCTTCAGGTCACGCCCAAAGTCGGCTAATTCTAACAGCGGTGAGCGCTTAAGCAAAAATCGTTGCACACGCAAAGAGCGCGGACCGCAACACCGTCGCATGTTGAAAGACTAATTGAGGTGCAAATCAACACGCGAACGGGCATGAGCCCCATGGGGCGCGCGAAGGGACTTCGAGATTAACCATGTGCGGAATTATCGGCATCCTGGGCGCTGATCCGGCGGCGCCCCGGCTGGTCCAGGCTTTGAAGCT
>CADEDT010000196.1:0-1378 GCA_902826145.1 uncultured Caulobacteraceae bacterium
ACCAAGGCAGCAGTCAGAGCGGTCGCCGCGGCCACGACGAGATAACCGGCGAGCGGCCCCGCCCTGGACGCGGCCGCAAACCAGGCGCCGAGACGTTCTGAGACAGGCTCGCTCATGCGAACGTCATTCCTCTCCGCACCGGGTGCGGCGCTGTTCTAGTCTAATTGAGCGCCCACCCCCAGCAAATGCGGCGCTGCGGTATTTGACTTGGATCATCATCCGACCCGCGCTTGTGGGGTCAAATGGCGCCATGACCCACGCTTTTTTGCGTTTTGCCGCCACCCTCGCCTGCGCTGCCGCGCTGACCGGATGCAATTTCGCCTCCCTGCAGTCGGGCCCGCCGCCCGCCTGGAGCGCGCCTGCATTGGCTGACCTCCGAGAGGTCGCCGCCTCCACCTTAGAGGAGGGCCTGCCAGCCGAGACGGCAGCACTCGCCGAACTCGACTCTTTCGCCGCGCGCGCCGCAAACGATCCCACCGCCGCCGCCCAACTCGATGTCGCCGCCGACGCGCTTTATGCGAGCCTCGCCAACGCCTTCGCGCGCGGCGCCGCCGATCCGGCGGCGGCTGATCCCGAGTGGCGCATCCCGCTGAATGCGGCGCCCGACATGGCCGATTTGAACGCCCGGCGCGGCGCAGGCGCGCTGCCTAGCTCTGTGTTGCGTGAGTTGTTGCCGCAATCGGACGATTACCGGGTTCTGCGTCAAGCGCTGACGGCGGTTTCCGCCGAGGCGCCTGGCGCCGTGGACGCCCAAGGCCTCAGCCGCGAGCTTCGGCTCGTGCGCATTCGGGCCAATCTGGAGCGTTGGCGCTGGCTGCCGCGCGACATGGCCGATCACCGTCTCGAAGTGCGCGTGCCGCAAATGCAAGTGGCGCTCTATCAAGACCAAAGCGCGCCACGCGTGCACGCCGTCATTGTCGGCGCCCGCTCCACGCCCTCGCCAACATTCGCCGCACAATTGCGTTCAGTCACGCTCAATCCAACCTGGACGCCGCCATCCAGCATCGTGACCAACGAATTGCTGCCGCGTTTTCGGCGCGATCCTGGTCTTGCCAACCGCGAGGGTTTCGATGTTGTCGGCGCCGATGGCGCTGTGATCGCGCCGGGTGCGGTCGATTGGAGCGCGCGGCCTTTTCCATATCACTTGCGCCAGCGCGCCGGCGCCGGGAATGCTCTGGGCCGAGTTCGCTTCGATTTGCCAAACCCCTTTGCGGTCTATCTTCACGACACGCCCAATCGGACGCTGTTTGCCCGTGGCGATCGCGCCCTGAGCCATGGCTGCATTCGGGTGGAAGATCCGGTCGGCCTCGCTGAGGCAGTGATTGACGCCCCGGCATGGGACAAAGCCGCCATAGAAGCTGCGATCGAAACCGGTGAA
>CADEDT010000196.1:1388-5138 GCA_902826145.1 uncultured Caulobacteraceae bacterium
GTCGCCTATTTCGACGATCTCTATCGCCGCGACGAACGCGTGCTGCGCGCGCTTGACGCACCGGACGCCGCTTTGGTCGCCGGTCTCGCGCAAACGGCGACCTGTCCTGCCTAGGCCGTTCGGCCTACGGGATTGTCCTTAAGCGTTGACCCCGAATTTCGCAGGCGAACGCAGCGCTCTAGCCTCCTCTTATCAACAGGAGTTGGTCATGCGCTCGCAGCCTCAGAAGACGACCCAGCCAACCTGCGCAGCGGCCCAGGACAGCATTGACTTTGGCCCGTCGCTCACATTGCGCGGCGTGCGCATGCGCTTTGAGCGCAATGAGGAAATCTTCGGCGAGTCCGAAGCCGCCGAATATGTCTATCGCGTCGTTTCGGGTGCAGTTCGCACTATGCGCTTCTCCAGCGACGGACGCCGCCAGATCCTTGGCTTCCACTTGCCGGGCGACGTGTTCGGTTGGGAGCTGGGCGACACGCATACCCTCTCGGCCGAAGCGGTCAGCGCCGCCGACGTGATCATGGTGCGCCGCTCATTGGTTGAAAAAGCTTCCGCGCAAGATCTGCAAGCCGCGCACGCCGTGCTCGCGCTTATCTCCCAAAGCCTCAACACCGCCCGCGACCATGCGGTCGTGCTTGGCCGCAAGGGCGCCGGCGAACGCGTCGCCGCCTTCCTCTTGCAACTCGCCGATCGATTCGTGTCGCGCACCGAACTCGACCTGCCGATGTCGCGCGCCGACATCGCCGACTATCTGGGTCTCACCATTGAAACCGTATCGCGCGCTTTCTCGGAGATGGAGCGTCAATGCGCCATTGCCCTGCCGAGCTCACGCCATGTCGTCGTGCGTAATCACGCAGCCCTCGAGGATCTGCAAGTCGCCGCGTGACCGCTTCGCTAGCCGGAGCATGAAGCCATGTTGAAGCCCCAGACCCACGCCATCATCGTCGCCCATCCCAATCCGGAGAGCTTCAACCTCTCTGTGGCGCGCCACTATCAGGCGAGCGTGGAGGCCTTGGGCCATCGCACCATCCTCCGCGACCTCTATAGCGAAGGCTTCGATCCCCGGCTGCAGGACGAAGAGATTCCCCGTCCGGCCGGCTTCACCGCGCGCACCGATATCGCCGCCGAGCGGCAGCTGATCGCCGGCGCCGATGTGTTCTGCTTTGTCTATCCGCTCTGGTTCAACACCCCGCCCGCCATGCTCTTGGGCTACATCCAGCGTGTGTTCGGCATGGGCTTTGGCTACGGCCCGATCCGCAGCGGCGCCAATGCGAGGCTCCTGCTCGGCCGCAGCCTGATCAGTTTCAGTTCTTCCGGCGCGCCGACCGAGTGGCTGCGCACCGAAGGCGGTTGGAGCGCGCTGCGCAATCTGTTCGACGATCATGTTGCTGAAGTGTGCGGCATGACCGTGCTCGATCACCGCCATTACGGCCGGGTCCTCAACAGCACGCCGGCTGCGCGGATCGAAGCGCATTTCAACGACGTGAAAGCAACTGTGACTCGCTACTTCGGCAAGAAGTCTTCAGCCTAGCATTCGTCTCGCGTCATACATACTCAGCATCTCACCAATTCCGCGTGGCCGAAGCCTTTCGCGTAGTCGAGCAGTGAGATCACGATCGGTGTGACCTTGAAGATCGCGACAGCATTTGCCGGGGGAAGTTCGCCCGGCGACTGGCCCTGCTCTGGGTAGCGCGCGATCAAGAGCCCCATCACCCGCTCGGCTTCGTTGGCGTCTTCGATCCGGTTTGCCAGCGCCGCCATCGAAAGACCCGCGATCTTCATCACTTGCGGCTCATCGTGGTCGATCGTGATCGAAACGCGCGCATCGCCGGCCAAATTCTTGGCTTTCTGGCTCTGGGTCCCGCACAAGAAATAGAGCGTGAGATCCTCATGCGCGAAGCCGACCGTGGTCGCTTGCGGCCAGCCGTCGGGCCGCAGCGTCGCCACGGTCATGATGCGATGCGCATCCATGATCGCGAGGATCTGGCGCTTCAGGTTCTCATCCATGCGTCTTCCCTCTTAGTGCGACATGAAGACCGGCAACGGCGCTGTATCGACGACGGCGCGGGTGACGCCGCCGAACACCATCTCCCGCACGCGCGCGCGGCCATAACCGCCCATCACCAGAAGATCGGCCCCCCAAGCTTGTGCGCCCGCGATCAGCGTCTCGCCGTGGGGCCGGCCCAACCCGTCGAGATTGCGCAGTTCGACCTTGAGACCGCGGCGTGCGAGGTGGGCTGCGATGTCGGCGCCGGGTGCGGGGCCAACACCGTCGGCGCCGGGCTTTGCATCAACGGTGATGACAACAATTTCGTCCGCCTGTTCAAGCAAGGGCGCGGCATCCGCCAGCGCGCGCGCCGCTTCGCGTTTGCCGTTCCAGGCCACCGCAATCTTGCGGCCGATGGCGCCGGCGCGCCAATCCGGAGGCACAAGCAGGACCGGACGTCCGGAACTGAACAAGATGGATTCGAAAATTGCGCGGCGATAATCGGCGACAGGGGCGCCACCTGGGCGCAGCATGACGGTGAGATCAGCGTGCCGCGCCTGCACGGCCGCATCTCCCGGCGCGAGCCCGGCCGAGGCCTCCATCTCACGCACGGCGAACGGCTTGACGCCGCGCTTGGCGCGGGTCTCGAGCGCGGCCCTCTCCTTAGCGAAGCCTTTGCGCGCATCGGTCAGGACTTCCGCCCACATACTCGATACCATCACGCCCTCCATCGTGTAGACGGGGTCGGGCGTGAGTTCGAGCAAGATCGCAGTCAGGTCGGCTTCGCCGTTGGCGGCGACGACTTCGGCTGCGGCAATCGCCGGTTCGTCGCCATCCACGGCAAATACGGCAACAGCGATGTCTCTAAACATGGTCGCTCTCCTTGGCTTGATTGGATGAAAGTTGCTCGCGCCCTGGATAGGCGAGCGCGAGCGCGTAAAGCGCCCCGTAATTCACAAGCGTGGGCCAGGCGCGCCGGTCAGCGAAGCGCTGGTAACGATGCGCCAGGCCCCTCGCCCTTCCCGCCACAACGAGCGCCAGCGCCAGCACGCCGGCGATGTCGGCGGCGATGAACGGCCAAGTGGTCGGCAGAATTGTCGTGATTGCGTAGGCGCCTGCGCAACCGGTCGCGGCAAACACCAAGGCCGCGACTAAGCTTGGCGCCGGTTGCGGCAGGAAAACCTGCACTAAAGCGAGCGCCGCAAAACCAGCGGTCGCCAGCACGAACACCGAGACGGTGGAATCGGCGAAGAACAAGATGAAGAGCGTGTTGACGGCAAACCCCGTCATAATGGCGAAGAGCCAAAACAAAGCGCCCGCCACAATCGGCGTTGGCGCGCGCGCCAGCAGGCGGACCAGCACCCATAGCAAGAGCGGCGCTGCAGCGACGCCAACGCCAGCGAGCGAGAGTCCGATCGCCTCGCCGCGCACGCTGATGATCAAGAAAGTGCGCAGTGGCGCGAAAAACGCGACCAGCCAAGCGCAAAACGCCGCCATCAAGGCGCCGGCGGCGAGCCGGAGCCATACCGCGCGGAGAAAGCGCGGCGCCGCACTCGCGTCTTGCATCGGTGTGGCGGCGGCTGCAGCGGCGGTCATCGGATCCGTCCTCCTGTCGACGCCATCAAAGGCTCTCCGACGGGACCCCGTGTTGATCTGTCTCAAATCTGCGCGCGCGATCGCTTGCGTCAGTGCGTGGGGATTGTCTCGATGGGCAGACGTCAGTGCGCCAACAGCAGATGCAACCGATCGTCCGCATTCACCAAGGC
>CADEDT010000197.1 GCA_902826145.1 uncultured Caulobacteraceae bacterium
ATCTGCCGTTCCGGGAACATGCGATCGAATAACGACCGCGCCCGATGTCCGAACTGGCTCATGGTCCGCCACCGCCCATTTACCTAAACACAAACTGTACGTTTGCCCCGCCAGAGTTCATCTCAACCCGAAACCCTCCCGAAATGCAACAGACCCAGGCTGTCGTTTACAGGAATTTCAGCTTGTTTAACGCTCTTCTGCCAGAAGCACGCCAAAACTGCGTAAACACAGTAAATGCAGCGCTTATTTCGCGTCTAGCGCCTTAACCACTTTCAATACGTCTTCCACATGTCCTGGCACGCGGACTTTCCGCCACGCGTGGGCGATTTTACCCTTCCCATCGATGAGAAAAGTGGCCCGTTCTATCCCCATGAATTTGCGGCCATAGAGGGTCTTCTCGCCCCAGACGCCATAGGCCTCAGTGGCTAGGCCCTCGTCATCCGCAGCTAGGATCACAGATAGACCATGTTTTTCCGCGAAGCGCTCGTGCTTGGCGACGGTGTCGCGCGAGACGCCCACGACGGTGGCCTTCGCAGCGGCGAAAGCCTTCGCCTTTTCAGTGAAGTTTAGCGCTTCCAAGGTACAACCTGGTGTGTCGTCCTTTGGATAGAAGTATAGGACGATGCGCTTGCCTTTGAGGCCCGCCAAGCTGACGCGCCCGCCCCCGGCCGTTGGCAGATCAAAAGGGGGTGCGGGGTCGCCGGGGTTGAGCGTTTTCGCCATCGGGAGCTTCCAGGCTCGCGGCTTTAGGGCCGTATGGGGCGCCGCTTGCTGCAACGGCGCTGGAGCTTTGCTTTGCTTCAAAAACCCAATTGGCGCTAGAGACTTGCGTGGGGCGTTGGAGCCGCTCGCATGATCCGTCGCTCGACGCTCATTGCTGTCGAGGTACTGCTAGGCCTGGTTGCGGCGTTCGCAATCGGGATCGGGGTCGCTTGGTGGCGGCTGAGCCAGGGGCCGATCGAACTCAACGCCATTCGTGAACACGTCGAGACTGAGCTGAGCGCGGCGCGCTCCGGGCGGCCCGTGGGCATCGAAAGCGTCCAGCTGGCGTGGAGCCCTTCTGGTGGCGGCATTGAGCTGAAGGCCATCGGTGTAACCATTGAAGACGGCCGCGGCGGCGTGCTCTCGCGCGCTGAGGAGGCGCGCATAGAGCTTGGTGTCTTGCCGTTGCTGATCGGGCGCATCTCGGTGGAGCGCGCGGAGTTCTCAGGCGGCGAATTCACGTTCACGCGCCGGATCGATGGCGCCATCCACATCGCGTTCGGCCCTGAGGGATCGCCGCCCGATATCATCATTCCGGCGCGCCCGGACAACGAACCTCTCGATCAACGCGTCGCGCGCATCTTGGATGCGATGGAGCAGACGTTCCGCCCGGTCGGCGCCGGCGGAGGTTTGCGCGAAGTCGCCGTGCGCGGCGCGAAGCTCACGGTGATCGATCAAGCTGGCGGTGGCCGCTGGACCACGGACGCGGCCAACGCCGAACTCGCGCGCAGAGGGCGTTCGCTTGCTTTGCTGGCTAACGCGCGTCTTGAGGCGCCTGCGGGCGTTGCACCGGCGACGCTGCGCATCACCACGGACACGCGCTTTCAAAGCGCGCTCGTGCAGTTCGATACGGAGAACACGAAGCCGCGCGCGCTGTTCTCGCCGGCGGCGCTCGGCCCGTTCGCTGGCCTAGACGCGCCGATTACGGCGCACATTTCGATCGGGCTCGACCGCGAAGCAGGCGTCAATCAGTTCGAAGGCGAGGTCGTCATTGGCCGTGGCTCGGCCGAGGTGGCGGGTGATCATCTCAATTTGAGCGGCGGCCGCCTCCACGGCCGCTACGACATCGAAAGCGACCAGCTGATCATCGATGAAGTCGCGCTCGCGGGCCAAGAGACGAGTATCAGCGGCGACATTCGCGTCCGGGACGTGACGCGCATTTTGGCCGCGGAGCCTAATCAACCTTCTGCATTCCACGTGTCGCTGCCGTCAGCGCGCTTTGAGGCGCCAGGCACGTTCGGCGGGCCGCTGCAACTGTCGAACGTACAAATCGAGGGCGCCATCGACGCGGCGGCAAACTCGGTCCGGTTCACACGGATCAATGCGCGCACGCGCCAAGCGGTACTCGACGGAACGGGACGCATCTATTGGGCGCGCGTCGGGCCAGAACAGCAGTTCATGCCGGGCATCGAACTCAACGGCACAGTGCAGGGCGTCGTCGATGCGCGCGAAGTGATGAACGGTTGGCCGATCGGACTTGGCGAAGGTATTCGCCACTACCTGTTCGACACGATCCGCGCTGGGCGTGTCACCGACGGCGTTGTGAACATCAATGTGCGTCCCGGCGATATTCTTGATGAGCGGCTCGAAGACGACGCGATCGACGTGCGCTTCAATGTGTCAAACGGCACCATGCAATTCCTGGAAACAATGTCGCCGGTGACGAACGCGCGCGCATCCGGCGTGTTGCATGGCAACAGCTTCGAGATGGTCGTGCACGAGGCTCGTTTCCACGGCATGCCGGTGACGAACGGACGCATCAACGCGCCGCGATTCAAGCCGGATGGCGACACGCTGACGATCTCCGCGCACGTTGAGGGCGAAACGCGCCAGTTGCTCGAAGTGCTCAACATGGAGCCGATCGCGCTGGGTGAGCGCTTGCCGATCAATGTCGCGACTGCGGCCGGACGTGGCAGCGTCAACCTTTCGCTCATGCGGCCGATCCGGGAGGTTGTTGAGCCTCACGATTGGCGCTTCAGCGTCGACGGCACGGTGAATGATTTCGCGGGCACTTTGACCTCGCGCAACGTGGCGCTGAGCCAAGGTCAGATGACGGTGCGCGGCAACCAGAATGCGGTGACAGTCAGCGGCCCGATCCGTGCCGGCGATTCCGCCATCCAGAACGTGCGTTGGACGGAGAACCTAAATCTGGCCGACGAGAACGCGCCGCAGAATTCCGAGTACCAAATCTCAGGAGATTTCGAGGCGCAGGATCTGATCCGCCTCGGATATCCGATCGCGCGCTATGCGCAGGGCCGTGTAGGCGTGACCGTAACCGGCGAAGGACGCGGCTTCGACGTCGACAATGCGCGCATTGACCTCGATCTGCGCAACGCCGCTGTGGAGTTGCCGCGGCAGTTCTGGACAAAGCGCGCGGGCGTTCCTGCGACGGCGCGGTTCAACGTCAACCGCCACAGCGACGGTGGCTTGGTGTTCACCAATCTCGAAGCGCGTGGCGGCGGCCTGACCGTGCAGGGCACGACGCGCTTGTCGCGCGACGAGCGGCTCATGGAAGTCGATCTAACGCGGCTCGCCATTCAAGATCGGACCAATGCGCGCTTGACCGCAACACGGGCGCAAGACGGCATTCTCGATATCAATATTCGCGGCGAATTGTTCGACGCCGAGCCGTTCATGAACACGGAGCCGGCGCCTACCGGTCCGACCGTCACGCCAACGGCGGCGCGCCAGCAGGAAGAAGGCGAGCCGATGCGTGCGCATGTGGTGGTTGACCGGCTGCGCATGCGCGGCGGCGCCATGCTCAATAGCGCGAACGTGATGGTCGTCACCGACGCAACCGCTCTGCTGACATTGTCGGCCAATGGCGAAGCTCCGGGTGGTGAACCTTTTGCGCTGACGCTCGGCCCGCGCGCCGGCGATGCGCGCAGCCGTCTCTACTTCCGCTCTGGTGATGCAGGGTTTGCGGTGCAGGCGCTGACTGGCGCTGACAACATTGTCGGCGGCACGGCGGAAGCTGATGGCGACTGGCGGGGCGGCGATCCGAACCAGGCGCAGTTCCGGGTTCGGATGAAGGATTTCAATGTGGTGAGCTTGCCTGCGCTGGCGCAGCTACTCTCCTCGGCGGTGTCGTTGACCGGACTGGTCGATACGCTCAACGGCGACGGCATCCGTTTCAACCAGCTCGATGCGCAGATGATCTATGCGAACGATCAGATACGATTCAGTGAAGGCCGCATGGCGGGTCCGGCGCTGGGGCTCACGGGTTCGGGCAGCTACGACATTCCGCGCGACAATCTCGATGTTGATGGCGTGCTTGCGCCGTCGCCGATCCTGAACTTGTCCATGCTCGGCAGCATTCCGGTGATCGGTGATCTGATCGTGTCGCGCCGCGGCGAGGGCTTGTTTGGCATGACCTATTCGATCAATGGCCACGCTGAGGAGCCGCGCGTGTTCGTCAATCCGGTCTCGGTGCTGACGCCTGGCATTCTGCGGCGGATTTTCGAGCCGGTGCAGCCACGCGAACCGCGGACGCAACAACAACGGCAAACGCAAAACCCGGAACGCCAAACAGGCGGCGGCATGCATTCGTTTAGTCCGCCGGCCGCGACGCCAGCACCGCCCGATCCGAATGCGCTTACGGAGGCGCCGCCCGGTGTTGTGGCGGCGACCTCGCCCTAGTTCACGCGCAGCAGCGCGTGCTTCTTCTTGCCGAGCGAGAGCTTGATTGCGCCATCAATCACGTCGCCGACGTTGATCCCGGCATTCTCGTCGGTGACAACGACATCGTTCACGCGCAGCGCGCCAGCCACCACATGCCGCTTTGCTTCGCCATTTGAGGATACGAGCCCCGCTCTAACGAACGCAGCCGCCACTCGAAAACCTGCCGTCAGTTCGGAGTGAGAGATCGGAAACGTCGGCAGATTTTCTGATCGTGAACCTTGCTCGAATGTGGCGCGGGCGGCTTCTTCGGCTTTGTTCGCTTCGTCGCGGCCGTGAAGCAGCGCGGTAGCTTCTGTGGCGAGCTTCTTCTTCGCGTCGTTGATCTCTGCGCCTTGCAGCGCCTCAAGACGCGCGATCTCATCGAGCGGCAGGTCGGTGAAGATTTTCAGGAAGCGGCCGACGTCGGCGTCTTCGGTGTTGCGCCAGTATTGCCAGTATTCGTACGGGCTCTTCATGTCGGCGTTGAGCCAGACCGCGCCGTCAGCGGTCTTGCCCATCTTGGCGCCGCTCGCGGTGGTGATCAGCGGCTGCGTGAGGCCGAAGAGGTTGTAGCTTTCCATGCGGCGGCCGAGTTCGACGCCGTTGACGATGTTGCCCCACTGATCGCTGCCGCCCATCTGCAGATCGCAATTGTAGCGCTTCTTCAGCTCCACGAAGTCGTAGGCCTGCAGGATCATGTAGTTGAA
>CADEDT010000198.1 GCA_902826145.1 uncultured Caulobacteraceae bacterium
TGGCCCACTCATCCCAGATCGTGACGCCCTGCTCTTGCAGCCAGCGCACGTTGCTATCGCCGCGCAGGAACCAGAGCAGTTCGAGGATGATGCTCTTCAGGTGCACCTTCTTCGTCGTCAGCAGCGGGAAGCCGGCGCTGAGATCGAAGCGCAGCTGACGGCCGAACACGCCGCGCGTGCCGGTGCCGGTACGGTCGCCGCGGTCGACGCCGTTTTGCAGGATGTCGTCTAGCAGGCCGAGGTACGCGATGTCGGCTTGGGACGGGGCGCCTTCTGGCGCGGATGCGGGTTGGGCGCTCATTTCACAGCCAATATGGGCTGACTCGCTTCCAAGTTCACTTCGTCATCCCGGGCGAGCGCAGCGAGACCCGGGACCCAGGGGCAAACGTACGGCTCTACGATCCTCTGGGTCCCGGATGCCGCTTCGCGGCTCCGGGATGACGACTTATTGCGTGACTGGAGCGAATGCTTCGCAGCTCGTCGGCTGCACTTTGCGCACTTGGCGGATCAGCGGGCCGGCGAGCCAGGCGGCTCTTGCGTTGACGTCGACGCCAGCGGCGCGGAGGGCGCGGGCCATCCATTGGTTGCAGACCTGGAGCAGATGAAACGAGCCGCGTGAGCGCAGGAATGAACTGCGGCCGATGACTTTGCCGTCGCTGGTTTTCACCGGCGCGCCATTGGCGTCGAGCACTAGGAAGCGATCGATGAAGGCGACGAAGCGGCTGGCGCCTTCGCGTGAGACGGCGATGGAGGTGTCGTCGTTGGGGCCGAGATAAGCGCTCGATGGGCCAGCGTTGTAGGCGATGTGAAAGACGCTGGCGCTGGGCGGTATGAGCGCGTCGAGGCCGATCCAGAGATCGGTGCCATCGGAATAATAGAATTTCTGATCGCCCCATCCGATGAGGAAGCTCTCGGCGTCGGGATACAAGCGGCGCAGCGGATGATCTTCGGGGAAGATCGAAACCGGCGCACCGATGTCGCTGTGATAGCCGTTCGAATAGAGATGCAACTCGATGCAATCGCCAGCGCTTGGCGGCGTCACGTTCGGCGCGGGGATCGGCGCGTAGAGATAGGCAAAGACGCTGACGACGAGCAGCGTCAGCGTTGCCGCAACGGGACGGCGGCTTAGGCGGCTTAGCCCTCGTCCGCCGTCAGCAGTCTCACCCGGAACGCCCATCCTGCGAGCCCCGCCCCTATTATTGGCGCGACGATGAACAGCCAAAGCTGCAGCAACGCGTCGCCAAGCACCCACACAGCAGGCCCAAGCGAACGGGCCGGGTTCACCGATACACCGGTGATCTGGATGCCGACAATGTGGATGGCCACGAGCGTCAGCCCGATAGCAAGGCCCGCAAACTCAGAACTGCGCTGCGTCGCGCCCAGGATGACGACGACGAAGATGAACGTGGCGACGACTTCGAAGATGGCGCCGGACATGAGCCCGTAATCGCCGGGCGAGCCTTGGTTTGAGGGCGCGATCTTCACGCCGTAGCCGTTTTGGCCAAGGCCATCGGCGGCGATCGAATAATCCGGCGCACCGGAGGCGATCAGCAGCAACACGCCGGCGCCAACGACAGCGCCAAGGCATTGCGCCACCCAGTAGCCGAGCATTTCGCCGGTATGCATGCGGCCCGCCGTCCAGAAGCCGAAGCTGACGGCTGGATTGATGTGACAGCCGGAAACGCCGCCAATGCCGTAGGCCATGGCGACAAGGGCGAGGCCAAACGCCCAGGAGATGCCCTCCTGGCCGATGACGCCGAAGCCGGCGAGCACAGCCGCGCCACACCCGACGAGCACAAGCGTGAACGTGCCGATGAATTCCGCTGCGAGCTTCTTGGTCATGGGAGCCTCCGCCAGCGGACGTGGATAAGGCGAGTCGCGATCAACGGTAGAGATGCACTGGCGAAATGAGCGCGTTACGGTGGGGTATGCGCATCGTCCTGTTTGCAGCTTTGGTTTTGTGTGCGTGTGCGAGCGGGCCGAACGTCTCGCCCTCGCCTGCGGATTACGGCGCGATGCGGTTTTCGGAGCGGGCATCTGAGCGCGCGGCGTTTGAGGCGCTCGCGGCTGAGGCCGCGCACCCTGGTGACTTTGGTTGGGGCCAGCCTGTGGCTGAGCAGCCGGATCGCTGCACGGCGGAGACAATTGCGCAATCGCGGCGCGCGGGATGGATCCAGCTTGCGGGCGATGTGGCGGACTACGCGGCGTGGACGGCCGATGTCGCCGCGCTGCGAGAGCGGTTGGCGCATGTCGTGGCGCTTGAGGCGGACTATCTCGAGGGCCGCGAGCCGGATGCGCGATACGCGATCAATGCGGAGACTTGGAATGTAGCGCGCTTCTCGCGGGTGCGGCGGACGGCAGAGCCGCGGGTGCAGGAATTGTTGGGGCGCGCGATACGCGATCAAGTAGCGCGGATCGTCACGTTTGGGGAAACGGCTGAGCCCTTCACAGAGGGATTGTCCGAGGCCGCAAGACGGCATTGGCCGCGTGTGGTGACGTCGCGTTTGGCGGACATCGATTGCAGCAACACGAGATGGTTGCGCGAGCAAGTGCGTGCGCACGGGTGGTTCGACATTTCGCGCTACGGCGCCGAGGCGGACGAAGCGGCGTGGCTGATCGTGCAGCATGCCGATCGCACGCCGGTGTTTCAGGCCGAGATGCTGCCGCTCCTCGAAGAACGCGCGGCGGCTGGCGAGAGCAATCGGCGACAAGTCGCGTACCTCTGGGATCGTGTCGCCGTGAAGGAAGGCCGTCCGCAGCGTTACGGGACGCAGATGGAGTGCGAGGGCGATGAACTCGTGCCGATCGGCGGGCTGGAGGACGCCGCGCGCGTGGAGGAACGACGGGCTGCACTCGGGATGCAGACCTACGCCTCGTACCGGGAAGCGATGGCTCGGATGAACGCCTGCGGCTCCTGAGCCGTGTGAGGTCCGCTCACATCTTGGGTGACGGATGATGGTTCGGAGGCCTGTGAAATGGCGCCTACCTCTCCTTCAAAGAGTTGGAGGCGACGATGTCAGTGGAAGTTCTCGAACCGCCGGTGCGCGACAAAACGGTGGAAGCGCCGGTGCTGTTTCTGGAGCCGTCGGGGCGCAAGCCGCAGATGCGCTACGGATACGGCAATGACGCCACCGAGCTTTCGGAGATCTACACGCCACGGCGTGTGCTGATCCGCGATGCGCGGCGGCGTTCGGCGGCGCTTGACGTTGAAGGGTTCGCGCTCGCGCGGCATTGGTCGTCGATCGACTTCACCGATGAGGATGAGATCGCGAGCATTGGCCATCACGAAGCCGCCGAGCTCGTGCGCCGCGCCACCGGTGCTTCGCGCGTTGTGGTGTTCGATCATACGGTGCGCAAGCGGGCGCCGGATGCAGAGCGCCAGCCCTCCACGCGGCTGCACGTCGATTACACGGCGGATTCAGCGCCGAGACGGGTGCGCGATCTGTTGGGCGGCGAGGCCGACGCTTTGCTTCAGCAGCGCGTGGCGTTTGTGAATGTCTGGCGCGCGATCCGGCATCCGGCTTCGGATTGGCCTTTGGTGTTGGCGGATGCGCGGACAGTGGCGGCGGAAGATTTGGTGGCGACGGATATCGTCTATCCTGATCGGCGCGGCGAGATTTATGGGCTCGTCCACAATCCACGGCAGCGTTGGTACTATTATCCAGACTTGGTGCTGGACGAAGCGCTGCTGATCAAGTGCTACGACAGCCGCGCGGACGTGGCGCGGTTCACGCCGCACACCGCGTTCGAAAGCCCACTCACGCCGGCCAACGCGCCACCGCGAGAGAGCATCGAATTCCGGACGATCGCTTTCTTCGACTGAAGCTGACTACCGGAAACCAAGCCGGCGCTTCACATCGGCGCGGAAAAAATCCCCACCCAGTGAATCATAAGTGAAGGAGCCTGCACCCCTCCAACCGGTGGCGTAGATCTGCGTGCATGGACCAGAGTCGACCCGCTCAACTCCTTGGCCTCGTGAGTAGCAAATTGCGTCGAGAGTGTAGGAGACCTGGCTGCCGCTCGTATGAATCTCTTTGATGCCGACGATGTGGAATCGTATTTCGCCAACGCGCAGGTTTCGGGTGAGGCGTTCAGCGGGATCGACATTGGTCACATATGCATCCGAACCTCGGACATCGACTCTGGTGTTCATCCCATCGAATCTGCTCACCCATTCGCCCTGGATCGCTTGGGTCACGCCCGCGATATCCAAATTCTGAGCGGACGCTGACATAGCGAAACAAAGTGACGCCCCAACGGCCGCCACGACGGTCTGAATGAAACTGAGCCTCATAGAACTCCCCCGATTGCGCACTTAGTTTGAGGTCGCCGCGGAGCCGCCGCAACCTATTTGCCTATGCGGTTCGATCGCCTATATGTCCCCTCGTTCGGAGTTCGCTCCAGACTATGGCGATAAACGCGCAGAGATAGGCGGATCGGACCCGGGTGCGATGCCCGGCGGCTCCACCAGTTTCATCCTCATTGGGGATTGTCTGGGGCCGAAATAGGATCGACGGACGTTGAAGGCTGATGCTTTTGCTCGGGTGGTCCCGTCACAGGCCAAACAGCATAGTTGCCAATGACAACAACGCTGAGGAATTCGCCCTCGCTGCGTAAGCAGTGCGGAGTTTTCCGAACCTAAGTCCTACCGAGTAGCATCGCTAGGCGGGGTCCCCCAGCACCCGGCAACAGAAGCTGGGGATTTTCTCGCAAGAGTTATCCACAAGCGTTTTGAGTCGCGTGCACTGACGTCGCAGATTGCACGCGGCGCGCGTGTTGCGGTGCGATTTTCCTTTACTACGCAAATGCTTGGAGAGTTCCGCAGCTCGATGCTCGCGCGCCAAGCGAAGATGACGCTTTGCGCGGCGTCAGTTTTGCACTGCGGTGGCGTGCTGCCGCTCGTCGCAAACGTTTCTCCTGCCGACGTTGGAAACGTTGGTGATTTCGCGCCCTGTGGATGAACAATTGACTGCCCGAAATGAGCCAGTAAGGGTTCAGCGGGAGCGAACGGAGGGGCGACGTGGCCGACGACATGATCGGGTACGAACATTTGATGCAAGACGCGCTGCGCAGCGTCGTCCGCGCCGCACTCCAAGAAGCGGCGAGCCCGCGCGGTCTGCCGG
>CADEDT010000199.1 GCA_902826145.1 uncultured Caulobacteraceae bacterium
ACGGTGGCGGCGCAGCTGTGCAGTTCGCCACACTCACGGCAGGCCTCGCGCTCACCAATAACGATTTTATCGTTAGCGGGCCGTAGGCGCTTTACCTCAACGGCGAACGCCTGAACGTCTGGCTGCGTTCTGCTGAGCGACGGCTTGTGCCGCGCGGCGTGCGTTCACGCGCGCGCATTGGTCAGCCGAGATGACGCGCGTGCGGAGTTGCGTCTGCACGAGGCCGACACCGTTGTAGTCGCCGACCTGGTTGATGGCGCCGTCGTGGCCAACGCCTGATTGGATGATGCAAGCAGCGTTGCCAAAGCCATCTTGCCGGATGGTCGCGGTGTTGTCGTAACCGTACTGACCGATCAGCGCGTTGTTGGCTTGACCGTTCTGAGTGACGGCGCCGCCATTGCCGGCGCCTTCCTGCTCGACCGTCGCGCGGTTGGAGAGGGGGCCGGCCTGCGCCAACGTTGCGCTGATCGCGAACAAGCAGGTAGCGAGAGCGAAAGTCCGTATGGCTGAAACAGCTGACATCGTTGTCTCCTAGAGGTTCAGCGTATCGCGGCAGATGAGGCCATCGGCGTCGCGTACCTTAAGTTCGGCCCGCAAGCGGGAACCGCGAGAGAAGCCGATTTCGCTCTCACCGAAGATTGCTTGTCGTCCAGCGGCGATAGTCACGTCACCGGCTTGGTTGATTTCCGATTGGTTTGCGCCCGACGTGACGATCGACAATTCGTATTCGCCGTGAATGTCGGTGTCCGCCAGTGCGCGCCCTTGGATCAGAACTCCGTTCTCTGTTCGGCGCGCTCGGACGTCGCATGTCGCAGCCGGTGCTTCATAAGCGGCTGGCGCCGTATCGAGCGATGCCGACTCCATCGTCGGCATCGCCGAAGCGGGTTCAACAGCGGCAAGTGAATCTTGAGCCGCGGCAGAACACGCCCCAAGAGCGGCGGCCGCGATGGCGATCAGGAGAGATTTCTTCAACATTGGAATTGCTCCGAAAGGGGGAGCGAACGAGGGGAGGCGGCTAGCGCCTCCCCTAAGCCTCGCTCAGTTGTAGCCGCTTTGAACCACGACCGAGATGTTGCCTTCGCCGCGCTGGCGGACTTCGACATCCTGGCCGTTGCCGATCTGGATGATGCCCGACGTGTTGTTCACGCCGTCCTGATCGGTTACCGCGCGGCTACCGTTGCCGATCTGCGCGACGCCCGCGACGTTACCTCTGCCCGTTTGCAGCGTGTCCGCGCGGAGGTTGCGGCCTTCCTGGCCGGTGGCGGAGAAGTTGTTGTTGCCAACTTGTGTCGTCGTCACATGATTTCTGGTGCCGTACTGATCCATGCGGAGGAAGTTGTTGTAGCCTTCCTGAACGCCACGCGCGTAGTGACGGTTGCCGTCCTGGTTGACGACGCTTCCGTTGTCCCGGCCGGTTTGCACGGCGCCGGCGGCATTCGCGTAGCCAGACTGGTTGACGACGGTGCGGTTGCGGGCTTCGGCGACGCCCGCGCCCATCGTGGCGAAGACTGCGACAGCGGCCGCGGCGGAAAGAATGCGCTTCATTGTACTGCTCCAGTTCAAGTGAAAGCGCACCCTCGCCGACGCTTGAACGAGATGGAGGATGGCGGAGCGAACCTGAGCGGTGTTTGAACGGCGGCCTCAGCGTGCAGAGGCGCGTTCGATTGGTGAACACACATTATTGGTGAAGCTGAAATAAGGATAAAAGCTTACGCCGCCTAAAGCCCCGCTCCCGTAAAACGACGTGTCGCATTCATTGCGTTGGGGTCTTTGCATGCTCTCCCGTGCGCCGCGTGTCCTCGTGGTTTCGTGCTTTGGCTTGATGGCGTTCGCCGGCGTCGCCGCCGCGCAGCGCGCGCCGATCACTTATGCCGGGCAGAGTGCTGGTTCGAACAACGCGGCTGTTGTCACCGAAACTGCGACGCTCGCGCCGAACACTCTGAGCGGCGGCGCCGAGAACTCTTATGGCTACGGCAGCTCGCAAGGTGGACGCGCCAGCGCGGTAATCGATCTGCGCCGTCCGAACGCGCGCCGCAGCGCGCCGGTCGTGTTTCAAGAGCCGGTTCGCGAGGCGGACGAAGATGAAGACGAAGCATCGACGGGTCCGGTGAACCTCACGCCGGCGCCGGTCCAATACGCGCAAAGCGAAACGCCAGCGCAGGCTCCACCGCAACAGGCCAGCGAGCAGGGCGCTCAGTCCTGGCTTGAGCGCGAGCGCGTTGGGCCGCCTTACGAGGCCAACGGCCGTTGGTATGTGCCGACCCCGGAGCCGGGCTACGAACAGACAGGCACCGCGTCGTGGTACGGTTCGCAATTCCATGGTCAGCGCACGGCAAGCGGCGAGACGTTCGACCAAGACGCGCTGACGGCGGCGCACCCGACGCTCCCGATCCCGAGCCTGGTGCAAGTGACCAATCTCGAAAATGGCCGCGAAGTGATCGTGCGCGTGAACGATCGCGGGCCGTTCGTTGGTGGCCGCCTGATCGACCTTTCGCGTGGCGCTGCCACGGCGCTCGGTTTCCAAGACGCTGGCCACGCTCGCGTTCACGTTCGTTACCTTGGCCCTGCTCCGCGCCGGGTTAACGCGGACGGCACGCCTGCCCCCGCTTCCACCCAGGTCCCTGCTGTCTCCGCTCCGGCGCAGACGGAAGAGGGTCCCCGCTCCCTGCTCCCGCAACAAGCTGTGGAAAGCACCGAACTCGCCGGCGGCCCTGTGGATCAACCGCGCGCCTATGCGCCGCCTCCGACTGTCGGTGGCTACTTCGTGCAGGTCGGCGCGTTCTCGGATCCGGCCAACGCCCAGCGCGTCCGCGACGCCGTTGCGGCTGCGGGTCCTGTGGTGATGGATGTCCGCACGACGGCTTCTGGCGGTGAATTGTTCCGGGTCCGCGTCGGGCCCTGGGGCAGCCGGGAAGAGGCGGACGATGCGCGCCACACGCTGAGTTCTCTCGGTTACGGCGATAGCGTCGTCGCCGCGCGCTGAGCGCCGGTTTGTTGACGTGAAAGCGCCGCGCCGGTCTGCTCAACTCTGAACCGCGCCAATGGCGCAAACGATTCGGCGGACGAAATGATCTCAGCGCGCAAAGTCGGCGCATTTGCTTTGGCTGCATTGCTTGTGCTGGCGCTCGCGCCCGATGCGGACGCTCAGCGACGCCGTGCACGACGCGCGCCTGCGCCGCCACCGCCGCCTGCGGTGGCTCAGCACGTCACCATCATGGACGGCGCCTCGGGCGCTATCTTGCGCTGCGAGGACTGCGAAGCGCCAATCCCACCGGCTTCGATGGCGAAGCTGATGACGGTGCTGATCGTGCTCGAAAAGCTGCGGGCCGGCGCCATCACGATGAACACGCGCTTCCGCGTCAGTGAATACGCCTGGCGCGAACACGGCGCGATGTCGTCCGGCTCGCATATGTTCTTGCCGATCAATTCGGAAGTTGCGGTACGCGACCTCATTCAGGGCGCAGTGATTGTCTCGGCGAACGATGCGTGCGTTGTGCTGGCTGAAGGCATTGCCGGCTCGGAAGACGCGTTCGTCGCTCTGATGAACAGTAGGGCGGCAGAACTCGGGCTGCGCTCGGCGCGCTTTCGCAATGTCACCGGTTTGGATGATCCCGAGCAGCGCATCAGTTCGGCTGACCTCGCACGGCTGACGCGTCACATCATCACAACGTATCCGGAATTCTATCCGGTCTATTCACGCCGCGACTTCACCTACAACAACCGCACTCAAATGAACCGCAACCCGCTGCTCGGTGCATTCGCTGGCGCCGACGGCGTGAAGACGGGGCATACGGATGAGTCCGGTTACGGTCTCGTCGGCTCTGCGGTACTGAATGGCCAGCGTCGCATCATCGTGTTCAACGGCCTGCCGACGATGGCGGCGCGCAACACCGAGGCACAGCGTCTGATGCGCGCTGCGTTCAATGACTACGCAATCGCGCAGATCGCTGCCGCAGGTGACGAAGTCGGTGAGGCGCAGGTGCGCTTGGGATCGCGGCGCAGCGTGCCGCTCGTCGCGCAAAGCACGATCACCATTGGCGGCCCGCGTGGCGTGCAGGAACGGTTGAGCGCGCATATCGTCTATGATGGCCCACTGCGACCGCCGATCGCCGAGGGCCAAGTCGTGGCGCGGTTGGTGATCGAAGGGCCGAATTTCCAGACGCAGGAATTTCCGTTGGCGGCTGGGCGCAAGATTGGTCGTGCAAACTGGTTCTCGCGCGCCTTTGAAGGCTTGCGCTTGACCCTCTTCGGCCCTTGATAAGGGCCATGAAGGCCGAAAAGCCCGCCGTCGAACTCGACAAGGAACCAAGCTCGCCGCATCCGCGCGAGACGTTCTCGTTTGTCGGCCACGAAGCTGAAGAAGAAGCGTTCGCGGAAGGGCTACGCGGCGGGCGCATGCATCACGCTTGGTTGCTCGCAGGGCCGAAGGGTCTGGGCAAAGCGACGCTCGCATATCGCGTCGCGCGCTCGGCGCTGGGCGCAAAGCGCATCGGCCCACGGCCGCTGGATGTCGATCCCGAAGATCAAATTGCACGTCGCGTCACCGCGCTCTCGCACCCTGATCTCTTCGTGCTGCGTCGTGGCTTGAACGAACGCGGCAAGCCGCGCCGCGAGATCGCTGTCGACGACGCGCGCGATCTTGGACACTTCTTTTCGCTGGCGCCGTCCGAAGGCGGCATGCGCGTGGCGATCGTCGACGCGGTCGACGATCTGAATCGCAACGCCGCCAACGCGATCCTGAAGACGCTTGAAGAGCCGCCGGCGCGCTCGATCTTGCTGCTCGTGTGCCACGCGCCCGGTGCGATCCTGCCGACCATCCGCTCGCGCTGTCGCCGCTTGGCGCTGCGGCCGCTGAGCGACGAGCAAGTGCGCAAAGCCAGCGGCGCGGACGCTGGCATCCTTGAACTCGCTAAAGGCCGGCCAGGGCGCGCGATCGCCCTCAAGGCGCAAGGCGTGGATACGGCGGGCGCTGATCCAAAGCGCGCTCAGGCGGAAATCGCGCGCGGCGCATCCGCTGCTCTGCTCGGCGGGCTTTACGACAAGATGAGCGGCGAGCCGTTCGAGAAGCTCGCGGGCGTGCTTGAGCTTG
>CADEDT010000200.1 GCA_902826145.1 uncultured Caulobacteraceae bacterium
TCCGCTTCGGGCAGAAGTCATACCGTGATCTGCCGCTGCGGATGGCGGAGATGGGCGCGTGCCATCGCTACGAACCGTCAGGTTCCTTGCACGGCCTTATGCGCGTGCGCGCGTTCACGCAGGACGATGCGCATATCTTCTGCCGCGAAGATCAGATCGTCGACGAGGTGGCCAGCTTCATCGAACTCGCGTCCTCGATCCACGCGGATTTCGGCCTGACGCGCGATCACATCACGCTCGGCACACGGCCGGACAAGCGCGCCGGCTCGGAGGAGTTCTGGGACAAGACGGAAGCGCAGCTTCTCGACGCGGCGCGCAAAGCTGGCGTTGAGCCGGTGATCGCGAAGGGCGACGGCGCGTTCTATGCGCCGAAGCTCGACTTCCAGCTCAAGGACGCCATCGGCCGGATGTGGACCTGCGGCACGATCCAGAACGACTACGTGCTGCCCGAACGCCTCGGCGCGGAATACGTCGCCGAGGACGGATCGAAACAAAAGCCGGTGATGCTGCACCGCGCGATCTTCGGATCGTTCGAGCGCTTCATCGGCGTGGTGATCGAAAACTATGCCGGCGCCTTCCCGATGTGGCTGGCGCCCGTGCAGGTCGTGGTCGCGACGATCACGTCAGAGGCGGACGCTTACGCTGAGGACGTGGCTGCTACGCTGCGCAAGGCAGGGCTCCGGGTTGAGCTCGATTTGCGCAACGAGAAGGTCGGCTACAAAATCCGCGAACACTCGCTGGCGAAGGTCCCAGCGATTGCGGTTGTCGGCAAGAAAGAGGCGCAAGATCGCAGTGTTGCGATCCGGCGCTTTGGCGGCGAAGCGCAGACGGTGATGGCGCTCGCAGATGCACAAGACGCCCTTGTCGCCGAAGCGACGCCGCCCGATCTAAAACGACAGTAATGCCTCTAACTCTGGATTGTGGTTGCGGGCGCCTTTACGGCGGTTGCGGCACAATCCAGGATGGGGCGGTGGGATCGCCTCGGGGGCGGAGATAGCGTTGGACAGATACCCGTCACGCGCACGGTCAATTTCCGCAACGTTGGAACCACGCGTATCCGCGATCGTGGTGGCGCATAATGTGCGCGCGAATTCGTCCGGACAAACGCCGCTGGATCTGTGTCTGCGGAGCGCGTTGGCGGAAGAGCTGATCGATGAGCTGATCATTGTCGATCACGGCAATCCGGAAAGCATTTCATCCATGCTGCGGGCGTTCGAGGCGGATCGCCGCGACGTGCATGTCGTGCGCGCTGATGAGAGCTTAAGCACAGCGGCGGCGGCGAACATCGGCGCGGCCGATGCACTGGGGCGCTGCTTGTTGTTCTTGGACGCGGACGTTGTGCTTCAGCGCGGCGCGGTTGCGCGTCTGGCGGCGGCAGCAGGGAATGCGAAGGAGCCGTGGATCGTTGGTGGCAAGCTGCTTGATCTAGAAGGACGAGAACGGAAGGCGGCGCGGGCGGGCTCGCTGAATGCGTTCTCGGCGATCGCGGTTGCAGTTGATTGGCCAGCGCGTCCATCGCGCAAGCGGTCCGCGACGCGCGTTGGTGCGGTGTCCGGCGCGCTGATGCTGATGCCGCGTGGCGCGTTCAACGACCTCAACGGCTTCGACGAGCAATTCGATACGGACTACGCCGACCTCGATCTTTGCCGGCGTGCTGTCGTTGCCGGCGGCAGCGTGCTGTTTCAGCCGAACGCGGCGGGCGTGCAGTTTGAGTACGCGAAAGATCGCAAGCGCAACCAGGCGCAAGGCTTGGCGCGGTTTGCAACGAAGAGCGCAAAGACACCGATCGAGCGCGCCTTCGCGCGCGTAGCGGGGCCGGCGTTTGCCGTGCTGGTTGGGCTCAAGGACGTGGTGGCTGGGCGTCCGCCGGCGCGTCGCTAGCGATCTCGCGCAAGCGTCCGATATTCAGCGTCATGTATTCGCCGCGCCCGATGGCCATGCCGCGCGCGGGTTGCTCCAAGGCTTCGAACTCCAAGCCGCGCGCTTGCAACGCCGTTTGCACCTGAGTCAGCACACGGCCTTCGATGATCATGCTGTCGCCGGCGTGAAATGCGGTTTCGGCGACGTTTTCGATCTCCACGATGCGTACCCATGTGCGGGTGAGAAAGATGATGCTCGGCTGTTCGTAGCCGATGATCCAGAATGCCTCGTCCTCCTTTGGCATAAGCCGCGCGCGGGTTATCGCGGCAGCGGCTTCATTGCTGACGAACAAGGCGCGAGCCTCCGGCAACAAGCGCTCGCGTAGGCTGAACGAAAGCACGAGCGCACATAGTACGAGAACTGCGGCGCGCGCTGTTGGGCGGCGTAGGATGATCAAGCCCGTGATCGCAGTCGCAATCGCTGCGGCCCCGAGCAACGCGGTGGCGATGGCGCGCCGCAAGCCAGCGTCGGCGAGGTAGCCTGGCATCAGTGTCGAGACGACCGCCATCAGCACGACGATCAGCGCGCCGAACACGCCGAACAGCACTACACCTGCCGGATGTGTGGTGCGCCAACGTTTGCCGCGCATCGCGAACATTCCCGCCGCACACATCAGCGCGATCGCGGGATAGGCAGGCAGCGTGTAGTGAACGAGCTTGGTTGGCATGAGCTCGAAGAAGAGAAAGATCGGCGCCGCCCATGCGATCAAGAAGCGCAGTGGCGCGCTCGTTTCATCATTGCGTGGCGCGCGGACCGTGCTCCACGCCAAGCGCGCGGCGGCGGGTAGTGCGTATGTTGCTGGAAAGATCAGCAACGGCAGCAAGAGCAGATAGTAGCCGGGAAGGCCGCCGTGGCGGTGATCGCCGCCGGCGACGAGCTTTGGACCGAGTTCTCTGACAAGCAGATCAGCGTAGAATCTGCCTTCTGTGACGATGCCAATCGCGATGAGCCACGGCAGTGTGATCGCCAGCGCCAGAAGCGGCCCAGGCCAGAAGGCGAGCGGCTTCGCCCATGCCGCGCGCCGTTCCCAGAGCACAAGCGCGCCGAGCGTCAGCGTGGCGACGAGCGGCGTCACGGGGCCCTTGATCATGATACCGCAACCGATGGCCGCCCAGAACACGAGCGACACAAGACGAGGTCTGCTCGTGCCCATGCGCAATTGCGCCAGCGCCGCCAGAGCGAGCGTCGTGAAGCCAGTCATCACCGAGTCGGTCTTCGCGAGCATGCCCTCGGCGCCCGCGAGCATGCCAACAGAGAAGATCGCTGCGCCGACAAAGCCTGCCCGCGAGCCGAGAAGCACCGTGCCCGCCCAGAACGTCGCCAAGCTTGCGAGCATCAAGCCGAGCATTGACGGCACGCGATAGGGCCAGATCGTATTCAGGCGGTCAGTGAGCGGCCGCAGGACGTTCACCGACGCCGCTTGCAGCCAGTAAATGCCGACAGGCTTTCGGTTGCGCTCCGCATCCTGAATGCGGATGCGGACGTAATCGTCGTCCTCGATCATCTGCCGCGTCGCCTGAGCGAAGCGGGCTTCGTCGATATCGGTGACCGGCACGCGCGTGGCGCCCATGAACCCGGAGGCCAGCGCGATCAAAGCGATGAGCACATAGCCTCGCCACCCGCGGGCGAACTGGTCGAACAGAGCCAGGGAAGCGGGTGCGGCCATCGAGGCTCCAGTTTGATGGACCAGTATGACGGTTTGCAGCCCTTCCGGGTGCGCCCACTCGCCTCATGGCCCAGGAGCGGCTAAGAGACCCCGCTTTTCACGCCCCCGGGGACGCTTTTGGCAGAGAACATCGAATTCAGCGTCGTCGTGCCGGTCATGAACGAAGAGGGGAACGCGGCCAACCTGGCGCGCGAGATCGCGTCGGTGCTGGACGGCCGCTCCTACGAGATGGTGTTCGTCGACGACTGCAGCCGGGATGACACGCGCGCGGAACTGGCGGCGCTAAAGGCTGAGCTGCCTTCGTTGCGGTTGTTGGGACATCGAACCAATTCCGGGCAGAGCCGGGCGGTGCGCAGCGGCGTGCTGGCGGCGCGTGCGCCGATGATCGGCACTTTGGACGGCGATGGGCAGAATGACCCTGCGGACCTGCCAAAGCTGCTGGCGAAGCTCACAAGGCCGGAAGCGCCGGTGAACTTGGGCATGGTCGCGGGCCATCGGACCAAGCGGCAGGACAATTGGAGCAAGCGGGCTGCCTCCAGGATTGCCAACAACATCCGCAACGCTGCACTGAAGGATGGCGCGGCGGATAGCGGTTCCGGTGTCAAGGTCTTCAAACGTGACGCTTTTTTGCGCCTCCCGTATTTCGACCACATGCATCGTTTCATGCCCGCGCTGATGCTGCGCGAAGGCTATGCAGTCGAGTTTTTGGAGGTTAATCATCGACAGCGGAGCGCCGGACGCTCGAAGTACACGAATCTCGGCAGACTGGCCGCGAACATGACGGACCTCTGGGGCGTTATGTGGCTCAGAAGCCGGTCGCGTTTGCCGGGAGGGACAGACGAGCTGTGAGCAGAGACGGCACGGTTGGTTTAGCTGCAGCGGCAAGAAATCGCCGGCCTGCGAACACGGGGGGCCCAATGGGCGCTATTTTCAACGTATTTCCGCTGATCCTTATCCCAGTCCTGACCTACAATATCTGGGCGTTCGGGGCGACGGCGGCGAACAATGGCGACGGGGCCGCGGTGCGTCAGCACTTGGCCGACGCGTGGATCCGGATGCCCATGGCCTCTGGCGCAGAATGGACGATCGCTTTCGGCGACGTGCTTGTTTTGCTCGCGTTGATCCTGCTCTTCATTGAGCTGTTGAAATCAACTTCCACCGGCACAGCCGCGATCTTCAATCACGCGCTCTCGATGCTGGTGTTCATCATCTGCCTTGTGGAATTCCTGCTACACCCAGCGTTCGCAACCAGCACGTTCTTCGTGATCTTGGTGATGGCGCTGCTGGACGTGCTCGCTGGCGTGGTGGTGACGATCATCTCGGCCCGCCGCGACGTGGAATTCGCGGGCCAGCACTAAGCGACGGTATTGTGAATACTAATGGGCGGCGGGGCGTGAGCTTCGCCGCCTATTTTGCGTTTACTCACAGGCACCACAAACCGAGCGCAAGTGCGATCGTGAAGTCGAGCCAGCGGCCGAATCGGGGAATGATGAACGCGCTCA
>CADEDT010000201.1 GCA_902826145.1 uncultured Caulobacteraceae bacterium
TCGAAGCCGTGGCCCATTTCGTGACCGATGACGCCGCCGATGGCGCCGTAATTCACGGCTGGATCCGCGTTCGGATCGAAGAACGGCGGCTGCAGGATCGCTGCTGGGAAGACGATCTCGTTGAACGTCGGATTGTAATAAGCGTTCACCGTTTGCGGCGTCATGAACCACTCGTCCTTGTCGGTCGGGCGGGCGAGACGCGCGAGATCGAAATTCCAGTCGAAGATGCCGGCGCGCTTATTGTTGCCGTAAGCGTCGTTGGCGCGGACTTCGAGACCTGAATAGTCCTTCCAGCGATCCGGGTAGCCGATCTTCGGACGGAACGTGCGGAGCTTTTCACGCGCAGCGACTTTCGTTTCTGCCGACATCCACGAGAGTTGATCAATGCGCTCGCCATACGCGCGACGAAGGTTCTCGACGAGATCACTCATTTGTTGCTTCGCCGCCGGCGGGAAGTGGCGGTTCACGTAAATCTGGCCGATGGCTTCGCCCATCGAACCGTTCACCGCTTGCACCGCGCGCTTCCAGCGCTCGCGCTGCTGCGGCTGGCCGTTGAGCGTCGTGCCGTAGAAGGCGAATACTTCGGCATCGATGTTGCTCGGCAGCACCGCGGCGTTGTTACGAACCAAGTGGTAGGTGAGGTAGGACTTCCAGGTCGAAACTGGCGTCCGCACGTAGAGCTCTGCCAGTGGGCCCATCGCCGAGAGTTCGGAGATGACGACTTCCTGTACGGCGCCCAAGCCTTGGCTTTCGAAGGCCGCATCCCATGGGAAGCTTGGCGCCAGCGCGCGGATCTCAGCGCGGTTCTTCAGATTGTAGGTGCGTGAACGATCGCGGCGATCGGCGATCGGCCAGTGACGCTCGGCGATCTGCGTTTCAAGCGCCACGATGCGGCGCGCTTGCGCTGACGCGTTCGATTGGCCGGCAAGTGTTAGCAGGCGCGTGATGTGCGCTTCGTACTCACGGCGGATGTTCGGGAATTCGCCGTCGGTACGGCGATAGTATTCGCGCTCCGGCAGGCCGAGGCCTGCGTGCACCATGTTGCAGATGTAGCGGTTCGGGTTGCGCTCATCGAGGCCAACGAAAATGGCGATCGGAAAGCTGACCGCAACGCCAGGGCGCCCAACGAGCCGGATAGTATCTTCGTGATTACGAAGCGCGGCGATCTCATCGATTTCCGCCTGCACCGGCGCGAGCCCCGCAGCGTCGATCTGCTGTTGGTTCAGGAATGAGTTGTAGTAGTCGGCGATCTTTTGCTGGTTCGAGCCAGGTTGACCGCCTGCAAGCGCCACTTCTTCGATGATGACGCGCGCGTCGTTGTCAGCCTTCTCGCGCAGGATGTCGAACGTGCCCCAGCGCGTGCGATCCGCCGGGATTTGCGTACGCTGCATCCAGCCGCCGTTGGCGTAGCGGAAGAAATCGTCGCCGGGCTTTACGCTTTCGTCGCGGGCGGTCAGGTCAACGCCCCAGGCGCCGATCGCGGCAGGCGCACGCGCCGTTGCGGCTTCTTCCGTGGTGCTCGCGGCGCCCGTGGCGCAACCGGCCAAAAGCGCGACCGACGACGCGCCCATGGCGCGGCGAGTCAACTTCATCATGTACTACCCTCCGAGTTCTGTTCTTATTCCGCCGCGGCTAGTTTCCGGCGGCCCCCATACAGACGTCCGTAGAAGCCAAAAAGGCCGCCGAGGACGCGCTTGATGTCGATGCCGATCATGTAGAAGGCGGGCGTCAGGATCAAGGTCGCCGGCATACAGATCAAGACGCCGAAGGCCAAGCTGATGACCATCGGCTTCAAGAACTGCACGATCGCCGCGTTCTCCAGGATCATCGGCGAGGTGCCGACGAATTCCGTGACCGAAGTCAGGAAGATCTGGCGGAAGCGCGAAACCGAGGCTTCTGCGATCCCGTTCTCGGCCTTCACGCGCATGACCTGGAAGCCCATGCCTTCCAGCTCTTCCGCTCGTTCGCGGTATTCAGAGCTGTCCCAGCGCATTTGAGCCGAAGTTTTGAGTTCGATCGGGCCGCGTTGGAAGCCCGAGGACGAACCCTCCATGATCATCTCTTCGTGCGGCTCAAGATCAGGCGCGATGCCGATGTACTCGACCACTTGCCCGTTCGGCAGCGTGATGTCGTGCGGCTCGAAACCACCGTCTTCCGGCAACGGCTTGCCCGAGCCCTTGATCCGCAGCGCGAAGTAGCCGCGGATCTGGTTGCAGCGATCAACGAGCACGACGTTGTCGTTCACGACGACGCCGATGGCCGCGATCATGCCCAGCCATGAGAAGAGTGCGAAACTGATCCCGAAGGCCAAGTGCCCGAGCAGCGCGCCCACGATCGCGAAGGGGATGACACAAAGGATCATCACGGGTTGCGCGTACGAGCGGAACGTCACCGCGAGCAGGAAGTAGATCGCGGCGAACGCCAGCAGCATGAGCCGCGACAAGTTCTCCATGAACTCAGCTTGGCCTTCAGCTTCACCGATCGCGCGGCGCGAGACGGTGCTGTAGCGCGCCTCGAACCCGGGCCAGAAGTCGGTGTCGAGCGTGCGCATGATCTCTTGGCGGCCTTCGGCGTTCACGAGATCGGCGGTGACGAGAATCGAGCTCATGCGTTGACGGCGATCGAGGCCGGTCACGCCTGGCGCGAATTCCCACGTCGCAACACTTGCCAGCGGCACTTCACGGCCATCCGAAGTGCGGATGCGGAAGGAGCCGAGGCTTTCAAGCGTACGCCGGTCGTCGCGCGGGTAGCGGACGTAGACGCGTACGTCGTCACCTTCGCGCGGCAGGCGTTGCACTTCGTCGCCGAAGTAAGCTTGCCGCACTTGGCGCGTCACATCGCCCAAAGTGATGCCGAGCTGTTCGGCGCCCGGAAGCAAGGCAAAGCGCAGCTCCTCGTTGGCGGCATCCTGGCTGTCGCGGACGCTAGTCACGTCGGAGAACTGCAGTAGGCGCGCCTTTAGTTCTTCAACGGCCGCTGCGAGGTCTTCTTTGTTTTCGCCCATCAGCGCCATGTCGATGGCGGGCGAGCCGCCGCCCGACAGCGAGAAGCTGATTTCGTCGGCGTCTGGCACTTCGCCGAGCAATTGTTCGAGGCGTTCTGTAATTTGCTTCGAGCGTAGTTCCGAGCGTGTCTCGGGCGGCGTAAGGCCGACATAGGCGCGGATCGAGTTTTCCTCGATCGACTGACTCCACGAACGCACAACGCCACGCGACATCGTTCCCGTGTTTGGATCCTCAACCGCGTTGTCGGCGGTTTCTTCTTCGAGTGCGCGCCGCGCCGCGTCGAGCTGATCTGCGACCTGCTCCATGCGGGAGAAGGGGGTGGTTTGCGGCAGTGTGATCGAGGCGATCATGAAGTCGCCTTCGACTTCCGGCATGAAGGTCTGCTTCACGCGGCCGGAAATCATTAGGCCGACGCCGAGCACCATGACGACAAGGAAGATCGCCCAAGTCAGATACCGAAACCGAACCGCGGCGCGCACGAGTGGGCCGTGAATGTTCTTCGCCACCCAAAGCACGGATTGCGCACACCGCTGCTGGAACGCCATCAGCTTGCTGAAAAAGCCGGGCTTGTTGGGATCAGGTAGAGTTACGTGCGCCAAGTGCGCTGGGAGGATGATCAAGCTCTCGATCAGCGAGAAGACGAGCGTCGACATGACGACGATCGAGATCGCCATCGTGAACTGACGCACGTCGCCCTCAAGGAGCATCATCGGGCTGAAGGCGATCATGGTCACGAACACGGAAGCAACCAGCGGCTTCAGCACCATTTGAGTCGCGAGAATTGATGCGTCCGCGCCGGTGTGACCTCGCTCGGCGCGTTCGTAGACTGCCTCGCCGACGATAATCGCGTCGTCGACCATGATGCCAAGCACCAAGAGGAAGCCGAACACGCTCATAAAGTTCAGCGAGATGCCGACGTAAGGCAGGATGAAGAACGAACCCGCGAAGGCGGTCATGACGCCAAGCGTCGACCAGAAGGCCACCTTCGGGTGCAGCGTTAGCAGCAGCAGCACGAAGATGAGGAAGAAGCCTTGCGCGGCGTTCTGAAAGAGAATGCCGAGCAGCGCGTTATAGTCTTCGCTCTCGTTATAGATCGTCGTGATTTGGACGCCGGCCGGCAGCTCGGTGCGGATATCGGTGAGCGCCTCTTGGACGGCCTTGTTCGTGTCCCAGATGTTGAAATGGTCAGCGGTCTGCAGCGATACGAGCGCCGATGGCTCGCCGTTCATGCGCGAATAGAGGTTGGTGTCCTGGAAGCCGTCGATGACGGTGGCCACGTCGCCAACGCGGATTGCGCCGCCATCTGGCGTTTGACGGACGATGATGTTCTCGAAATCGAGTTCGCTGTCGGCGAGGTTGCGCGCCTGGAGCTGGAAGTTCCCATCGGCAGTGCGCACCGAGCCGGCGCCCACGTTCATTGAGTTCGAGCGCACCGCGCGCGCGACTTCATCAAACGTGAGGCCGTAGGCTTGAAGCGAAGCTTCCGACACCTCGATCGAGACTTCGGGTGTGCGCACGCCAACGACGACGGTGTTTGCGCCACCGGGCAGGAGCGAGAGCTTATCGCGCAGGCGCTCGGCGGTGTTGCGCAGCGTGCGTTCGTCGACGTCGCCGTGGACGCCGATGATGATGGACCAGTTGCGGCCGATCTGGCGCGCGACTTGGACTGGTTCCATGCCTTGCGGCAAGCCGGAGATCGAAGCCACGCGCGAGCGCACTTCTTCCGTCATCGCATCTACGTCGGTGCCTGGATCGGCGGCAAGGCGCACCCAACCGAAGCCCTCGCCCGAACGCGAACGCACCCAGTCGATATTGTCGAGGTCAGACGTCGCCTCTTCGATGCGGACGACGACCTGGCTTTCCATGTCCTCCGGGCTCGCGCCTGGCCACACGGCATTGATGAACACGCCGTCGTCACTGCCTGGCGGCCAGAATTCCTTCTCCATCTGATTGAAGGAGAAGACACCCGCGATGACGCAAAACAGCATCAGCAGGTTGCCGGCGACGGGGTTGCGCCCCCACCAGGCGACGAGGCCCTTCAGCATACGACC
>CADEDT010000202.1 GCA_902826145.1 uncultured Caulobacteraceae bacterium
GTGCGTGAGCCTCTGAACCGCCGTACGGCGGTGACGATCAGCTTCCGCTAATCGCCGCTCGTAAGAGCTAGAACTAAGCGCGGGCCCGGCCAAAAGCCGGGCTCGTTGCTTTTTGGGCTTATCGTTTCTGGTGTTTTGCTTCCGCTTCGCGTGCTTTCTTAGCGGCCTGTTCGCGCTCGTGACGTTCGCGGAATTCCTCGGCGAACGATGACGCGAGAATACCGGTTGGCAACGCGACGATACCAACGCCAGCGAGCGCGACGAGGCCAGCTGCCACACGCCCCCACATCGTCTCGGGATAGACGTCACCATAGCCAACAGTGGTGAGCGTCACGACTGCCCACCACATGGCGCGCGCGATCGAGCCGAAGGCTTGCGGCTTTGTATCGCCTTCAATGAGGTAGAGCATCATCGCCGCGATATACAGCTGCGCGCCCGCCACGCAGAGCGCGGCCATCAACGGCGCCCAAGCACGTTTCACGGCCGCTCCAACGATCGCGAACGCAGGCACATAGCGCGCTAACTTGAACAACCGAAATAGACGCAATGCGCGTAGCGCGGGGAACAGTGCGCCGGAATATTCCGGGAAGAGCAGCATCGCGGTCAGCTCGGGCCCGAACGCCAACACGTCGGCGATCGTGACCGGCTGCATGAGAAAGCGCAGTCGTCCAGCGACACCTTTGTGCGCGGGATTCTCGCCCTCAGACCAGAAGCGCAGCGCGAACTCGATCGCAAACACCCAGACAACCGCGACGTTGAGGAACTGGACGAGCGGCAGCGGCGAGCGGTCGAGATGCGTGTCGTCGCGCAGCAACTCAGTTTCGAGCGCGAGCGACAACAAGCTGACGATCACCAACGTGATGATCGTCGCGGAGAAGAAATTGATGCCGCCCGGCTGATCGGGTTCGAGCCAGTCGTGAATGTAGGCTTTGATCGTGCCGTGTTTACGCTTGATCAGAGGCATCGCGCCCCTCCTCGCGCGCCGTTGTAACTAGGCGCGCGAGTCCGGCAAGGGCGTTCAGGCGGGCGTTGAAAATTTCAAGCCCACGATCCCAACGACGATCAGCGCAATGCAGCCAAGTCGCACAACGTTGGCGCTCTCGTGGAACAGCATGATGCCAAGCAACGCCGCACCGACAGCGCCAATACCCGTCCACACCGCGTAAGCCGTGCCAATCGGAAGCTCGCGCGCGGCCTGTGCGAGCAGCCACATGCTGATCAGCATGGCGATAATGGTGATGGTGCTCGGGACGGTTTTGGTGAAGCCGTCAGAATATTTGAGCCCGATTGCCCAGACGATTTCGAACAGTCCGGCGGCTCCCAGCATGATCCACGCTTGCATGAACGACTCCTTCGCGCGCTGGCGCTTATAGGGGCCGTCCCCAATGGTGGAAAGCGCGCGAGCCGTCCCGCGCGCGACCGATATGGGACAAGCGTAAGGGCTTGCCAAGGGCTGACGCGCGTGCGGAAACTGCGCAATGTCGCGGGGCCTCTTTCTAGTTCTTTCGTTGTTTGTCAGCGCATGCGCAACGACAACAACGCCGATCAACACACCGCTTGGTGGCTTGCGTGCCGATATCGAAGGCCGTGCGCCAGTTGGTGATGATCTCATTGTGCTTGCGCTTTCCGGTGGCGGCGCGCGGGCAGCGTCGTTTCACTTAGGCGTGTTGCAGGAATTGCGCGCGACGCTTGGTCGAGACGGACGGCCGCTCAGCGAACACGTTGCGATGATCACGTCCGTTTCGGGCGGATCAGTGTTGGCAGCGTACTACGCGCTGAACGGCGAAGCGGGACTCGATACATTCGATGAAGCCTATCTCGCACAAACCTGGCGCGTACGCGGGGCGACGTCGCCGGCGGGTCTGCTCGGCGCCTTTAGCGGCGGCATGAACGGACCGCGGCAGCTTTCAGGCTGGCTCGACGAGAATCTCTATCGCGGCGCCCGCATGGGGGATATGCGCGCGGGGCCGCGCGTCGTGCTCAACGCCACGGACCTCTACAATTCATCACCGTTTGCATTCACGCAATTTTTCTTCGACGGCATTTGTAGCGACGTGAGACAAGTTCGTGTCGCCGATGCGGTAGCGGCGTCTATGGCGGTGCCGGTCGTCTTCAGACCAGTGCTGATCGAGAGCTATGCTCCGCGCTGCGAAGGCCCGCCGACGTGGACAACGCGCATCATTGAGGATCGAAGCGCGCCGGAGAACGTGCGTCAGACGGCGCGCGCGTTCCTGAACTATCGCGGCGATACTCGCGCTGGGCAGCGTTACCTCCACTTGGGCGACGGCGGCGTCGCTGACAATCTCGGGCTGCTGAGCCTTCAGGTGACACGCGCAGCTGAAGGTCCGCCAGCGCCGCTAACGTCGCGAGAGGCTCTGCAAGCAAAACGAGTTTTGTTTCTTGTGGTCAATGCCGAGTACATCCGCCCGCGCACTTATCAACAGCGCGGGACCGACGAGATCGGCGTGGCAGAGATGATCGTTTCACCGATCGACGTCGGTACGGAAGTATCGAAACGCGCGTCTGTGGATGTTTGGCGCGCCACTCTGCCCGCGTATGAGCGCGCCTTGAGAGAGTGGCGCTGCAACTTGCCTGAAGACGTGATCCGCGCGAATTGGCGTTGCGACGACATCAGCTTGAGCATGGACGTGATCACATTCCGCGACATGACGGAGAGCGAGTACGACGCGCTCTATGACACCCGTACCGACGTTTCGCTGGAGCGCGAGACCGTGAGTGCGATCACCGCAGCAGCACACGGCGTCGTTCGGCGGAATACGGCATTGGCAGAATTCCGCGCTGACTAGCCGCGAAGCGTCCCGCCCGTCGCCTTCATCACCGCACTGACGATCTTGGCGCTGGCGGCCTCGATCTCGGCGTCGGTGAGCGTCTTCTCGCGCGGCTGCAGGGTCACTTCGATGGCAAGGCTCTTTTTGCCGGCGCTCATGCGTTCGCCACGGTAGACATCGAACAGGTTCACGTCGGTGATCAGCGCTTTGTCGGCGCCGATGGCGGCGCGGACAACGTCTTGAGCGGTGACCTTGTCATCGACAATGAAGGCGAAGTCGCGGGTGAGCGGCTGCAGGTCGAGCTTTTCGAGCGACGGCTTGGCGCGGCCGCCCTTCGCGCGCGGCGCTGGGAGGGCGTCGAGAAAAATCTCGAATGCGAGCGCGGGCTGTTCGACGCCGATGGCTTTCAGCGTGCGCGGGTGGATTTCACCGTAGTACGCGATCACTTTCGGGCCGAGCTTCAGTGCGCCGGTGCGGCCGGGGCGCCAATGCGCAGGCGCATCGCTGAAAGTTTGCAGCGAAGCAACTGGCGCACCGATGGCTTCGAGAACCATCAGCACATCGCGCTTCACATCGAAGATGTCCGGCTGCGGCGCGGCACGCCAGTGGCGCGATGCGCGGGCTTGCCAAACGGCGGTGAGCGTACGTTGCTGGCCACCGTCGTTGCTGTTTGCATACGCCGGCCCTGCCTCGAACAGACGCGCGTCGTCAAAGCCGCGATTGGCGTTCTGTTGCGCGGCCATAAGCAAGTTCGGCAACGCGGTTGGGCGCATGCAATCGAGTTCACTGGCGATCGGGTTGGCGACGAGCATGTCTTCAGCGCCACCGCCAAACACTTCGGCTTGCGCGCGCGAGCAGAAGCTCCAGGTGATGGCTTCATTGTAGCCGAGCGACGCGGCTGCGCGACGCGCGAGGCGCGCTCGGCTTTCGCCGACGCTGGCGGGCGGTGATCGGAAGCCCGCGGCGCGGGGCGGGTCGAGCACCGGCAGCTTATCGAAGCCTTCGATGCGCGCGACTTCTTCGACGAGATCGGCGCTGCCTTCGACGTCACGGCGCCAGGTCGGCGGCTCGACGATAATGCGCTTCGAGCCCTGCCCTTCGGCGCTGGTTTCGAAGCCGAGGTCCTTCAGCACGGCGCGCACGCGCGTCGGCTTCACGTCGATGCCGGCTAGGTGGCGGACGCGATCGGGATCGAAGAAAATGGCCTTCGGCGGCGGCGGCAGATCGCCGGCCACTTGGATTTCGCTCGGCTCGCCACCGCAGATGTCGAGTATGAGACGCGTGGCCAGTTCAAGGCCAGGCACGACAAAACCGGAATCCACACCACGCGTGAAGCGATACTGCGCGTCGGTGGTGAGCGTCAGCGCGCGGCCGGTCTTGTGCGTGATGGTAGCGTCGAAGTAGGCGCACTCGAGCAAAATGTCGGTGGTCTCTTCGGTGACCTTCGACAGCTCGCCGCCGATAACGCCGCCAAGGCCTTGCACGTTGGCGTCATCAGCGATGACACACATGTCGGCCGTCACGTCGTAGACGTTGCCATTGAGCGCCATACAGGTTTCGCCGGCGCGCCCCATGCGCGCGCGAAGCGTGCCTTTAAGTTTCGAGGCGTCGTAGACGTGTGCGGGGCGGTTACGGTCGTGCGTCAGCAGATTGGTGATGTCGACGAGCGCGCTGATCGGCTTTTGGCCGATGGCGCGGAGCTTTTGCTGGAGCCAAAGCGGCGACGGGCCGTTCTTGAGCCCACGAATGTAGCGGCTCGCAAACATCGGGCACGCGTGCGTGTCGTCGATCTCTACTTTTTGCGGGCACGGGTAGCGGCCGGGCACCGGGAGCACGGGCTTCGTCGTGACTTTGCCGATGCCGGCGGCGGCGAGATCGCGGGCGATGCCGGAAACGCCGAGCCAATCGGGCCGGTTCGGCGTGACTTCGATATCGATCACCGGATCGTTGAGGCCGAGTGCTTCGGCGAGCGGCGTGCCGACTTTCAGTTCCGGATCGAGTTCGAGGATGCCGTCGGCGTCGGTGTCGAGCTCAAGCTCGGCGCCGGAGCAGAGCATGCCGTTGGAGACGACGCCGCGCACCGGCTTCGGTTCGAGCGTGATGCCAGAGCCTGGAATGTAGGTGCCGATCGGCGCGAAGGCGGTGACGAGACCCGCGCGCGCGTTGGGCGCGCCGCAGACGATTTCGAGATTGCCGAGTTTGGTTTCGACTTGGCAGACTTGCAGCTTGTCGGCGTTCGGGTG
>CADEDT010000203.1 GCA_902826145.1 uncultured Caulobacteraceae bacterium
GAGCAATTGCGCGCGACGGTGCGTGATCCGAATGTCGACGTCCGCCCACTCTACGGCGCGATGAGTCCGGCGGATCAGGATGCTGCGATTTCACCTGCGCCCGCCGGACGGCGCAAGGTGGTGTTAGCGACATCGATTGCCGAGACGAGTTTGACCATCGAAGGCGTGCGTATTGTCGTCGACAGCGGTTTGGCGCGGCGGCCCAAGTTTGAACCTGCTTTGGGACTGACGCGCTTGGAAACGGTGCGCGCGAGCCAAGCGGCGATCACGCAACGCGCTGGTCGCGCCGGGCGACTTGAGGCGGGTGTGTGCTGGCGCTTGTGGAGCGAAGGCGAAACGCGCGCCCTGCCGCAGTTCGATCGTCCGGAAATCATGGATGCGGATCTGAGCGGGTTGGCGCTCGATCTCGCGGCATGGGGTGTCAGCGATCCGTCGACATTGGCGTGGCTCGATCCGCCACCCGCGCCGGCTTGGGCCGAGGCGATTGCGTTGCTGAAACGGATCGGCGCACTGGATGATGACGAGCGACTGACGCCGCATGGAGAAGTGGTCGCGAAGCTGCCGCTGCCGGCGCGGTTGGCGCACATGGTGATCGGCGCGGCGCGAGATGATGAAGCGCTGCTCGCGGCGCGGATCGCTGTGGTGCTGACGGAGCAAGGCCTTGGCGGACGTAGTGCGGATTTGCGCGACCGCTTGCTTCGCTTCGCCGGCGAACGTGGTCAGCGCGCCGAGAGCGCGCGAGCGCTGGCGGATCGCATCGCGCGAATGGCGGGTGGCGCGCGTGGCGATATGAACGAGGATCATGCAGGCCGTGTGCTCGCCATTGCTTACCCGGACCGCGTGGCAAAGCAGCACCAAGGCGGCTTCTCGTTGGCGAATGGCCGCGCGGCGATGGTGGACGACGCCTCTCCGTTGGCGCGCGAACAGTACGCTGTGATTGCCGATATGGCGGGCGCGGCTGGCCGCGCACAGGTGTTGCTCGGCGCGCCGATCGCGTTCGAAGATATCGAGCAACTGTTTGGTAAGCAGATCGAAACACGCGCATCAGCGACGATAGATCCGACAACGGGCGCGCTGCGCGCACGTGAAGTGCGGCGACTAGGCAAGCTGGTGCTTTCTGAGCGCCCGCTTGAGCGGTTGTCAGGCGCGGAGCTTTCGCAGGCGCTGCTGGATGTCGTCAGCGACGACGGGTTGAGTCTCTTGGATTGGACGGAAGGCGCGAAGCAGACGTTGGCGCGGGTTCGGTTCATGCGCGGCATCGAGGGAGATGGTTGGCCGGATTGGAGTGACGAGGCGCTGCAATCGTCTGTGGCGGAATGGCTCGGACAGGCGCTCGACGGTGTTTCAAACTTGAAGGCCGTTGACGTGTCGCGCGCGCTGCTCAATGCGCTTGAGTACGAGCAGCGCCGCCGTCTCGATGCAGAAGCGCCGGCGCGGTTTGAGACGCCCGCCGGCTCGTCGCTGGCAATCGATTATGAAAGCGATGGCGGGCCGGCGCTGGATGTGCGGTTGCAGGAAATGTTTGGGCAGGACAAGCACCCGACGATCGCCAACGGGCGCGTGCCGCTGAGCTTGCGCCTGCTTTCCCCGGCGCATCGTCCCGTTCAGACGACAAAGGACTTGCCTGGGTTCTGGCGAGGCTCATATGCGGCGGTGCGCAGCGAGATGCGCGGCCGTTACCCGAAGCACCCATGGCCGGATGATCCGTTGACGGCGCCGCCGACGCGACGCGCGAAACCGAGAGGCTCTTGATGATCCCGACGATTGAAGACGTGAAGGCCGCATCGAAGCGGATCGAAGGCATTGCGGTTCGCACGCCGCTCATTCGCAACGATGTGTTGGATGAGATCACGGGCGCGAAGGTTTGGGTGAAGGCCGAGAACCTACAGCGCGGCGGCGCCTTCAAGATGCGCGGTGCGACGAACGCGATCGCGACGCTTGCGCCGGATGTCCGCGCGAAAGGCGTGATCGCCTTCTCATCGGGCAATCATGCGATCGCGGTGGCGACGGCTTCGAAGCTCTTCGGCATCAAAGCGACGATCGTGATGCCGGCCGATGCGCCGAAGATCAAACTCGACACCACGCGCAGCCTTGGTGCGACGGTGGTGACCTATGATCGCGTCGGCGAGAGCCGCGAAGAGATCGGCGCACGCATCGCAAGCGAGAGCGGCGCTTCCTTAATCAAACCTTTCGATGACCCGTTTGTGCTGGCGGGGCAGGGGACCGCCGGGTTGGAGATCGCAGAGCTGATTTCGCCGGACATCGTGTTTGTACCGGCGAGCGGCGGTGGTTTGTCTACAGGCACGGCGCTGGCGTTGCCGAAGACGCGCGTATTCGCTGTGGAGCCGGAGGGGCACAACGATATTCAGCGCACGCTGGAGGCGGGCTCGATCCAGCGCAACGCGCCAGGAATCCGCTCGATCTGCGATGGCCTGCTTACCGAACAGATGGGCGAGATCACCTACGCTATTGCGCGCGAGCGGTTCGAGCGCGTGATCGCTGTGAGTGATGACGCCGTGCTGCGTGCGATGAAGTTTGCGTTTCAGCGGTTGAAGCTTGTGCTTGAACCGTCAGGCGCCGCATCGCTCGCGGCCCTGCTCGACGTTGGCGCGGAGGTGCACGGGCAGACGGTGGCGGTTATCGCCAGTGGCGGTAACGTGGACGTAGAGACCTTCGAGCGTGCGCTGGCGGCTTAGCCGCCGCGCTTCAGATCCTGCTCAAGCGTGATCGGCGTCGGCTGGCCAGCCAGGCGATAGCGATAGACCTGCAGGTTCTCGGTCACGCGCTGCACGTAGTTACGCGTTTCAGAGAATGGGATGAGTTCGATCCAGTCGACCACGTCCACCGACGAAGATCGTGGGTCACCGAAGTCGCCGATCCATTCGCGGGTGCGGTGGGAGCCCGCGTTGTATGAGGCAATCGCCAGCACGTACGAGCCGTTGAAACTATCGACCAAATCCGCGAGGTGCGCGGAGCCGAGCGTCATGTTGTATTGCGGGTCGGCGGTGAGCGACGAACGCTGATAGGTCATCCCTTCACGACGCGCCTGCGCCTGCGCCGTTGACGGGATCAATTGCATCAGACCGTGTGCGTTGGCGTGCGAGACGGCGCCGGCTTCAAACTCGCTTTCCTGACGGATGATGGCCAGCACGAGCGCCGGCTCGATGCGGCGTTGCTGTTGAACCGTGGCGGGCAACTCGATCAGCGGATAGGCGGCGCTGGTGGCGACCACGTTGCGGAAGAGCCCGGCCTTGGCGCTGCGGAGCGCCGTGCGGTTGTAGGATTGCTCACGCGCGAGCTGCGAGAGCTGCTCGATTTCCATCGGATCGTCGAGCGTGTCATCAAGATAGAATGCGATCGACTCGAAGTCGCGCTGGGCGCCGACTTCGGCCATGAGGCGCAGCGCGCGAACCAGTTCGCGGTTCTCGAAGCGGCTGCGGGCTTCGGCGCTGACCTGGGCCGTTTCTGGCAGAGAGAGGTTTGCGCTGCGATTGCCACGTGTCGCGGCAAGCTGGCCGTAATAGGTGAAGTTAAAGCGCGCCGCTTCGTTGAAGAGCCGTTCGGACTCGCCCGTGTTGCCGAGCGCCCGCGCCGCTTCGGCGCGCCAGTAAAGCGCACGCGAGAGGCTCACCGGCGAGGAAACGTTTTCGCTCAGGTGCGAGAAGTGTTCGGCGGCGCGCTGCGGTTGGCCGAGATAGCGGAGGCTGAGCCAGCCTGCGAGCCACTCGGCGTCGGCGAAGGCTTCGCCCGAGCGGAGGCCGTGGTTGGAGACAAGCTGATAGGCCAGCGAGTAATTTCCGGCGCGCATGGCGCGCGGCACGTAAAGGCGGCGCTCGTTGAAGATGTCCGGGCGCGCAGCGGCCGGCGCTTCAGTCGGGCTAATGCGGGCGGCCATCTGCATGGCGTCGACCGGTTGGTCGGTGCGGCGGCGATACTGAGCGCGGTCGAACAGCAGACCGGGGTCGTCCTGGCGCGAAGCAGGCACCGCATCGATCGCCGCTTGCAGTCCTCGCCGTTGGCGCGTTTGAACCGCGATGCGTGCGTGCGCAAGTGCGCGGTCAGCTGGTGAAACGTGCGTAAGAAGGCGCTGCGCCGCAGAGCGTTGGTCCCGCCAGAGGAGGCCATTGACGCGGGCGGCGTAATCCTCCTGCGTGAAGACTGAGCTGAATTCTGCCTGCGCGCGATCTTCCATGGCGCTGGTCAGCGCATCTTCGCGCCAAGCGGCGCGGGCGATTTCGTTGGCTTCCGAACGCTGGCCGGCGTCGCGCAATGCGATCGCAAGCGCGATGCGCCCGTCTCCGGTGAGCGGCCCGCCGTCTTGGCGGAGGAACGTGATGCGCTCTGACGGCGAGAGGCGGCTATCCAGGATCGCCTGCTCGGCGCGCGTCCGCATCGTGTTGCGGCCAGGCCAGCCTTGGAGTTCATCCAACGCTTGCTTGATGTCGGCGAAATAGAGCGGTGCTTCGTTAGCCGACGCCCAACGCCATTGCAGCATGCGGCGGATGAGCGGATCGGTCGCGCTGTCGCGGAGCGAAGCGAGCCCGCCCCAGTCGCGGTTTTCGGCGGCGGTCAGGCCGTCGCGCAGGCGCATGCGCTCGGCGGCCGACGGCATCGGTGGAATGAACGTGCTGGCTTGCGCGCCGCCCGGGCCAGGCGCGGCCTCCTGCTGCCCGACTGCGCTCGACGCAACCAAGATCGCGCTCGCGGCGACGACCATCGCGCCGATACGGATCATTTTGGGTCGGTTCATTCACCCGCCTCGCAACGAAACAACCTGCGGCCCGCAAACCAGGGTCGGCGGGCCGCTATTTAACCTCGCCTGACACTGTGGCAGGAATCGCGCCAAGACCACCCCTCAACAGGCATCAGTTCATGGTTCACGGCTCGATTCCCGCGCTCATTACGCCATTTCGCAACGGAATC
>CADEDT010000204.1:0-2433 GCA_902826145.1 uncultured Caulobacteraceae bacterium
GGCGTGGCGCCGAATCGAACAACGAACTCAGCTATGCATTGCTCATTGTTGACGCGCGCCGCGTTGCCAACACGCCTGTAAGCGCTTGGATGGACTACGTGGCCTTCGCGGCGCTTGCGCAGCTCAACCCAGACGCTCGCACCGCCAACTATCCGACGATCTTGAATCTCTTCACGCAATCGTCGTCGACGCCGACCGGCCTCACGGCTTGGGACCTGGCGTATCTTGATGGTCTCTATCGCGCGCGGAACGAGAACTCAGATCGTCAGATCGCATCGATCGCGCGGCGCATTGACGACGCGTCCGCGCAATAAGGGTAAGACAACACCAGATCACGCGCGCGTGAACGCTCGTTCAGAAGTGCGTGATCTGGTGTGTTCGTCATTGTGAGGCAAAAAAGTGGCGCATACCCTCGACTTGTTTGAGGGGTAATCAACATGCGCTTAATTCGCTTCTCAGCGGCCCTTATTGCCGCCGCTTCATTACTTGTCTCGGTCACTCAAGCCCAAGAGCCCGGCGCGCGCGGCTTCGTGCAGGAGATCGCGCTCAGTAGCGGCAACGACAACGCACTTGCGCGATGGGATGACGATGTCTGCGTCGGCGCCGTAGGGCTGGATGCTAGCCAGTTGCAGGCGTTGGTCGATCGCGTTTCTGCACGTGCGCGGCAAGTAGGGCTTCGTCCCGGTCGTCCAGGGTGCCGTGCCAACGTCATGGTGATCTACGCGCAAGATTCCGACGCTGTGACACGTCAGATTGTTGACCAACGGCGCGATATGCTTGGCTTTTACAATGACGATAATCGTGTCACCGCGGGTCGTGAGGCGATGGAGACGTTCGCCAACACGCCGCGCCCAATTCGTTGGTGGCATGTGTCATCGACGGGCGTTGGCAGCATGCGTCCGGACGCCGTGCGCTCGCGCCAACCGTCGGGCACGACCGCAGCTATCGCGGCGTCAGCAAACGGCAGTGGCGGCGTTTCGGGCGTCAGTCCCGGCGATGTCGGCAGCCCTCAAGACCTGCAAGGGGCGGATGCAGTGCGTTCGAATGGCTCGCGGACGCGCGGTCCAGAAGCGCGCAATGAACTCACCTACGCGCTGATTGTCGTTGACGCACGCCGTGTCGCGAGCACGCCGGCCGGAGCGTGGATGGACTATGTAGCCTTCAACGCGTTGGCGCAGATCGATCCGGATGCGCGCACAACTAGTTATCCGACGATCCTCAATCTGTTCTCGCAAGCATCGTCGGCGCCGACGACGCTGACTGCGTGGGACTTGGCCTATCTCGATGGTCTCTACCGCGTGCGCGGTGAGGAATCAGGCCGTCAGATCGCATCAATCGCACGGCGCGTCTCCGACACCGCGCCGTGAGTAATTCGCCATCCAAAACCAACCAACGAAACGGCGCCTGCGGGCGCCGTTTCTGTCACCTGTCGTGCAAACCGGGGTTGCTCATCGCATCGCGCATGGCGCTGGTCGCCATGTCTCGTAGCGTTGACTCTGCGGTTTGGGCGCGAGGAGGAGCCCTGAATGTTCTATAAACAATTTTGGCGGGGGAGCTGCGTTGCTGCGGCGGCATTGACCGCCGCATTTATCAGCGCTTCGCCTTCACTCGCGCAAACGCCTCAAGAAGGCGCCGACATAGTGATTACGGGCGCCAGCCGCGTGCAGGCGCAGTTCTTCGTTGCGGAGCTCTCTTCCGCTCCCCCGACTGTCGATCAGATCGGACGTTGGGATGATGCGGTGTGCATTGGCGTCGCCGGGCTTCCGGCACGCCAGGGCCAGTTCATCGCCGATCGCGTCGCTCAAAGGGCTTATACGGTTGGACTGCAGGCAGGTGCGCCGGGCTGCGCGCCGAATATCAGTATCGTGATCGCGCCAGATGGCGGCGCAGTAGCGCAACAAATGTTCGAACAGGATGAAAGTCTCTTTGCCTACCGGTATGAAACCGGCGTCTCCACAATGGGCCAAGAAGCGTTCACGCGATTTCTCAACAACGATAGACCCGTGCGTTGGTGGCACGTGTTGCGCGCGATGAGCGCGGACGGTGAGCCGATCGGCAGCGGCGGCGTGACGCCAGGCATGACCGACGGCGGCTTCGACGGCGCGCAGACTGTGCGCTCGAACGGATCCATGTTGCGTCGAGCTACAACCACCCGACAGGACTTCAGCCGCGTCGTAATCATCGTCGACGGCCGTCGCGCGGGCAGCGTCCCGCTGGCGGCGCTCGCTGACTATGTGGCGATGGTGGCGTTGGCGCAGGTCAATCCCGATGCGGAAGTATGGGCGTACTCGACGATTCTGAACCTGTTTTCGGATCGCGAGGGCGCCGTTGCGCCGCCAGCTCTTACCGCGTGGGATCTCGCATACCTGGATGCGCTCTATAAGGCCGATCGAAATGCAGAAGCGGGCCCGCAACGAGCCGACATTGCCCGCC
>CADEDT010000204.1:2443-4915 GCA_902826145.1 uncultured Caulobacteraceae bacterium
GCTGAGCGATCGGGCTCCGTAGTCTGGACACACAGGTTCGTCATTCGACATTCTCCCGGTCGCACATAGGCTAGCGACCGGGAGGAAGGATCATGCGTTCAGTAGCCTTGATGGCCGCCGTTGCGCTGCTCGCGGTCACGCCCGCGGTAGGCCAGCCAAACGAACCCAATTCGCCGCAGAGCGACATCATCGTCACCGGAGTTCGGCCCGAACAAGTTCAAAGCTTCGTCGAGCAAGTTTCGGCGGTGCCGCCATCGGTGAATCAAATCGCGCGGTGGGACAACGACATCTGCACCTCGGTCGCCGGCGCCAGCACCGAACAATCGCAGCACATCGTCGATCGCATTTCGTATCGCGCTGAACAGGTTGGGTTGCGCCCGGGCCGCGAGGGATGCCGGCCAAACGTGTTCGTGTTCCTCGCAGCGGAGTCCGACAGCTTTACGCAGCGACTAGTGGAGGAGCGCAGATCGCTGTTCGCCTACTATCACGAAGAACACGTCGTGACGCTTGGACATGAGGCGCTTACGCAATTCGTTGAGACGCAACGCCCGATCCGCTGGTGGCACGTCATTCAGACGCGCGGTGGCGATGGTGACAGGCTTGGCAGCGATCAGGCAGGCAACAATTCGCCGCCGCCGAGCAATGCAGACGCGATGAAGCCGCCGGAAGCAGATGCGCTAACGGGCGTGCAGGCGGTGCGTTCAAGTGGATCGCGTATCCGTTCCCCGGAGCGTCAGGATTTCAATCGCGTAGTGGTGATCGTGGATGGTGCGCGCGCCTCCGGGTACCCGGTCGACTCACTTGCCGACTACATCGCCATGGTCACGTTGGCACAGATCGATCCGGCCGCGCAGACGCGCGACTACCCGACAATTCTGAATTTGTTCGACGAGAACCCGGACAACATCTCCTTCGAAATGACGAACTGGGACATGGCCTACCTAGACGGCCTGTACCGCGCGACACGCAACGCCGCGTCAGCGACCCAACAGGTCCGCGAGATCAGCCGGCGGATGCAGGGCGACAGCCGCTCGAGGGACTAGCCGTACGTCGCTCCGATAGGTCGTGACGTCGCAATGGGCGCAGAGCGCCTATTGCGCGAAGGATGCGCCCCGGTTTATCGATTATCGACAAATCGGGGAGTTCTCATGATCAGAACGATTGCGGTGGTGGCCATGGCCTTTGCCATTTCGACGCCGGCCTGGGCACAGGAAGCGAACCAGGAGGAGGACATTGTCGTCGTCGGTGAGCGCCTCCAGGAAATGGTTAGGAGCTTCGTTGGTGAAATAGCGGCCGCGCCTGGTTCGGAGGGCCAGATCGCCCGTTGGGACCGTAAGATTTGCCCGCTCGTCGCGGGTCTTCCTGTCCGCCAACTCCAATACATGGCCGACCGCATCGCTCAGCGAGCGCACCAGGTAGGCCTCGAGACGGAGGGCGCCGGCTGCAAGGCCAATATCCTCATCTTTGTGACGCCAGACGCCAGCCGCCTGGCCAGTGGAATTGTCGACGAGTATCGGACACTCGTTGGTTATTACTCGGAAAGCGGCGTCGTCACCCAAGGCCGGGAAGGGCTGGACAGTTTCGCTAACTCCACGGCGCCGGTGCGTTGGTGGCACGTGAATCAGACCGTTTCTGCCGATGGCCAGCAATTGGGTGGCGAGACCTCCAACGGTGGAAGCGCCGTTGTCCGGACCACGCAGCCTCCAGGACGTCTGCGCAGGGGCACTCGGCAAGACTTCTTGCGGGTTCTGATCATTGTGGACGCTCGTCAGGCCCAGGGACTGCAATTTCAGGCGCTCTCCGATTACGTCGCCATGGTTTCGCTGGCCCAGCTTGATCCGACCGGCGAGACGACCGCCGTACCGACAGTTCTGAACCTCTTCCACGAGCGGGACGCCGGTGCGCCAGCTATGTCCGGCATGACCGAATGGGATGAGGCTTATTTGGACGGCCTCTACAATGCGCGCAGAACGGCCCCCAGAGAGATCTGGCAGGTGCGGGACATCACTCGCACCATGGTCGAACAGCTCGAACCGGGCGCGCAACAGGCGCCCACCAACTGAGCATCTGTGGATAACCGGCGCTTGAAGAAGCGCCGGTACGGGCCCAATTAGCGGCTCGCAAGTCGCCGAAGATGGTTTCTACGACGTGGAAATGGCCGTATTAACGGCCTTTCTGGCTGGTCGGGCAGGCCTAAAGGCGTGTCTGGGCAGCTTGCGGCCCCAACCTTGCTATGGTCGTATTGACCTGCCGGCTGTCGGGGCGGATGCAACGTTTTTGAAAGGGATCGTGGTCAACCATCTGTTATGAGGGGAGTTAATGCCGGGGCCATCACCCCGCCGCTTTCACCCCATATGTCGTTGGTCCCAGTCGGCCCCTTGAAGGATCGCGTATGAGCAAAGCCACGACCAGCGGAGAGTCCAAGAACACTCTCTATTGCTCGTTCTGCGGCAAGAGCCAGCACGAGGTGCG
>CADEDT010000205.1 GCA_902826145.1 uncultured Caulobacteraceae bacterium
CACGTCCGCCGCCATCGTTGTCGCCGCTGCCACGACCGCCGCGGACACCGCCGTTGTTATCGCCGCCACCGTTGTTGCCGCCGTTCCAGTCACCGCGACCACGACCACGTCCGCCGCCATCGTTGTCGCCGCTGCCACGACCGCCGCGGACACCGCCGTTGTTATCGCCGCCACCGTTGTTGCCGCCGTTCCAGTCACCGCGACCACGACCACGTCCGCCGCCATCGTTGTCGCCGCTGCCACGACCGCCGCGGACACCGCCGTTATTATCGCCGCCGCCGTTGTTGCCGCCGTTGTTGCCGCCGTTCCAACCGCCGCGGCCGCCGCCATCGTTGTCACCGCGTCCGCGACCACGCCCGCCGCCATCGTTGTCGCCGCTGCCGCGACCACCGCGAACGCCGCCCGCATTGTCGTCGCCACGGCCGCCGTTTTGTACACCGAGAACCGCGGGCGGCGGCGTCTCGCGCGGCCTAGGGGTCGGGGTGCTAGTTTGACCTTGATCGCGACCACGGCCGCCGTCGCCGCGATCTCCACGGCCGCGTTGGCCGTCGTCGCCGCGATTGCCGCGGTTTCCACGATCTCCTCGATCGCCACGGTCTTCGCCGCGATCGCCACGGGAGTGCTCTCCCCGATCTCGTTGCGCATAAGCGGGTGTCGCCACCCAGGCTGTTGCGCTCATGGCGGCCAACGCCGCGATGAGGGCAGTTCTCATGTTGAGGCTCCCGTGTGCAGGTTGCACATCCTCGCGAGGGTGAACGTGGCAAAGTGTGTCTGAACCGAAGCTGAATCCGACGTGAGGTCGTCGGGAACCTGTCAGGCCAACTTCAAGCCGTTCAGAAGGAAGTGCACCGCCCGGGCGACGTGCGCCTTCAGTTCGGCGTCGGAGACTGCGTAGTTATCATCGTTGAGCGCCCGGAACTGATGTTGGCTCCGAAGCAATTCGATGAAGTAGAACATGCCCTCGCGCGCATCCGCCTCGGGCAAACCAGCTTTGGTGAGTTGCTTGACCAGCTCGTCGTAGACTTGGTTGGCGCCGCCGCCGGTAAAATAGCGCCGTAAATGCTCGGGAACCTTCCGGCCTTCCGACACCATGACGCGGAAGAAGGCGAGGCTGTCGCGCTGCAGCAGACGGCGCAGAAAGTGTTCGCCGACAACCTGTAGTGCTTGCTCTAGGGGCAAGTGATCCACGGGATCCGGCGGCCGCATTTCGCGGATGAAGCGATCGTGCTGGTCCTGCATGAACGCCAGGAAGAGGCCTTCCTTGTTGCCGAACTGGGCATAGAGCGTTGCGAGCGAGCCGCCCGCCATTCGGACAACGTCGTTGACGCTGGCGGCTTCATAGCCGTGCTCAAGGAATACATCGCGTGCGGCCTGCAGGAACGCCTGCCGCCGCGCAACGCCCCGATCAGCGGGACGCGCTTCTCCCTCGCCCTGTTGAGGCAACGCCAAATCCCTTTCTCCCGTTGGGGACGATAGACGCGCTCCTCACAGGTGCAAGGCGGTGGAACTAGTCCAAACGGACTAGTTGGTTGCTGTGGCGTCAGGCGCCGTAAGGGTGAGCTTGAACGACGCGTAGTCGGTATTACGTTCCCTTGAGGGCCGTTCAGGTTCGCTTTTTTAGACAGACTTACCATGCCAGACGACGCCGGATTCCGGCTCGGCGCAGCGCGCGCTGGGATTAAGGTGCGTGCGATGACGCAAAGATTGGGGCGACGTGGGTTGGCGATCACGGGCGGCGCAATTGCGCTTGCCGTCTTGGCGTTCTTCGGCGGCCATTGGTTGCTGGAGGGGCGCTACCAGGTCAGCACCGATAACGCCTACGTGCGCGCGGACATTTCACTGATCTCCGCGAAGATCGAAGGTTACGTCCGTGCGGTGCCGGCGCATGAAAATGCGAGCGTTCACACTGGCGACGTCCTGGTTGAGATTGACCCGACAGACTATGAAGCGCGCGTCGCTGCTGCGCGCGCTGCGCTGGCGCAGGCGGAAGGCGCACGCGCCGCTGAGCGGGCTGGGCGCGCGTTGGCGTCTTCCGACGTTGAGCGCTATCGGCCGCTTGCTGAGCGCGGCTTGTTGTCACCCGCGCGTATGCAACAGCTCGAGATCCAAGCGCGGCAAGCGGGCGGTGGGCTCGCGGCTGCTGATGCGGCGGTGCAGGCCGCGCAGGCCCAACTCGAACAAGCTGAACTCGATCTCGAGCGCACTGTCGTACGCGCGCCGATCGATGGCGTGGTGGGTGATCGCCAAGTACAGGTGGGTCAACTCGTACGCTCAGGTTCGCCGATGATGTCGGTTGTGCCGCTGCAGGCCGTTTACGTCGTCGCGAACTTCAAGGAGACGCAACTCGAGCGTCTGCACGCTGGACAGTCGGTCACCATACGTCCTGATATCGCGCACAATCTGCGCCTGCATGGCACGGTGGACTCACTCGCGCCCGCGAGTGGTAGCGAGTTCTCGATCATCCCCACCGACACCGCGACCGGCAACTTCACGAAGATCGTGCAGCGTGTGCCCGTTCGCATTCGGCTCGATCCGGGGCAGGAAGGGCTCGATCTGCTTCGGCCTGGCCTTTCGGCGACAGTCTCGGTGGACACGCGTCAATGAGCGACGCCGCACTCGCGGCAAAGCCTGACGATTCACCGCCGCTCCATATCTGGATCGGCTTCATCGCCATGGTCGTCGGCCAGTTCATGGCCATTCTCGACATCCAGATCGTCGCCAGCGCGATTGGTTCAATCCAAGCCGGCGTGAGCGCTAGCCGCGACGAGATCAGCTGGGTCCAGACGGCTTATCTGATCGCGGAAGTTATCGGCATTCCGCTTTCTGGCTTCCTTGGCCGCGCGCTCGGCACGCGACTCCTGTTCTGTCTTTCTGCGGTCGGCTTTTCACTCGCCAGCCTACTTTGCGCGTTCTCCTGGGATATCACGTCGCTCATCGTCTTCCGTGCGCTGCAGGGTTTCACCGGCGCCGCGATGATCCCGACCGTTATGGCGACGCTCTATCTCGTCTTCCCACAACGGCTGCAGCCGATGACCGGCGCGATGATGGGTATGGTTATTACGCTCGCGCCTTCGCTCGGCCCTACGATCGGTGGCTATGTCGCCGAGGTTTTGGGGTGGCGGGCGCTGTTTTGGGTAAACGTTGTACCCGGTCTCCTGATCACGCTCGTGATCTGGAACACGATGGCTTCACTCGATAAGCCGCAATTCAATCTGTTGAGGAAGATCGATGTTGTGGGCCTCTTGGGCCTCGCCATGTTTTTAGGCGCGGCCGAATACACGCTCGAGGAAGGCCCGGCGAACGAGTGGTTCGCATCTAGCGAAGTGACAATGTGGGCGCTTGTATCCCTCGCGGGTGCGGCGCTCTTCTTCTACCGCGCCTTCAGCGTGGAGACGCCAATCGTTGATCTGAAGCCGTTCAAATCGCCCACGTTCGCAATCGGCGCAGGGCTCGGCTTTGTTCTTGGACTCGGCCTGTTCACATCGGTGTTCCTTACACCGCTTTTTCTAGGCTCGGTGCGTGGCTACAGTGCGCTCCAGATTGGCCACACCATGTTTGTGCAGGGTGCGGTGATGTTTGTCGCTGCACCGTTCATTGGCCGGTTTGGGCGTACACTGAAGGACTCGCGCCCACTCGGCGTGTTGGGCTTCTTGCTGGTGGCCGGCAGTTGTTGGATGCAGGCGCATCTCACAGCCGAGGCTGGTTTCTGGGAAATGGCCTGGCCGCAAGTATTGCGCGGCTTGGGCCTGATGATGACCTTCAACTCGGTCATGCAGCCAGCGCTGCAATCATTGCCCCCACAACTGGTTCACGCGGGCGCCGGTCTCTTTAACACCATGCGCAACCTCGGCGGCGCCTTCGGCATTGCCGCTCTCGCGACCGTGCAGGCGCATTCGTTCGCACTGCACCGCCAGGAGCTTTACGCCGCCGCCGATCCGCAGAACCCGCACGTCGCCGGCATGATAGCCGGCGCTCAAGCTTATCTGGAGCAAGCGGGTGCGGCCGATCCCGAACGCCAAGCGCTTATGCGTTATGCGGCGCTGCTCGATCGCGAAGCGCTGGTGATGACGTTCAACGACCAGTTCTTATTGCTGGCGGTTGTGATCGGGTTGTCAGCGTTTGCGATGCTGCTGCTTCGTCCGCGTCCGAAGATGGGCGCTGCCGCGCCGCCGAAGTTAGATGAAGCTGCGCTGGCTCACTGACCGGCGCAGATCGCGCCTTTGATCTCGTCGAGCATGTCCGGCGCCAGCGGCGCCGTCTTCGAACCGAAGGCGCCAACGATCGCGCCGTCCTTGCCGATCAGATACTTGTGAAAATTCCAACGCGGCAGTGAGCTCTCGCCAAGCTCTTCAGCGATCCATTGATAGAACGGATGCCGGCGTTCGCGCGACGTGATCTCCACCTTCGCCGTCATCGGAAACGTGACGTGATAGGACGTGTCGCAGAACTCGCGAATCTCTTTCGCTTCGCCCGGCTCTTGGTGGCCGAAATCGTTGCACGGCACGCCGATGATCACGAGGCCCTTGCCGACCTTCGCTTCATAGAGCGCCTCAAGGTCACGGTATTGCGAGGTGAAGCCGCACGCGCTCGCTACATTCACAATCAGCACCGCTTTGCCGGCATAGTCGGCGAGGTTGATTTCGCCTGGCTCGTCGAGCTTGGCGAAGCTGAAATCGTGGGCGGTCGTCATGGTTTGGCGAGCAACTCGTATGGGAAGGCGCGGCATGTAGACCTCTGGAACGCCCTCGGCAATGCATGTGGCGTTCCGCGGAGCGGGGTGATACAGCCCAACACGTGAGCGTGAACCGCCGTTCCCCGATAGCCGGCCTCCGAATTTGAGGCCCGGCCCGTGTTGAGCCCGAAAAATCGGTGCTCCGCGGGACCGGGACGGCTACATCACATTCGC
>CADEDT010000206.1 GCA_902826145.1 uncultured Caulobacteraceae bacterium
TCGGCATCTCGCTTTGATGCTCGTAGCCGTCTTCCGGCACTTGGAATGAGCAAGCCAAGTTGAAGATCTGCTCGCCCTTCTGAATGGCAAGCACGCGCCGCGTGGAGAAGCTCTTGCCGTCGCGGGACCGCTCGACTTGGTAGAGGACGGGGAGTGTCGGATCGCCGGGGCGAATGAAATAGCTTTGCAGTGAATGGCAAACATGGTCGCCGACGGTTTTGTACGCGGCGAGGAGCGCTTGCGCGACGACTTGGCCGCCAAAGATGCGCGTGCGCTCTTCGGGCGGCGAGTTGCCGCGAAACAGGTTCACCTCGATCGGTTCGAGGGTCAGCGTCGAATTGAGGGTGTCCATCGGGGACATGGGGCAGCGCTCGCGTTTGGGGAGACGCTTCGAATATGGCCCGAAGCGCCGCCGCACAAGGCCAACGCGGCGTCAGCGGCGCAGGGCTAGCCTACGGAATGAGATTGCCATTGGGATCGCACCACGGCTCACGCCGCCCGCGCCACGGGCGGGCGAGGCCTTCGGCGATTAGTGTTTCGCCCATGTCGCGGCCGTCGATGAGCACGAAAGCAATAGTGCGGCCGTAGCGGTCAAGGCGTCCGGTCGGGCGCAGTTCCAGCCGCTGTGCGTGAGCGACGAGCGAGCGCGCCGCTTCTGTCGCGCGGTCGCCAAGTGTGCGTTCCGCGTCGCAACGTGCGCGTGAGCCAGTTTCCGGCGTGTCGATGTTGACGAGCCGGTAGGTGATGTCCTGGGTCATGTCTTCCAGCGTATCGCCATCGATCACGCGCATACGCTGTTCGACCGCCCCGGTGCGCTGACGAAGATTGCGTGGCGCTTCAGCGCTGACCATTTGCGTCGGCTCGGCGCGCGCTGGCGCTGCGTCGCTAAATGCGAACATCGCGACCGACGCGATGATGAGTGTTCCAACGAGGACGGCCGCCGTTGCGGACCAGATTCGGGGTTTCGCCATGGCGTCAGCCAGGCGCTCAAGGTGTTACCAAGTGGTGAACGACCGGCGCCGGCGATGCGGCGCTATCGTGTCAGGCCGTTTGGCGCTCGCCAGCGTCGTCTCCAGCGAAGCGCTGTTCGAGGATTGCCACCGTATCGGCGACTTGCTCGAGCGTGCGGACGCTGCGGAGTTCGATACCGAGAATGCGCTCCTCAACGGTGCGGCGCAGGCCGTCGAACTCGGCGGCGAGGTTATAATCCACCTCCGGCGCTTCGAGCGCCACAAGGCGGCGATCGTTGTCGCTGACGAAACGGACGATGTCGGCGCGCAGCGTCTCCAATGCGTCAGCCTGGCGGCGCTCCATCTCCATGAGACGCCGTTGAAGCTGAGCCACCTCTTCAGGCGCAACCGCGCTGACTGCGTCCGGGACGCCGACGGCCTGCAAACGCTCCACCGCACCCATACGGCTTTCGAGCGAGGCGAGGTCTTCAGTCGACACCACTGCCGTTTGCAGTCGCTCAACGGCGCTGAGCCGGCCTTCGAGAGATGTCACATCGGCAATGTCCACGGCCGGCGCGTCGCGGTGTGAGATGTGTTCAAGGCGTAGGTCGGCGAGCGAGACTTCGAGCTTGTGCAGACGCTGATCGGCTTGAGCCGACGCTTCGCCATAGTTCGCCGAAAGGCGGCCCATCAGGCGGACGAGATCTTCGGTCTTGTCGGCGCTGGTCTTCGTTTCCGAGTCCCAGCCGTCGACGCGCGAGCTCAATTCGGCAATCCGCGCCAGTACTTCATCTTCGCTGCTCTTGGCGACGGCTTGGCGAAGCACGTTCACTTGCGCTTCGATGTCGGCCAAGCGGGCGTCGAGTGCGTCGCCGCCGCCACGAAGCTCCTCGATGCGGCGGAGTAGGGAGTCGTCACCGCTCTTGGCGATTGCCTGGCGCAGCACATTCATCTGCGCTTCGACGTCCGCAACCTTGGAATCGAGGGCGGCGTCGCCGTCAGCGGCGTCCGCAATGCGCGCGCCAAGCTCTTCGATGCGGCGAACCAAGACCTCGTCGCCGTTGCGGCCGACGGCTTGGCGCAGCACGTTCACTTGCGCTTCCATGTCGGCGAGCTTGGCGCCCGAGGCGGCGTCGCTCAGCGCGGCTTCAAGCTTCGAGATGCGCTCGATCAGCGAGGTCTGTGTACGCAGCGCCAGGTCGATGATGGTGAGCCGGGCGCCGAAGCCCGAGTGTTGTTCACGCAGCTCGGCCGTTTCGGTCTGAACGCGTGCGCTGACTTGTTCGACCTGCTGCGCCGTTTCGCTACGGCCCAGCGCTATGTCGCCGGCAAGCTTTTGCAGCGACGCGTAGGTCGCGGTTTCGATGCGTTCGCTCTCGGCGCGGAGCTGGAAGTGGGCTTCCGCAGCTTGCTCTTCGTGGCGAGCAAGGCGCGTCGCGACGGCCTCGGTTTGCTCGGTCGCGATGTTGAGCACCTGGCCTGCGCGGTCGGCGGCGGCTTGTTCGGCTTCGGCCACACGCTGCAGCATTTGCTGACGGAGCGTTGCGTGGTCGGTGACGCCATGGCTGACGGCAGCGTCCAGGAGCTTCAGGCGCGCCAGCGCGCCCTGTTGGCGATCGTGCAGATCGGCGATCTCTGAGGAGAGATCGCTATGGACGCTCTCAAGTGCGGCGCGGTGATCTTGCGATGCACGTTGAACGTCCGCAGCCAACGCCGCGCCGGCTTGGCGCAGCGTTTCGGCGGTTTCTTCGAGCGCGATCTGGGCGGAATCTTCGAGATCGACCATGCGCGCGCGAATTTGGTCGGCGCTGACAGCGCCCTGGCGCTCGACCATGTCGACCCGGTCGGAGAGCGCTTCCATGCGCTGGGCAGCGTCAGAGAAGGCGGCGTGGACACGGCGGCGGGTTTCGTCGACGCCGTCGGCGACGCTTTGTTCGAGCGACTCCCGAACGCCGCGCAGTTCGACGACGAGGTGGGCGACAGCGGCGTCCGCCTGGGCGGCGGCTTCGTCGGCCGCGGCCGCGACATCGCGCAGCCCCATGTTCAGTCGGGAGGCGAGCTGTTCGGAGAATTCGCCAAAATCAGTGGCGACGGCGTGCTTCAGCGTTTCGTGGGCGTCCGCCAGCACGGCAGCGTTGGTGTCAGCGCGGCGGGCAATCGCGTCCACGTCCTGAGCGTATTGGCCGAGTGCGGCGATTGAGGTCGCGAGGCCTTCGTGCGCGGCCGCGTTCTCACTGGCGCGCGCCGCAGCACTCTCTTCGGCCTGCTGCTGCATGGAGACGAGCTGCTCGGCGGTGTCCTGCAAACCTTGCTGCAACGCCTGGGCGGTGCTGCCAGCAAAGCCCTCAAGTTCGTCGATGCGCTCGCTAAGGTCGAAAACCGACGCGTCGAGCGTTCGCTGGGCCGCATCGAGGTTGCCGATGGAATTATCGATCCGGCGCTCAATCGCGCGGAAGCGGTGACGCACGCCGGACTCGGCGGGCTCCTGAAGTGTGACAGGCTCTTCGGCGGGGAGGGCCTCCCCGGCTTGATCGGCGATCGCCGCGCGCAGGACCATGTCAGTCAGGTAGTCCGACAGACTGACGCCCTGGCGCCGGGCTTCCTCGACGGCGCGTTCGCGCGTCTCAGGGTCAATGCCCTTCAGAACCCATGCACTCTCACTCATTGGATCAGCCTCGTTGCGGTCCCCAGCCCCAATGGGATGCCGCATCGTGCTTAAGGCCGCGTAAAATAGAGGGTTTTCACTTCGTTAAAGGCGTGCATCAAATTTGCGCGCCACATTTCGTTCAGCTTTTGCTCATGCTTGTGGCGCGCTGACTTTTCCCGCGCTTTTGCCGCTCGCGATCGGGCAAATCATGTCATCCTGTGCACGTTGTTTGGGCGGATCGGGCAGCGTCGCACCTTAGGCCGACTTATCGCCGCCAGATTTGCATGTCTTTTTGTTAAAGCGCGCAGGAACCGGACTTCTTACCTATAGGTTGCCCGCACGCGGACGGAGGCACGATGTCTGAAGATCTTTTTCGCAGTTACGCGCGCTCGTTTGAGCAGCGCCGCGAAGCAGAGATGTCGCTGCAAGACTTCCTGAGCCTTTGCCGCGACGATCCTATTGCCTACGCGACCGCGCATGAGCGCCTCCTCGCCGCGATCGGCGAACCGCGCATGGTCGACACCTCGAAGGACGCGCGGCTTGGCCGCGTCTTCATGAACCGCACCATGCGGTTCTACCCGGCCTTCACAGAATTCTACGGCATGGAAGAGACGATCGAACGCATCGTCGCGTTCTTCCGTCACGCCGCGCAGGGTTTGGAAGAGCGCAAGCAGATCATCTATCTCCTCGGCCCTGTCGGGGGCGGCAAGTCATCGCTTGCCGAGCGGTTGAAGGCTCTCATGGAAGAGCAGCCGGTCTATGTGCTGAAGGCTGGCGATGAGATTTCACCGGTGTTTGAACACCCGCTGGGTCTGTTTGACCCGGTGGTCTGGGGTCAGCGCCTCGAAGACGAATATAACATCCCACAGCGCCGCCTGACGGGCTTGATGAGCCCCTGGTGCGTGAAGCGCCTGGATGAGTTTGGCGGCGACATCACCAAATTCCGCGTCGCCAAGATGAATCCGTCTCGCTTGCGTCAGATCGCGGTCGCCAAGACCGAGCCGGGCGACGACAACAACCAAGATGTCAGCTCGCTCGTCGGCAAGGTCGACATCCGCAAGCTCGAAATGCACGCGCAGAACGATCCGGACGCGTACAGCTATTCGGGCGGCCTCAACCGCGCCAACCAGGGCATGCTCGAATTCGTCGAGATGTTCAAAGCGCCGATCAAGATGCTGCACCCGTTGCTGACGGCGACGCAGGAAGGGAATTACGTCGGCACCGAGAATATCGGCGCGATCCCGTTCCAGGGCATCATCATGGCGCACTCGAACGAGGCCGAGTGGCAGACGTTCAAGAACAA
>CADEDT010000207.1 GCA_902826145.1 uncultured Caulobacteraceae bacterium
AGTGCGATCGTGAAGTCGAGCCAGCGGCCGAATCGGGGAATGATGAACGCGCTCATGGTTCGACGCCCACCTGCAGGTTCGGCGCCGGGCCATGCTACGCTTGAGCCTGGGTGAGTGAATGGCGCTGTTCTTCGATGCCGACTGGTTCGACCAACGCTTAACGGCGCGCGGCACTGATCGCATTGGCCTCGCTGTGGCGTCTGGCATCGATCGCGCCGAGCTGCACAGCATCTTCACCAACGAGCGCTCGCCGACGGCTGAAGAGATGGCTGAGTTCGCGCGCGTGCTTGAGACGGATTTGCTCGAGATAACCATCCGCAGCGGGGTGGCGGTGCGTGAGTCCGCGCCAGGCGCCGATCCCGGCGATCGCATTGAGAGCATCGAGGCGCGCCTCGATGCGATCGACACTTGGCTTGCCGAGTTCGAGGCCTCGAAGAAGAAGGCCGTCGGCTAGTAGCTACGCGCGCACGTTCATGATGATGCCAGCGCGCGGGCCGCGCCATGTTTGCGCGTAACCATGAACGCTCACGGTTTCCGTCTTCGCGATCTGGTTCACGAGCGTGGCGGCGAAGAGCGGATCGAGCTTGAGGCGCGGTGCGCGGCGATCGCTAGCGCGGCGGTCCGTCCGGCGCTGTTCGCCGACTTCTTCGAAGTCGGCGTCAATCGCAGGCGCAGGGCGGGCGGCGCTCATGCCTGCAAATTCTGCATTTCACGTGCCAAACGGAAATTAACCGCTAGCGTTAGCCATGCACGGAGGCGCGCATGCGGGACTATGCGAACTATGACGGGCTCGGTTTAGCGGAACTCGTCCGTAAGCGTGACGTAACGCCAAGCGAATTGCTTGAAGCTGCCATCGAACGCATCGAGCGCCATGACCCGAAGCTCAACGCCGTTACCTATAAGGCGTTCGACGAAGCGCGTGCTGTTGCCGCCGGTGCGCTACCCGAAGGGCCGTTCAAGGGCGTGCCATTCCTGATCAAGGATCTGGGCGTTCGCGTTAAGGGTTGGCCGCGCACGAGCGCGAGCCGCTTCGCGAAAGTCGATGCAGATAGCGAAGATAGTGAACTGACGAAGCGCTATCGCGCGTCCGGTACGGTGCTTGTCGGCAAGACCAATACGCCGGAGTTCGGTATTCCTGGCGTGACAAATTCGGCGCTGCTCGGGCCGTGCCGCAATCCTTGGAACACCGACCACATCACGGGCGGCTCTTCCGGTGGCGCTGCCGCCGCAGTGGCGGCGGGCATGGTCCCGCTGGCACACGCGAGCGATGGACTGGGCTCGATCCGGATTCCGGCAGCGTGCTGCGGGCTCGTCGGGCTTAAGGTTACGCGCGACCGCAATCCGAACGGCTTGCATGACACCGATCGTGTGATCGGCCTTTCCGTCGATCACGTCGTCAGTCGCACCGTGCGCGATACGGCGGCGATGCTGGACGCAACTGGCGCGCCGCAACCGGCGTCGCCCTACGCAGCGCCGCGCCAGGACGGGCCGTATCTCGATGAGATCAGCACGAGCCCCGGCAAGCTGCGCATCGCTTGGTCGGTCGAAACGCCGGCCAGCGATCCAATCGATCCAGACGTAATGGCGACGATCACGCACACGGCTGAGACATTGAAGGCGCTTGGCCACGATGTGCGTGAAGAGGGGCTCGGGATCGACTACCGCGCGCTCTACCGCGCGCAGGGCTACGTCTCCGCCGCCAACTTCTCGTCGAACATCAAACGCTGGATCGAGGTTAAGGGGCGCGAGCCGGGCGATGAGATCGAAGGCTTGGCGCGGCGCGCATACGAGGCTGGTAAGTCAATCAGCGGCCAAGATGCATTGTGGGCGCTGCAGGAGTTGCGCGTGCGCTCGCGCGAAATCCTGCGCCGGTTCGAGACGTTCGATGTCTATCTCACGCCAGTCATGTGCACGCCGCCACCGCGCGTCGATTTCCTCGACCCCCTGATGGAGGACTTGCGCGAGTTCGATCGCCGGCAGCGCATCACGTTCGGCTTCACGCCGCCGTTCAACATGACCGGCCAGCCGTCGCTCTCGCTGCCGCTTGGCCAAAGCAGCGCGAACCTGCCGATCGGAATGATGTTCACCGGCCGCTACGGCGACGACGCGACTTTACTGCGGATTGCCGGGCAGCTCGAAAAAGAGATGCCCTGGAAAGACCGCAAGCCGCCGATCTGGAATTAAGCGCGCTTCATTTTCTGTACCGGGTTGGATTCAGTTTCTGAACTAGAGCGACGAGGGCTGCCCGCTGCACAACGCGGGTGGGAGTTCACTCACCCCGCTCGGGGCGAAACGAAGGAAAGTACGGAAATGAACCCGAATAAAGCGCTCTGGGAAAAGGGCGATTTCACGCGGATCGCTGCGACCATGCGTGAAAGCGGCGACGCGCTGATCGAAAGCATCGGCGTGCGTCCTGGATTGAAAGTGCTCGACCTGGGCTGCGGCGACGGCACGACGGCGTTGCCGTCCGCTAAGCGCGGCGCGGATGTGTTGGGCGTCGACATCGCGGCCAATCTGGTCGCCGCCGGCAACGCCCGCGCGAAACAGACTGGTTTCACCAACCTGCGCTTTGAAGAGGGCGACGCGAGCAATCTCGAACGCCTGGAAGCGAAGTCGTTCGATCTGGTGGTTTCGATCTTCGGCGCGATGTTTGCGCCTAAGCCGTTCGATGTCGCCAAGGAGATGGTGCGCGTGACAAAGCCCGGTGGGGTGATCGTCATGGGCAACTGGATTCCCGGTGACCCGACCTTGGTTGCGCAGATCCTGAAGATCAGCGCCGCCTATACGCCGCCGCCGCCGGAAGGCTTCATCAGTCCGGTGACGTGGGGCGTTGAGGCGAACGTGAAGCAACGCTTCGGTGAAGCTGGTGTTGCGCCGGAAGACATCGTCTGCGAACGCCAGACCTACACATTCAACTTCGCCGGCCCGCCCAAGGCGTTCCTCGATGAATTCCGCAACTTCTACGGCCCGACGATGAATGCGTTCGCCGCCGCCGAGCAGAACGGCAAGGCCGGTGAGCTCTACGCCGAACTGGCCACGCTGTTTGAGGCGCAGAACAAGAGCGGGCGCACGGACGTCACGAGCATCCCGGCGACCTATCTGCGCGTGACGGTTACACGCCGCTGACGCTCAGGCCTTGCGCGCGGCGTAGATGATCGCTTCCAGCGGCATCTGCGCCGGCGCGGGGCCGAAGCGTGGCCGAAGAAGGCTTGGCGGGAACTGAGATTTGGGCGTAGCGTTCGAGTGCCATGACCCATGCATCTGACACTGCGCACGCGCCCACGTCCGACGGAGCGGCCATGCTCCCGGCCGTCGGCGCGATCATTCTCACCGTGATCTGGGGCGCTTACACGCTTCTCGTCGCGTTCGAGATTTTGTCGACGCCGCTGCCGACGCTCTAGCGCTTCGTCATCGCGTCGAGCTGCTTCTGCATCGTCTCCATTTGACGGCGCAGTTCGGCGAGCTGTTCGTCCTTGTCTTCGTCATCGGCGCCGGCTGACTTCGGCATTGGCATGCCCGGCATTGTCGGCATCGTGCCGGCCGCAAACGGCGCCCAAACCTTCATGGCCTGCTGGAAGAGCGCCATGTTGCGTTGGGCTTGCTCTTCGAACGCCGCGATGGGCGTTGCCGCGCCAAACGTACGCGACATGTTTTCGCGCATTTGCTCTTGCGCCTTCGAGAAGCTCTCCATGCTCATCTCGAGATAGGGCGGCAGGAAGCCTTGCATCTGGTCGCCGTAAAAACGAATGAGGCGGCGCAGGAACTGAACCGGGAGCAGGCTCTGGCCCTTGCTCTCCTGTTCGAAGATGATCTGCGTCAGCACCGAGCGCGTGATGTCTTCGCCGGTCTTGGCGTCGAGCACGATGAAGTCGGTGTTCTCGCGGACCATCTCCGACAAATGATCGAGCGTGACGTAGCTCGATGACGCCGTGTTGTAGAGCCGCCGGTTCGCGTACTTCTTGATGACGACAGGGTCGGCCTGTTGTGCTTCCGCGCCGCCGGCTTCCCCCGCTGCCGGGCCAGTCGAATCCGCCACTTGGTGTCCCTCTTGGTTAGGCGGTCCGCGCTAGAAGCGCTAACGCCCTTGATCTTTGGCGCCCGCGAACGCGGGCTCTGGTTCCAAACTCCCGCTTCCGTCGCCGCAATGCAAGACAAAGACGCTGAATTCGCCTGCCGAAGGCGGTAGCCCCGCTTGGATTTCGCGCGCCGCATGTGCGATAGGTGCTTTCAAGACTTCCTTTGCCTCCAATGCCTTCGCGCCCAAGGAGCCAGTAGCCCATGACCGACATCGTCATCGTCTCCGCCGCCCGTACGCCGGTTGGTTCGTTCAATGGTTCGTTTGCTGCAGTGCCCGCGCATGAGCTCGGCAAGACAGCGATCACAGCTGCGCTGCAGCGCGCAAAGGTCGATGCGAAAGAGGTATCGGAAGTGGTGCTGGGCCAGGTGCTGACCGCCAACCAAGGCATGAATCCGGCGCGGCAAGCTTCGCGTGCGGCGGGTGTATCGGATGAGAGTCCAGCTTGGTCGTTGAACCAGGTCTGCGGTTCTGGTTTGCGCGCGGTTGTCGTCGGCTACCAGCAGCTCAAGGCAGGTGATGCGAAGATCGTCGTCGCCGGCGGGCAGGAGAGCATGTCGCTGTCGCCGCATGCTGCGCACCTACGCGCTGGCCAGAAGATGGGCGATCTTTCGTTCACCGATACGATGATCAAGGACGGCCTGACGGACGTCTTCAATCAGTATCACATGGGCATCACCGCCGAGAACGTCGCCGAGAAGTGGCAGATCACCCGCGAGCAGCAGGATCAGTTCGCGACGCT
>CADEDT010000208.1 GCA_902826145.1 uncultured Caulobacteraceae bacterium
TGGCACTTCGACATCGAATACAAAACGCTGCGCTGGCGCTTCCGCTATTGGCACAACGACGCGGACTTCTACGATCTCTTCGGCCCGACAGAACGCTCGCGCGCGGGCGACGCCTTCATCGTTGGCTATCACAATTCCTGGATCTACGATCCGCCGCGCCAACTCGATTTCAGCGTTGACGCCGCCTACTACACTGGCCTCGACACGTTGCCATCGGCGCAGAACGTATCCTCAGGCTTCGACGAACTCGCGTCGATCAACGCCGAACTCAGCTACACCAACACCACCCGTTCACTCGGCGCCGTTGATCACGAGCGCGGCTGGCGCTGGCATGTCGCGGCGGGCGCGGATCACGCCGATGGCGAAACCTTCCCGAGCCTACGCGCCGGCATCGATGTCGGCGTGCCGCTGCCGCTGAACAATTCTTCGATATGGCTCTACACCTCCGCAGGCACGGTCGGCGGCGATGACGCGAACCCTCTCAGCGCTTGGTACATGGGCGCCTTCGGCAACAATTACGTCGATGACCGCGAGATCAAACGCTACCGCGAGTTCGACAGCTTCCCGGGCTTCGAGATCAACGAGATCGAAGCGCAAACATTCGCCCGCGCCGTCGGTGAAGTGAACTTGCCGCCGCTCCGCTTCGAAGATGTCGGCATCGCCAGTCTCTTCCTCAGCTCAATGCGCCCCGCAATATTCTTCGGCGCGCTAGAAGCCGAGCCGCGCAATGGCGATCGCCGCTCGCTGCAAACTGTCGGCGTGCAAACCGATTGGAATTTCACTGTCGCGCATCGCTTGCCGATGGTGCTCTCCTTAGGGTACGCACATGGCTTCGAAGACGGCGAAGCACAGGACGGTGAAGTGCTTGTCTCGTTGAAGATCATGTAATGGACGTTTTGCTGTTGCTGCTGAAAGCGCTGATCGCGCTGGCGCCGGTCTTCGCCCTGCTCTTCATCCTCGATCGTCTCGACGCCTTCGACCTCATTACATTCGGCGATATCGCCGTGCTCATCGCCGTAGGCGGCGTGCTCGCCATCGTCAGCTATTTCGCCGCTGTCGGCGCCATCCAGACCGGGCTGGCCTTCCAGACCTACAGCCGCTTCGTCGCGCCGCTTCTGGAAGAGTTGCTGAAGGCCGCGCCCATCGTCTTCCTGTTCGCGCGCAACCGCCTCGGCTTCAAAGTGGACGCCGCTATCGCCGGCTTCGCCGTCGGCGCCGGCTTCTCGATGGTGGAGAGCGGCTGGTATCTCTCCGTGCTCGAAGGCGCGAACGTCAGCGCCTGGATCGTGCGCGGCTTCGGCACCGCCATCATGCACGGCGGCGTCACGGCGCTCTTCGCCATCATCTCGCACGAAATGACGGAGCGCCAAGCGGAAGCAAGGGCGGAACACTATCGCTTCAATCCGCTCCTTTTCTTGCCAGGGCTCCTCGTCGCCACCGTGCTGCACGCGCTCTTCAACATGCTCGAGAGCATGCCCATCGTCGCTATGGCCGCGACGTTGTTGCTCATCCCCGCAACCATCTTCTTCGCGCTCGCGCGCAATGATAGCGCCACCCGCGCCTGGCTCACGGCTGATAAGGACGCGCACGCAAGAATGCTCGCAGATATCCGCGCCGGGCATTTCGCGGAGAGCCCGCGCGGTCAGACAGCGAAAGCAGCGGCCAGCCATTTGGGCGCAAAGGCCGCCGCGCACGTCGTCGCCTACGCCGAACTGAAAACCGAACTTATCTTGCGCGCTGAAGAACTGATCCTCGCCGCGCAAGGTGGTGCGCCCACTCCAATCGGTGAAGAGGAGCGGCAAAAATTCAAACGACTACGCGACCTCGAGCGCCAGCTCGGCAGAACCGCAACCGCCACGATCGAGTCGCAGCTCGGCTTCACCCGCAACGACCTCTGGGAACTCAGCCAGCTCATGAAGCGCGCGCAGGCGACGTGAGGGGTAATTTGCCAACGGAAAATGGTGGGCGCGACAGGGATCGAACCTGTGACCCCTACGATGTCAACGTAGTGCTCTCCCGCTGAGCTACGCGCCCTTACCGTTGGGTGGCGTGCATATAGACCGGGCCCGGCGGCGGAAGCAAGGCGGCAAGCCTAGCGCAGCGGACTTGAAATTCGCCTCATCGTGGTGGCAAGCACCGTGCGAATTTCAAGTCCATAAGCTGCGCTAAGACTCTTGAGTCTAAAGCGCCTTTTGGCCCTGAAATGCGACAAGTGCTCGACCCCGGCGTTGGGGTCGCATTTCAAGTCCGGCGCTTTGCCCTCAGGGCCAGGTCCGGTAACCCGCCATGGCGCCTGTGCATTTGTCGATTTTGAACTCGAATCCGGCATCGCGGGACATGATCATTTCGCCTTCCAGCCAAGTTTCGGCGTACTTGCCCACGCGCCAATGATCGCCTTCGTCGGCCAGTTGCAGCGAGCCATCGTCGGCGCTCACGCCGGAAACGAGCGCGGCGATCTGGCGCGCGGTCGCTTCGTCTTGAACGAAACAGCGCTCCGCCACCGGCGCAGACGCGCACGCGCTTAGAGCAAGGCAGATCAGAATGGTTGCGGCGCGGCTCAAGCCGCGGCGATCACGCGCTCGATTTCGACCACGAGATCCTTCAGGTGGAATGGCTTCGACAGAACCTTCGCCTCTTTCGGCGCCTGGCTCTGCGCTGACAGCGCAACTGCAGCGAAGCCGGTAATGAAGACGATCTTCATCGCTGGGTCGGCCTCGGCGCCGCGGCGCGCGAGCTCGATACCGTCGAGACCCGGCATGACGATGTCCGTTAGCAGCAAGTCGAATGAGCCGTGCTCAAGCGCTTCCCAAGCGGAATCGCCATCGCCGTAGCCGGCCACATCATGGCCAGCGCGCGACAGGCTCGTCACCAGGAAACCCCTGAGCGAGTCATCGTCTTCGGCCAACAAAATTCGCGCCATACCGCAGCAGCTCCGCCCGGCCACCCCAAACCGGTAGCCCCTAGCATGGTTCCGGTAAAGACCGGCTGAACCGTCACACACAGTCTGTAAACAGGTGTAAAGATTGACGCGCCGCGCTGCGGCGCAAACAATACGAAGCAATGGACCCGACCGATCTCGGCTCAGGCGCAGCCCGCGCCACGTCGGATGGCGCAAGCCTTCCCGAGCCGCAGAGCGATCCGCCGTTCGTCCTGATCGAACCGCTGCGGCGCACGGCGCCGTTGATTTTTGCTTCACCACACAGCGGGCGGCGTTACCCGGCTGAGCTGCTTGCCGACGCGCGCGTGAGCCTGATCAGTCTGCGCCGCTCGGAAGACGCTTACGTCGACGAGTTGTTCGCGGGCGCAGCAGCACATGGCGCAGCGGTGCTCTCCGCCAACATCGCGCGCGCCTATGTCGATCTGAACCGGGACCCCGCCGAGCTTGATCCAGAAATGTTCGAGGAACGCCTACCACATTCGCCGCACGCGAATTCCGCGCGCGTGCAAGCGGGCCTTGGCGCCATTCCGCGCATCAGCGGCGACGGGCAAACCATCTACCGCCGCAAGCTCTCCCTCGACGAAGCGGAGCGGCGCATCAACGCCGTGCATCGCCCCTACCACGCGCTGCTGCAGAACCTCGTTGCCGAGATCAAAGAGCAATTCGGCTGCGCCGTGCTGATCGATTGCCACTCTATGCCGAACAACGCGCGCGGCGCGCACGCGCCGGATGTCGTGCTCGGCGATCGCTTCGGCGCCTCGTGCCATCCCTCGGTTACTGCGCTCGCGGAAGCAACTTTACGGCGCCTAGGCTATCGCGTTGCACGCAATACGCCGTTTGCTGGCGGGCACACCACGCAAACTTACGGCCGTCCCGCGGCGCACGTTCATGCGTTGCAAATAGAGATCAATCGCGGGCTTTACGTCGATGAGCGCACGCTAGAGCGCACCAACGGCTACACACGCGTGCGCGCAGACATGACACGCCTGGCGGAAGCGCTAAGCGCGGCGGCGCTGCACAGAAGCTTGGCTTAGACGATGCGAACGCTCGCCGTAGCATTCACGGCGCTGCTCTGCAGTTGCGCCACGTTTAAGCAGTCAGGCCATCCGCAAGCGGTGCAGATCATCTTCGAGCTCAATTCTTGGGGCTACGTGCAAGAGCGCTGGAGCATCAGCGCTGCCGGAGACGCAACGCTCGAACGTCCACCGGGCGGTTCGCAGCTGGGTACAGCCGCTCAATCGCAAACGTTCTCTCTCACCGCCGCTGACTTTGAGCGCATTAACGCTGCGCTCGCAGCGAACGAGCGGTTCATCGCCAACGGCATTGCCTGCGAAAATCGCGTCACCGATGCAGCTTACGGCGCGTTGAAATGGCGCCGGGCCGATGGCGCCGAACAACAGGTCACGTTCGATCTCGGCTGCGAGCGAACGGCGAATTGGACGGCGTTCTTCGAGCGCATCGCCGCCGCCGATGGCATCTTCCACCAGATTACCGGCACCCCGGCCGATTGAGCGGCCACCAGTTCCCAAAGAAAAGCCGCCGGGCGGTGAGGCCCGGCGGTGAAAGGTAAAATAGGGAGGAAACGCCCGATAGGGCGGGTGCGAGATCGCGAAACCTCGCAACGCAACAAAGTTATTTCGCAGCGCAGCATTTTGCAAGGTGAACCAAGCGTCACTTTCTTGTAAGTTCTGATACAAGACGGATTTTATTTGCCTTTTTCTGCGCCCATGCCGTATTGCACATGCTCACATGCGCCCTCGGATGGGTTGTGCATAAGGAATCTCCAGGTCTGCCGTTGAAGCAGGCGCCTAACG
>CADEDT010000209.1 GCA_902826145.1 uncultured Caulobacteraceae bacterium
TCGTGGCGCACATAGACCGGCGCACCCCACTTCCGGATCGCTTGCTCAACGATCTGAATGGCCCGGTCGACCCCCGCGCAAAAGCCACGAGGCGCTGCCAAGAGCACTGATATTGGGGGTTTTTCCGTGTTTGGCATCTGCTGGGTGGTGAAACTTAAGTAGGAGGCGCCGGGCTCTGTTGCGGGCGCCCGAACCCAAAGCTATCACGGCCAGACGCCATTTGCCTCCGGGCGGGGTGAGACATGCGGCCGCCGCCGCATGCCCAGTGAGGCGCATGAGGACCGGAATGAAGCTCTCGCGTGCAATCGTGATCTCGGCTGCGCTGGCCCTTTCCGCATGCGCTTCGAACAAGACGCCGACCGTCGAACTGCCAGGCGGGGTGAATCCGGAAGAGCAGCAGGAACAACGTCCGCCGGGCTTCGTCGACCGTCTGATCGGCAACGACACACGACCGAACGCAGGTCCGTGTCCGCTCATGGGCGCGCTCTACGATAGCTCGCGCGTTGTGAAGTTCGCCCAGCCGGGCAACCAACGCTACGCCAACATCGAATTCACCGGCGAGATGCAAGGCGTGCGTGGCCTCTGCCGCTACCTCGGCGCCGATCCGATCGAGATGACAATGGAGGTCGAGATGGCCTTCGGCCGCGGTCCGGCCGCGACCAGCGATCGCCAGACCTATCGCTATTGGGTTGCCGTTGCCCGCCGTGGACGTGCGCCAATCGAGAAAGCCTACTTCGATGTGGAAGTTCGCTTCCCGCGTGGCCAGGACGTCGTCACGCGCACCGAAGATCTCGGTCGCATCACAATCCCGCGCGCGAACGAAGAAGTGTCGGGCGAGAACTTCGAAATCTTGGTCGGCTTCGAGCTGACGCCTGAGCAACTCCAGTTCAACCGCGAGGGCCGCCGCTTCCGCATCGACGCGGGTACGGCGCAAGCGCCAGGGCAATAACGGTTCGGGCCGTGCTTGACGCGCGGCCCGTCAAACCCCATCCCGCAGATGATGAAAGACCTCGCCAGCGCGTTGACCGCGGCGAACGCAGACGTGTTCGCCAAGCTCGGGCTCGATCCCAAGCATGCCGACGTGCGCCGTTCGGACCGGCCCGACCTCGGCGAATTCCAAGCCAATGGTGCGCTCGCCGTGGCGAAGGCCGCCGGCAAGAAGCCGCAAGAAGTGGCGCAGGGCGCAGCCGCCGCTTGGAGCGCAACTGATCTTGCGCCCGCGCCGACGATCGCCGGCCCTGGCTTTCTCAACTTCAAAGTCACCGCCGACGCGCTGGCCAAGCGCGCGCAATTCGTCGCTGACGACGCTAAGGCAGGCGCTTCGCCGGTCGAACACAAACGCCGTGTCGTTGTTGACTATGGCGGCCCAAACGTCGCCAAGGGCATGCACGTGGGCCACCTCCGCGCCTCCATCATCGGCGAGAGCGTCAAGCGCATCTACCGCTTCCGCGGCGACGAAGTCTGGGGTGACGCGCACTTCGGCGACTGGGGCTTCCAGATGGGCCTCGTCATCACCGCGCTCGAAGACGAACTTGGCGGTTTCGATGACAAAGCGAAACTCGACGCGCGCCTGAAATCACTCACGCTCGATCAGCTGGAAGCGATCTACCCTGCCTACGCCAAGCGCGTGAAAGAGGGCGACATCGACGTGCGCGATCGCGCGCGCAAGGCCACGGCCGCACTGCAAGGCGGCAGCGAACTTCACCGCACCATCTGGAAAGCGATGCACGATGTCTCGATGGCAGCGCAAAAGCGCGACTTCGCCTCGCTCGGCGTCGATTTCGATCTCTGGCTCGGGGAAAGCGACGCCGATCCGCTGATCCCGGATATGGTTGCCGATCTCGACAAAAAGGGCCTGCTCGAAGACGACCAAGGCGCGCGCATCCTCCGCGTTGCGAAGCCCGGCGAGACCAAAAAGAAAAAACGCGAAGACGGCACGGTCGTGGAAGTCGAAAGCCCCGACCCGCTGCTTGTCGTGTCGTCCGAAGGCTCAGCAATGTACGGCACGACCGATCTCGCCACGATCGTTCAGCGTATGCGCGATCAGAGGCCCGATCTGATCCTCTATTGCGTCGACCAACGCCAAGCCGATCACTTCGAGCAAGTCTACCGCGCCGCAGCCAAGGCCGGCTACGCGGAACGCGATCAACTCGAGCACATTGGCTTCGGCACCATGAACGGCCCCGACGGCACGCCGTTCAAAACCCGCGCCGGCGGCGTGCTCAAACTGCAAGACCTCATAAGCCAAGCCGAAGAGAAGGCGCGCGAGCGGCTGAAAGAAAACGAGGTTGACGCGAACTTCTCAAAGGAAGAATTCGAAGACATCGCCCACAAGGTCGCCATCGCCGCGATCAAGTTCGCGGATCTCTCGAACTTCCGTGGCACCAGCTATGTCTTCGATCTCGATCGTTTCATGAGCTTCGAAGGCAAGACCGGCCCGTACCTGCTTTACCAAGCCGTGCGCATCAAAAGCATCCTGCGCAAAGCCGAGGAGCAACAAATCAGGGCAGGCGCTATCGCCATTGAGCACGAGTCCGAACGCACGCTCGCGCTGGCGCTCGACGCTTTCGATGGCGCGCTCCGCACCGCCTACGACAAGAAGGCGCCACACTTCCTCGCCGAACACGCTTACAATCTCGCGCAGGCGTTTTCGGGCTTCTTCGCCAACTGCCCGATCTTGCAATCCGAAGGCGCCGTCCGAGCCTCACGCCTCGCACTCGCCGCCGCCACGCTGAAGCAGCTCGCGCTGACGCTTGATCTGCTCGGCATGGAAGTTCCGGAGCGGATGTAGTTCCAAGTTTCCCGGCCAAGCATCACGCAGTGATGCGCCGAGCCGGGATCCATGGGCGGTTCGAGCTGAGCACGCTGACAAATGGATCGCGGCTCGCGCTACGCGTCCGGGAAGCGTGCGAGGCGCAGAATTATGACTTCAGACTGATGTAACCGGCTAGCGCAACGCTGCGTCCCGGCGTGGCCCCGAATCTGCATGCGTGCGAAGAGGGCCCGTGTTGCGGGATATGGTGATGCCACACCAAATTGGCGAAGCGATCGAGCAATTTCGCGAAGAAGGCTACGCGATCGTGCGCGGCTTCTTCGCGCCCGAAGAAATCGCGCGCATCGCCGCCGCGTTCGACCGTCAATGGTCCATCGGCATGAGCCACCGCGCCAGCTGGCGCCATGGCAATCTCTTCTATCGCCTCGGTGACGACGCCAATCTCGGCAAAGTCGTAAAGATGGTGCAGTGGCCAGCGTATGAGGACACGCTGCTCGAACGTGTCCGCCGCGATCCGCGCTGGCTGCCGCTGCTGAAGCCGCTCGTCGGCGGCGACATCAAGCAAATCATCAACCAATTGCATTGGAAGCCGCCGGGCGCCGCGGCCGCCGAGTTCGCCTTCCATCAGGACGTGAAGTCCCGCCGCCCGCGCTCGGCCTATCGCAACTTGCCGGACTGCTATGTGCAGACCGGCATCGCCATCGATGCACACCGCGCCGCCAACGGCGCCATGCGCATCCTGCCGGGCTCACATAAACTCGGTGAATACGATCTCGGCCTCAGCGGCCACTCGCTCGGTCAGAAACTGGCTGACGACCAACTCACCGCCGCTGGCCTCGACCCGTCCAAGATCATCGATCTCGAACTCGATCCCGGCGACGTCGCGCTCTGGAACGTGTTCACGATTCACGGCTCAGGTAGAAACACGACGCAAGGCGACCGCCGCTTCTATATCAACGGCTACGTCCGCGCCGCCGATTGCGACCGCGGCGAACACGCCTTCCGCCATGGCGAACCGACACAGCTCGGCGCCCCCGTCCTCGTCCACTACGAAGACCTCCACCGCCGCCCCGAACCGCATTTCGTGGAAGACTGATCCGCTAATAGGTGAATTGGCGCCCGGTCTATCCAACAGCGTTTCGAGCAACACTTTGAAACTAGTTGCGCTCGCAGCAATCAATCCGACCGACTTCACGCCGTTGTACATTCCTCCCGTTCCGCATCACGGAGGGGTCTCTAGGAATTCCGACCCAGAAGACGAAGCGGAATGTGAGTGAAGCGAGAACGTTGCTGTCGGGGAATGTGAAACCGGCAGGTCCAGGAGACCATCGGAGGTCCCTGCTCGCCGCGGGCGCTCGTTGTTCGGATCCAAGTCGAGATCCTCCCCAACGAAGCTCATGTTAAATCTCTCACGGGAACGCGCGGACGAAGTCCGATTTCTTCCCTTCCACCCAGCCGGACGACGTAAGCGCGTTCCCACCCTCTACTTACTCAACGCGCTGCTGCTTGTAGCGCGCGTGAACCTCGTGCGCCTTCTCTTCCAGCCAATCCATGGCTGCGACGCACACGCCCGAGAAGATGAAGGTGATGTGGATGACCACGTACCAGAGCAACTGTGTCTCGGTGTAGTTGGCGAGGTTCATGAAGATCTTGAGCAAGTGAATGCCCGAGATCGCCACAATCGAAGCGATCAGCTTGATCTTGAGGCCGCTGAAATCCAGCGTGCCCATCCACTCGGGCCGATCCTTGTCGCGATGCGCCGTCTCGATTTTGGAGACGAAGTTTTCGTAGCCCGAGAACAGGATGATCAGCACCAGATTGCCGGCCAACGAGAGGTCCACCAGCGTCAGCACAAGCAAGATGATGTCCGTCTCGTCCATCGTCAGCACTTGCGGCGCTTGCAGATAGAGTTCGCGGAAGAACG
>CADEDT010000210.1 GCA_902826145.1 uncultured Caulobacteraceae bacterium
GCGCGCGAAGTGCCGGAAGCGATCCGCAAGGCGACGGAAGAAGCCAAGAAGTCGCTCGTGCGCGTTCCGCTCCGCGAAGGCCGCACGCTGCACCACGACGGCAACGGCCGCTGGGGCGCAGGCAAGGTCATGCTGCGCGCAGCACCGGCCGGTACCGGTTTGATCGCTGGTGGTCCGATGCGCGCCGTTCTCGAAGTGCTGGGCGTTTCGGATGTCGTTGCCAAGTCGAAGGGTTCGTCGAACCCGTACAACATGGTGCGCGCCACCGTTGATGCGTTGAAAGAGCAAAGCTCGCCGCGCCAAGTCGCGAACCGCCGTGGTCTGAAGGTTGCCGATCTCGTCGGCCGCCGCAAAGACGGCGCGAGCATGGGCGAAGTCCCGGCGGAGGGTTGATAGATGGCGACTGCGAAGAAAGCCGCGAAGAGCGGCGCTAAGATCAAAGTGCGTCGCATCGGCAGCCCGATCCGCCGCGACAACCAACAACGTACGACGCTGCTGGGCCTTGGCCTCAAGCGCGCCAATCAGGTTGTGGAGCTTGAGGACACGCCGTCGATTCAGGGCATGATCCGTAAGGTGCATCACCTCGTCGAAGTCGTGAAATAACGAGACGGCCTCGCCGTCGGAGCAAGTACGATGAAACTGAACGAACTGGCCGATAATCCCGGCTCAACCAAGAAGCTGATGCGCGTTGGCCGCGGCGTCGGCTCGGGCAAGGGCAAGACCGGTGGTCGCGGCGTGAAGGGCCAAAAGTCCCGTCGCGGCGTGTCGATCAATGGTTTCGAAGGCGGTCAGATGCCGCTGCACATGCGCATGCCGAAGCGCGGCTTCAACGCGCTGAACAGCAAGAAGCATCAGTGGATCAATCTGACGACGCTGCAAAACGCCATCGATAACAAGAAGATCGACGCGGCGAAGGACATTACCGAAGACACGCTGGTGGAAGCTGGTGTGTTGCGCCGCAAGAAAGACGGCGTGCGCCTCCTTGCGCGCGGGGAGCTGAAAGCCAAAGTGAACATCACCGTTTCTGGCGCTTCCGCCGCGGCTGTCGCCGCGGTCGAAAAGGCCGGCGGTAAGGTGACGCTGCTTAATCCGCCTGCGGCGGACGAAGCGGCAGCCTAAGGTTCGCTCTCCGGACGGGGAGTTTTCCGGCCTCGCCGGATAATATTCGGAGCAGCGCGCCCACATGGCATCAGCCGCAGAACAGCTTGCCGCGAACATCAACTTCGCGGCGTTCGCCAAAGCCACCGACCTTCAGAAGCGCATTTGGTTCACGATCATTGCGCTGATCGTCTATCGCGTCGGCACGTTCATTCCGATCCCGGGCATCGATCCCGCGCGCTTTGCGGAAGCGTTCTCGCAGCAGGCCGGCGGCATTCTCGGCATGTTCAACACGTTCTCCGGCGGCGCCGTGGAGCGCATGGCGATCTTCGCGCTGAACGTGATGCCCTACATCTCGGCGTCGATCATCATGCAGTTGATGTCGACGTCGGTGCCTTCGCTTGAACGGCTCAAGAAGGAAGGCGAAGTCGGCCGTAAGCAGATCAACCAGTACACACGCTATCTGACCCTGCTGCTCGCGGTCGTTCAATCCTACGGGATCGCCGTCAGCCTACAAACCGGCGGCATTGCCACCGATCCGACGTTCTTCTTCGTGGCTTCGACCGTCATTACCCTGACAGGCGGCACGATGTTCCTGATGTGGCTTGGCGAACAAGTAACGTCTCGCGGCGTCGGCAACGGCGTCTCGCTCATTATCTTCGCCGGCATCGTTGCGGAAATGCCGCGCGTGATCATGCAAACGCTGGCGTTGGCTCGCACGGGCGACGTCAACATCTTCGGCGTGGGGCTGCTGACGCTGGTGTTGCTCGGCGTCATCGTTTTTGTCGTGTTCATCGAACGCTCTCAGCGCCGGCTCGTGGTTCAGTACCCGAAGCGGCAGCAAGGCAATCGCATGTTCATGGGCGAAAGCTCATTCCTGCCGTTGAAGATCAACACAGCGGGTGTCATCCCGCCGATCTTTGCCTCATCGCTGCTGATGTTGCCCCAAACCATCATCGGCTTCATGGGCATGAATGCGAACGCGCCTGAGTGGGTCAACACCATGCAGGCCTACATCGGCTACGGGCAGCCTGGGCACATGGCGCTCTATGGCCTGGGCATCATCTTCTTCTGCTTCTTCTACACGTCGATCGTGTTCAACCCGGAAGAAACGGCAGATAATCTGCGCAAGTACGGCGGGTTTCTCCCCGGCATTCGTCCGGGCAAGAAGACGGCGGAATATCTCGATTACGTGCTGACTCGTCTCACCGTGATCGGCGCCGCGTACATCACTGCGGTTTGCTTGCTGCCGGAGATCCTAATCACGACCTACAGCGTCCCATTCTATCTCGGCGGCACCTCGATCCTGATCGTCATCTCGGTGACGCTCGACACGGTCGCGCAGATCCAATCGCACTTGGTTGCCCACCAGTATGAAGGGTTGATCAAGCGCTCGAAGCTGCGTGGTTCCGGCGGCGGCGGGATCGTCAAGAAATGAACCTGATCCTGTTCGGGCCGCCGGCCGCCGGCAAAGGCACTCAAGCCAAACGCCTCACGGCCGAACGCGGTTACGTTCAACTCTCCACCGGCGACATGCTGCGCGCGGCGCGCAAATCAGGCTCTGAGCTGGGCCAGAAGGTCGCCGCTATTATGGATTCTGGATCGCTGGTCTCGGACGAAATCGTCATCGCGCTGATCGAAGACGCACTGGCGCAAAACAAGGCTGCGCCTGGATTTATCTTCGACGGTTTCCCGCGCACGGTGGGTCAAGCTGAAGCGCTCGACGCGATGCTCGCCAAGCACGGCAAGCAAATCGATCGCGTCGTGCGTCTCGAAGTGGATTCACAAAAGCTGCTCGACCGCGTCGCCAAGCGCTTCGCTGATGAGGGGCGCGCCGATGACAATCCCGAGAGCTTCAAGGTGAGGCTCGATGCTTATCTGGCGCAGACGGCGCCGCTCATTCCGTACTACGAGAAGCAGAGCAAGTTGCGCGGCGTTGACGGCATGGCGGGCATCGAGGATGTCGCCAATTCGATCTCCGCCGCGCTGGACGTGCGTTAGAAGCTCAGCGCCGGCGCACGTACGCGCGCGATCCAGTCGGCGAATTGCTCTGACCAATCCTTCAGCAGGCTGACGAAGTTCTCGTCGGTGATCTCGCCATCGACGATCAGGCCTTCGCGGAAGTTGAGATAGATCTCCGGCTGCGCGGTGAGGGCGGTGCCAACGGCGCTGACAACACTGCGCAACTGCGATTGAGCGGCCGCGGTGCCGACAGCGCCCAGCGTAGCGCCGACGATTGCGGACGGCTTACCGGCCCACGAATTGCGACCCCACGGACGTGAGCCCCACTCGATGGCGTTCTTCAACGCGGCCGAGAATGAGCGATTGAACTCTGGCGTCACGAACAGGACGGCGTCCGCGCTTTCGATCTGTTGCTTGAAGCGGACGACCGAGGCCGGCAGTTCGGTCTCGAGGTCTTGGTCGTAGAGCGGCAGTTCGCCGATTTCGACGATTTGGAGGTCGAGTTTCGGCCGGGCGATCTTTGTCAGAGCCTGAGCGAAGAGGCGATTCACCGAGCCTTTGCGAAGGCTGCCGACGACGACGGCGACTTTGACGGTCATTATTGTTCCCCTAGTAACGGTTAGTAACCAGGGCTATATGAGTGCCTATGAAAACCGCTCAAGAACGCACAGCGACGACACCAGGTAACAGCCGTGTCTCCGACATCGAGTCCCATGACTGCCGGGCCGTCAGCGGCATTCTCGGCCGGATCGGCGACAAATGGAGCGTCCTGATCATTCAGCGCTTGGGTGAGGGGCCAAGAAGGTTCAACGAAATCAAGCGGATCATCGGCGGCATCTCGCAGCGTATGCTGACGCTCACGCTGCGCAATTTGGAGCGAGATGGCCTTGTGAGCCGAACCGTCACGCCAACGGTCCCGCCGCGGGTTGATTACGCGCTCACAGAACTCGGCCGAGACCTGCTCATCCCGGTTTCGGCGCTCGGCCAATGGGCCATCAAGCACACCCCTTGTATTGAGGCCGCACGCGCACGATTTGACGCCTCCGAGGCGGCGCAAACGCCGCAACAGGAACGCGTTTCGGCTGGTTGACGCGGCATTTCGCCCCGCTATAACCGCCCACTTCGCGAACACCCAACCGCGATGCCCCACCGGCCGAATGGCCGGGTGGCGTCGCGTCTATTGCGTTTTGGAGCACCGCCAACATGGCTCGTATCGCCGGCGTAAATATCCCGACCCAGAAGCGCGTCGTCATCGCGCTGCAGTACATCCATGGCATCGGCCAGGCGTACGCCAAAGAAATCTGCGAGAAGGTCGGCCTGGGCGCCGAGCGCCGCGTCAGCGAGCTGACCGACGCTGAAATTCTCCAAATCCGTGAAACCATCGACCGGGACTACACGGTGGAAGGCGATCTTCGTCGCGAGACCGCAACGAACATCAAGCGCCTGATGGACCTCGGCTGCTATCGCGGTCTGCGTCATCGCCGTGGCCTCCCGGTTCGCGGTCAACGCACGCACACGAACGCGCGCACGCGCAAAGGCCCGG
>CADEDT010000211.1 GCA_902826145.1 uncultured Caulobacteraceae bacterium
CCGTCTTCGACCGGCATCATCACGTCGAGGATCAGGAGGTCGAAATCCATCCCGTCCAGAAGCTTGCGCGCACCTGCCGCGTCCGCCGCCGCCGAGACCCGCGCGCCGGCCTGCGCCAGGTAGCGCTTCAGCAATTCGCGGATGCGGTCGTCGTCGTCGACGAGCAGGAGGTGAGGCGGGCGGTCGAGGGCGTCGAAGGCAGGCGCGGCAGTCATATGCGGCGACCCCGGCCTGAACCCGCCGTGCGCGGCAGATCAAACCCCGAAAGGTATCCCCACAGGGTAGATCGTCCTACGCTTGGTCTTGCTTCGTTGACTTCCATGTCGCCCGACACACTATACCTGCAAAACCAGCCCTGCTGCGCTGCACAATCACACCGGCGCTGCAGATCGGCAAGAGCCGATCATAAGGAGGAATAGATGGCCGCGCAGCCCTTCGACGACCGCGATGGCTGGATGTGGATGGACGGCGAGTTCATCCAACACCGCGACGCTCGCGTCCATGTCCTCACGCACGCCATGCACTACGCGTCCGCCGTGTTCGAAGGTGAGCGCGCCTACGACGGCACAGTGTTCAAGAGCCGCGAACATAGCGAGCGTCTTCACGCATCCGCGCGAGTCCTCGGTTTCAAAGTCCCCTACAGCGTCGAAGAGATCGATCGCGCCAAAGCCGAACTCGTCGCCCGCCAAGGCACGCCGAACTGCTACATGCGCGCCATCGCGTGGCGTGGCTCTGAGCAAATGGGCGTCTCCGCCAAGCGCGACGACGTGCACGTCGCCATCGCTTCGTGGGTCTGGGGCGACTACTTCGCCGACAAGATGAAAGGCGTGCGCTTGATGATCGCGCCGTGGCGCCGCCCAGCACCCGATACAGCGCCCGCCAACTCGAAGGCCGCTGGCCTCTACATGATCTGCACGCTCTCGCGCCACGCCGCGACCGACGCAGGCTTCGACGACGCCATGATGATGGATTGGCGCGGCCAGATCGCCGAAGGCACCGGCGCCAACATCTTCTTCGTGCGCGATGGCGTCATTCACACGCCGTACCCCGATTGCTTCCTGAACGGCATTACGCGTCAGACGGTGATCGGCATGGCGCGCCAGCGTGGCCTCGAAGTTGTCGAACGCGCCGTTTGGCCGAACGAACTCGCCACCTTCACCGAGTGCTTTCTCACCGGCTCCGCCGCCGAAATCACGCCAGTGCGCGAAATCGCCGGCCTGACGTTCAAGCCGGCGCAGACGACGGAAATGCTGCTCAACGACTTCGCCGCGCTAACCCGCCGCAAGAACGCCGCCTAGCGCTTTCGAAGCGAAGCTGGATGGAGTAGGGAGCGGCATGCAACTCGTCCGCTTCCCGCGCCGCCGTTACACGCCGGATTTCACGCCGCTCGAAAGGCTGCCGCGTCTCACCGATGCGCTCGGCGGTCCTGAAATCTGGATCAAGCGCGACGACCTGTTGGGCCTCGCGGCGGGCGGCAACAAAACCCGCAAGCTTGAATTCCTTGTTGCTGACGCGCTCGCGCAAGGCGCGGACACGCTGATCACGGTCGGTGCGCCGCAATCGAACCATTGTCGCCTCACGCTCGCCGCCGCCGCGAAAGAGGGGTTGAAGTGCCGCCTCGTGCTCGAACAGCGTGTGGCGGGTTCGTACAAGCCGGACGCGACCGGCAACAACTTCCTCTACAATCTGCTCGGCGCCGAGAAGATCAGTGTCGTCAACGCCGGCGATGATCTGAACGCCGCGATGCAAGCGCACGCCGCCGAACTCGAAGCGGCGGGCCGCAAAGGCTACATTATCCCCGGCGGCGGCTCGAACCCACTGGGTGCGCTCGGCTACGTCGCCTGCGCACACGAAATTGTTGCGCAGAGCTTCGAGCAGGGCATTAGCTTCGATCGCATCATTGTCGCTAGCGGCTCGTGCGGCACGCATTCAGGTCTGCTTGTCGGCGCCAAGAGCGTGCACTTCGACGCGCCGATCACAGGCATCAACGTCCGCCGCCCGCGCACGGAGCAGGAGGGCAATCTCTTGAAGCTCGCGCGCGAAACCGCAGCGCTGATCGAGATCGCCGCGCCCGAAGCAAAGGACGTCACTGCGCTCGATGAATGGGTCGGCCCCGGCTACTCGATCCCCACCGACGAAATGATCGAAGCCGTGCGCGCACTCGCGCGTCTCGAAGGCGTGCTGCTTGATCCCGTCTATTCCGGCAAAGCCATGGCCGGTCTCATCGGTCTCGCGCGCCGGGGCGAGCTGAAGCGCGGCGAGCGTGTGCTCTTCGTGCACACCGGCGGCTCACCCGCGCTCTACGCCTACCAAAACGTGCTGCAATCGTGAGCGAGCCCAAGACGCTCGGCATCATCGGCGGCATGGGCCCGGCCGCGACCGTGGATCTCTTCGCCAAACTCATCGCCGCCACCGGCGCTGAGCGCGATCAGGATCACCTGCGTATCCTGATCGACAACAACCCGCGCGTCCCCAACCGCAACGACGCCATCGCCGGCACAGGCCCATCACCCGGCCCACAGCTCGCCGCCGCCGCGCGCGCGCTTCAGCAAGCTGGCGCCGACTTCCTCGTCATCGCCTGCAACACCGCACACGCGTTTCAGCCCGACATCGAAGCGGCGATCACCATTCCGCTCGTTAGCATGATCGAGGCGACGGCCGATGAAGCTGCCGTTAGTGGCGCCGATCGCGTTGGTGTCCTTGCCGCTGACGGCTGCCGCGGCGCGCACCTCTACGATCGGGCCTTCGAGCAACGCGGCGTCACCGCGCTCTTCCTCGATGAGGTGCAGCAAGCCGAGTTCATGCACCTTATCTTCCGCGTGAAGGCGGGGGATGTCGGCGTCGAGGTGCAGCGCCGCATGCAATCTCTGGCGAACACACTTTACGCGCGCGGCGCCAAAGCCATCGTCGCTGCCTGCACTGAAGTGCCGCTGGTGCTTTCCTCCGACGCGCTCGCCGTGCCGGTCATCAATTCGACCGACGCGCTCGTCACCCGCGCCATCGCTTTCGCGACCGGGCGCTAGCTCCGCGCGTTCCGCGTCGCCCAATCGAGCGCATAGTCCGCGACATCCTCCCAGCCCGGCTCGGCGCACGTATAGTGCGAGCGATCCTCATAGAGTTTGTACTCGGTGAGCGAAGCCGCGCGCTTCTCGTGGTTGAAGATGTCCTTCGTCATGCTCGCCGGCGCGATGTGATCCTTGCCGCCGCCAATCAACAACAATGGCGCGCGCGTCTTGCTATCCCAGGTGATGTGGCCTGCGCCGCCTGAAACCACGCCATCCCAATAGACTTTGCCCGCTGTCGGAACGACGTAGCGTTCGAAGTGAGCGTCCACCTGATCGCGCGGCAAGCCGTTCGCGAACTTGTCGGCGAAGAACGTCTTCATCATCGAGATGACCTTGCCGCCGCTGAAGGGATCGCCCAGCACCGGCAGCGCATTGATCGCGCCTTCAATCGGAATTGAAACCCCCGGCGTTGGCGCCGGGTCGATCGCGACGCCCGCAACGCCCAAACCCTGATCCAACAAATGCAGCGTAAACACGCCGCCGGCTGAGTGGCCCATGATGATCGGCGCTTCCGGAAGTGCGCGGATCTTCGCCGCATAGTGTTCGACGATCTCCTTCGGCCCGTACTTGATCAGCTCTTTGCGCGGATGCGCCTTGAGGTCGACGGGATCGCCTTCATCGCCCGGCCAATCCGGGGCGACCACCGTGAAGCCCTTGGCTTCGTAGCGTGTCTTCCAATGTTCCCAGCTCTTGCTGTTCAGCCAGGCGCCGTGAACCAGAACGATTGTGCGTGTCATGGGGGAGGTCTCCGCTCAGTTCGCTGACGGTAAAATGGCGCCACTCCCATGACAAGCGAATGACGAGCGCGCGCAGGAACGAACAGCGACGGCGCCGCGTTACCGGGCGGAATTCCGGAGCTACGCGCATGATCGCCTACAGATTTGATCCCGACTACACGATCGCAGGGCGCCACTACGCGCATCCGCTCATCCAATGGTCCACCATCATCGCCGGCGCTGTAGCGGCAATCGCAATTGGGTTTCTGTTGAACATGCTCGGCCTCGCCATCGGCGCTGCGGCGTTCAACCCTTACGAGATCAACACGCAGGATGAGGCTATCTCAATCGGCGGTGGCCTCTACGTCATGTTCGCACAGCTCGTTGCGTTTCAGATCGGCGCCTACATCGCCTCACGCGGCGCGCGCTATCCCGATCACTTCGGTGGCCTGCTCACCGGTTTCCTGGTGTGGGCCCTCGCCGTTTCCGTTGCCGTCGCGCTCGCGACCTTCGCGGCCGGGCAGGCCGTTGGTGGCGATGCGCTGACGTCAGGCGTTGCGGAAACCATCGGCGAATTGAGCGACGCAACCGATGGCCAAGGCGCCAACGCCTCCGATCTCGCCACCGCTGAAGATACCGCCGACGCCATCGCCGCTCTCTCGTGGTGGACGGTTGGTGCGCTCGCGCTTGGTCTCGCCGGCTCGATCGCCGGCGGTTGGCTGGGCGCCGTGCATCCGAAATGGGAAACGCGCCCGCGTCTCGACGACGCCGTCGCTTATCAGAAC
>CADEDT010000212.1 GCA_902826145.1 uncultured Caulobacteraceae bacterium
AAGCAGCGGCGCAGGAACGCGTCCGGCAATTCCTTCTCGTTGTTCGACGTGATCAGGATGATCGGGCGGACCTTCGCCTTTACCGTGCGATCGAGTTCGTAGACGTAGAACTCCATGCGATCGAGTTCTTGCAAAAGGTCGTTCGGGAATTCGATGTCCGCCTTGTCGATTTCATCGATCAGCAGAATAGGGCGCACGTCGCTTTCGAACGCTTCCCAGAGTTTGCCGCGCTTGATGTAGTTGGCGATGTCGGTGGCGCGCGCTTCGCCCAGCTGCGAGTCCCTCAAGCGCATCACCGCGTCGTACTCGTAGAGACCTTGCACGGCCTTCGTTGTCGATTTGATGTGCCACTCGATTAAAGGCGCGCCGATCGCCTTGGCGACTTCGATCGCCAGCATCGTCTTGCCGGTGCCAGGCTCGCCTTTGACCAGGAGCGGGCGCTCAAGCGTGATCGCCGCGTTGACGGCGACCTTCAGGTCTTCCGTAGCGACATAGTCCTTCGTGCCTTCAAACCGCATGCGCGCTCCTTCAAGGAGCGCACTTAAGGCGTCGTGGTTCGCTGACGCAAGCGGGGCCGTCTCGGCGAAGCGCGCGGCTGGCACAGATCGCAGCGGCAAGGCTGTTGCAACTGCGCCAGCAACTCCATGAGGCCTGACGGGATGTCGGTGCGACGTAGCCCGCTTGGTGGCGGCCCCTGTGGCGGAGGCGGCGGTGGTGGTGGTGGCTTCACGCCGATGGCGATGCCGAGTTCGACGAGGTCAGGATTGTCGGCGCGCACGTGGGCGTTGCCCGGGGCTTTGACTTCCATGAACTTCGTCGCAAGCGGCGCCGGCGCCATGGCGACGATCAGACCTTTGCCCTCAAGATCGCGCAGCACCCAAAATTGTGAGCGGCCATTTGCGAGCATGCTGCCGTACGAACCGGTGCGCGTCGTTCGCGCTAGGCAATTGTGAAATTCGCGCCCGACTTTGCGTAGCTCGACCAGCGAGGTGATGCGGTGCCACACGCGCCCGCGCAGCAGCACGATGCTTTGCGCAGGGCAGACGTCCAGCGCATCGAGACTGCCCTCCCAGTTTTCGAGCAGGCGGGAGAACGCGAGCGCCTTGCGCGCGGCGGTATCGAAATTCGCGCGGGCGATCTTCGCTAAGAACTTGCGCGCCGCCTCGATCGCCGCGTGATCATCCGGCTGTGTGCTCGGCTCGGTCATCGCAACTTTGCACGTGTCAGCTAGCCGGCGCGCGACTGTGTGCATGCGCGCGGCGATGCCCCGGTTGGATTTGTAGACGCTGACGACTTCACCGCGCGCATGCGCTTCGCGCGCCCAGGCCGGCGCCGAGGCGAGTTCCGACTCTCGCACCGGCCGGAAATTGCGCGGATCCCGCAGCAATCGATCTATCGCCAGCTTCTCGTAGCGTTTGGCGATGGCGTCATCGGCGATCCGTGCGCTTGCGCGTTTCGCTAGCGCGCGCACCGGATCGATATCGAGAACGTTAGGCACAGCTCCTCCTCTCCCGCCGCAGCAGGTTGAAAAATTGCGGACACGTCTCTTCACCCGCGCGGACACGCATGCGCGCCGCGCCCAGGGCCATTGAGCCCCGCTCACTTTCGTTGTCTGTGTGCTGCCCCCGGTATCCATCCTGGCAGCGATCGGAATTTACGTTTCGACGACGGCTTGATCAATCAAGCGCCGGTTGAAACTCGGCGCCTGAAACCCAACCGACACGATCATCGCGTCAAGCGTGCAGCGATCTGCAATTTGCAGCCGAAACGACACGCAGCGCGCGCAATAGGCAACACCTCGTTAACCATCGTGGGCGAGTGTTAACACGCTGATGGACTCCCAGAAGCGGGAGGAGAGGGCATGCCGCTCAAATTGTCTTTGCGTCCGGGCGAGAAGTTCGTCGTCAACGGCGCTGTGGTGCAGAACGGCGATCGCCGTGCTGCGCTCGTACTGCAGAACAAAGCCTCCGTGCTGCGTGAGAAAGACATCATGCAGCCCGACGAGGCCGATACCCCTGCCAAGCGCATCTATTTCCCGATCATGCTCATGTATTTGGACGAGCAGGGCAGGGAAAAGGCCTATGCCGAGTTCGCTTCGCGCCTAGCCGAGTTCATGGGCGCTGTAAGAGACCCAGCGACCTTGGCTGAATGCATAGGCGTTTCCAAAGAAGTAATGGGCGGCGAATACTACCGTGCGCTGATGCGCTGCCGGAAACTCATTTCCTACGAGGCCGAGCGCTTAGGGCTGGGGCAGGATGTCGATACAAGCGTACCAGCGCGCGGCCACGCAGGCTGAACAACCGCGCGACCTTGAGTACCGGGCCTTTGGCCAAGTCACAGCGGGTCTCGTCCGCGTAAAGGACGAGAAGCCGCCTCTGCCTGTCATCTTGGAAGCCATCGACGCCAACCGCCGGCTCTGGAATCTGTTGTCTGCCGACTGCGCCGCGCCGGAGAACAAGCTGCCGATCACGCTGCGCGGGCAGATCATCTCGCTCGCCATGTGGGTGGCGCGCTATTCCAGCGAAGTGCTGCGCGACGGGGCCGACGTAGAGCCGTTGATCGACATCAACCGCACCATGATGGAAGGCCTCGCCGTCCGCTGAGGACGCCAGGCAGAAATTGCCGAGCGAAATCGTTTCGGCGCTGACGCGTTATTAACTCTCGCGTCTTACAAACCATCGCAACGCAAAGCGTCTCTTCCAAGAACGGGTGGGGTGCGCGCGGATCGGGCGGTTACGTCCAGCTGGCCAAAATGGCCGGTTCACTCAAGTCCAGAAGGACACTGAAATGACTAGCGTCAACACGAACTACGGCGCGCTCGTTGCGCTCCAATCGCTCACCCAAACCACCAAAGAACTCTCCGAAGTCCAGAACCGCGTGAACACCGGCCTCAAGGTCGCGTCCGCGAAGGACAACGGCGCTGTGTTCGCTATCGCTGAAGGCCAACGCGCTCGCGTCGCCTCGCTCGGCGCTGTCATGGACGGCATCGATCGCGCGACGTCGGTGATCGACGTCGGTCTGTCGGCTGGCGAAGCCATCGGCGACATCCTGAAGCAACTGAAGGAAAAGGCCGTCGCCGCGCAAGCGACCGACCTCTCGACCGACCAGCGCGCCGCGCTGCAGGCCGACTTCAACGCGCTTCGCAACCAAATCGACCAGATCGCCAACGGTGCGAAGTTCAACGGCTCGAACCTCGTCAACGGCAGCAACCTGACCGGCGGCGCGAGCCAGTTCACCGTGCTGACGACGGACGGTGCGGGCGGCGGCGGCGGCCGTTACACCCTGCAAGGCGCGGTGTTCGACGACGGCGCCGGCAACTTCTACTCGTCAGCCTCTGAACTTGACGAAGCGACCGGCCTCACGATCAACGCCAACGACCAGCTCGAGTTCTCGATCACGAACGGCAACGAAACGACGACGTTCTCGATCGACGTAGACGCCACCGACACCATCTCGGCGTTCGTCGCCCGCGTCGCCTCCGCTTCGGACGGCCGCGTGACCGCTTCGTACGACGACCAAACCGGCCGCATCACCTACTCGGCCGCGGAAGCGTTCACCGTCACGTTCACGGACGGCGCGGCCGTTCCGGCTGCTGAAGACGACGACGGCCACCTCGACGGCGGCGCCGGCACTGCTGCCGGCACCATGACGGTGTCGGTTGCTCCGGGCTCGGGCTCGAACGAACTGACGGTCTCTGGCTTCGACTTCCGCCTCGGCGGTGCAGTGGGCCAAGCGTTGAACACGGTCACGTCCGCGCTCAACATCTCGACCGCCAACGGCGCCGAAGCCGCTTCGTCTGCTATCGACACGGCGCTGACCGCTCTGAACCGCGATCTCGCGACGATGGGCGCGCAGTCGAAGGCTCTCGACGTCCAAAAGACGTTCTTGGGCAAGCTGTCTGACTCGATCGAAGCTGGTATCGGCAACCTCGTCGACGCCGACCTCGCGAAAGAATCGGCCCGCCTGCAAGCTCTGCAAGTTAAGCAGCAGCTGGGCGCGCAAGCTCTGTCGATCGCCAACTCGGCGCCGTCGATCGTGCTGTCGTTCTTCCGCTAATCACGGACCTGAAAGAGGCGGGGAGCTTTCGGCTCCCCGCCGATTTCGCCCGGGCATGAGTCATGGCCTCCATCGCTCCTTCCCAGCCGGTCCACGACGCACAAGCGCCACGCGCCGCGTCGCAGGAGCCCGGACCAGCCGCTGAAGCGGCTCAACGCGCGATCGCCGAGCATGCGAGCGCACGTAAAAACGAACTTATGCCCGATCAAGTCGCGGTGTCGCTCGATCCTGAAGCGCAGCGCTTCGTCTCCACCTTGACCGATACGAGCACCGCCGAGATGCTGCGGCGCTATCCAAGTGAGTCTCAACTTGCGTACTCACGCGCCGTGATGGCGTACCTGCGCGCGCAGGTCGGCAAGTAAACAGAACGTAAATTTATTTGTTTCGCATGCGGTTGCGTTAACGTTTCGTTAACGCATTTACTGTTCCTTCACGCCTGCGGC
>CADEDT010000213.1 GCA_902826145.1 uncultured Caulobacteraceae bacterium
TTGGCCATGAATTGGAATTTGCCGACTTTGTATTCGATGCCGGCGGCTTTCAGTTCCTCTTCGGAGCGGCCGACGGTGGCGACTTCCGGGTAGGTGTAGATGACGTTCGGGATCACATCGTAGTTCACGTGGCCCCATTGGCCGGCGACGATTTGGGCGATGGCGATGCCTTCCTCTTCCGCCTTGTGCGCGAGCATGGCGCCGGTGGTGACGTCTCCGAGAACATAAACGCCGTCAGCGGCCTTCAGGTGGCCATCGTGCGGGACGAAGCCGCGCGCGTCGGTTTTGATGCCGACAGAATCGAGACCGAGATCCTTCGTGAACGGTCTGCGTCCAATAGCGACGAGAACGACATCGGCTTCGAGCATGCGCGCTTGGCCGCCCTTTGCCGGCTCAATGGTGACTTCTAGGCGATCGCGAAGCTTCTCCACGCCTGTGACCTTGTGGCCGAGCTCGAACTTCACGCCCTGCTTCTTCAGTATCTTCTGGAAGGCGGTTGAGATTTCGGTGTCCACGGTCGGCGTGATCTTATCGAGGAATTCGACGACGGTGACTTCCGCACCGATGCGGCGCCAGACGCTGCCGAGTTCGAGGCCGATAACGCCTGCGCCGACGACGATGAGTTTGCCCGGCACTTTACTGAGCGACAGCGCACCGGTGGAGCTGACGATGCGTTCTTCGTCGATATCGATGCCGGGCAGCGGCGTCGGCTCACTGCCTGTGGCGATAACGATGTTCTTGGTTTCGAGCGTTTGCTTGGCGCCGTCCGGACCCGTCACTTCAACGCGGCCCTTGCCGGCAATGCGGCCGAAGCCTTTGACGTAATCGACCTTGTTCTTGCGCATCAAGAATTCGACGCCCTTGGTGAGGCCGTCGACGGCATCGTCCTTCTGCTTCAGCATTTGCGGCAGATCGAGTTCAACGCCCGACACCTTTACGCCCATGGACGGAAACGTCTTGGTCGCCGCTTCGAAATACTCGCTGGCATGCAGCAGCGCCTTCGAAGGAATGCAGCCGACATTGAGACAGGTGCCACCGAGCTTGCCGCGGCTTTCAATGATCGCGGTCTTGAGGCCAAGTTGACCGGCGCGAATGGCGCAGTTGTAGCCGCCGGGGCCGCCGCCAATGATAACGAGATCGTACGACATGAAAGCTCCGGACCAGGATGGGATTTGGCCGGAACATAAGGCGGCGGAGCCAGCGATCAATCCGCGATTTAGTCGCCCTGCCCTGCGCGTCTGCTGGCCCAGATGGTCCAGGCGATGAGAAGGCCCGCGAGCGCAAGCATGGACCAGCCGAATATGTCGCCGAAGCGCGCATAGATCGTCGCGCCGAGGCCCGTTGTGGGAATGCGCACGCCGTATGAGGTTTGAGGGCCGCTTGGCGCTTCGGCTCTGACGCGCCCGTATGCGTCGCTCACTGTCAGCACGCCGTTGCGAGCGCTGCGGACGATGGCGTAGCCATTCTCAACACCGCGCAGCATCGCCATGCGGCTGTGGAGCCAGGCGTCCGTGGTGAAGTCCCATGCCGGCACAAGCATCACGTCGACGCCGGCGTAACCGCGCCCAAGCGCTGGAAAGTCCATGTCCTTGCAGATGGCGACGCCATAGAGAACGTTTTCGTGCTCGAAGATAAGCGGAGTGGTTCCGAGATCGAAGTGTGACTCGAAGCCTGGAATCATGTGGCGCTTGTCGTAGCTCTGCCAGTCAGCGCGGCTGAAGGCGAAGGCGCGGTTGAAGCGGCCGTGCCCTGCCTCGTCGTCCACACCGGCTACTAGGAGTATGCCGCGCCGGCGCGCGATCTCCGCCAGTTGCTCAATCGCAGCGGCGCGATCGCCCGGCGGCAGATGCGCAATTTTCTCGGGCAGTACGACGACGCGGCGTCCATCGTCGGCGGCGCGCTCGATTTGTGGCGTGTACGCGTTCCACACCGCGCGCCAGTCCATCGGGGTGCCCTCGAACTGGTCCCCAGCAATGAGCGCGGCGTTGATCGTGCGTGGCGGGCCGCTCGGCACTTCTGGTTCGACCACTGGAATGCGGGAAACACCGAAGACGAGAGCGCCGCCAATGATAAGCGCCGGCGCGATCGGGGCGATGAGCGCGCGTTTGGCGATCAGAATTGCGAACGCTGACGCAAACAGAGTGATCACAAACGTGATGGCCGGCGCACCACCCAGCGCTGCTACTTGGATGACCGGCAGAAAGTCCATCTGGCTGTAGGCGAGCGCGCCGGCGCTGCCGTGCGGCGAAGTGGCGGCGATGAGCGTGTCTATACCCGCCATCAACGCGGGAAAAACGAAGACGGCGGCCCAGGCAGGAAGAACGCGCGTCGCGCCGCGCACGGCGTAGGCCATCGCGCCCCAGACAAGAGCTTTGGTCAGCGTGATGACGAGCACCGGCATAATGCCGCCGAGCTCAAGGAAATAACTGACCATGAACGCCATGGAGGCGATGCCAGCTATCGCGCCGAATGCGAAGGCGCCAACGCGGGATGCGCCTATCGCGGCGATCAGCAACGGGATCGGCGCGACCCAAGCTAGCGGCCAAAACGGATTGAGGCTGTATGCCTGTGCGAGCAGCGCGCCTGAGATAAGTGCGGCGACGATGCGTCCGAGCAGCAGCACCTTCGCCCTCCCGGTGTGTTAGGCGCCTTGCTTATCCCAGTAAGCGCGATCGGCTGCGTCGACGATGAACACGAGCACGCCGACGATCACGACAATCGCCAAGATGCCAACCTGAGCGGCCGGCGAACCGAGGTCTGACACGAGCACCTGCGGCTGCGTGTAGGCGTTGATGTCTACGCCCTGGATCGTGCCCATGACCCCGCCGTCGTTGTATTGCTGCGACCAAGCCCAGCGGCCGCCATAGAGCGCAAAGCCGAGAAGCCACGTCCAGAAGCCTTGCGTGCGCCGGATGAGGCGAACAGCGGAGATGAGGAAGAAGATCGCGGCCGCAGCGAGGAGGCCAACGTCGATCCAAGTCGCATGGGCTGCGCCAGTCTCTTCGGCGGCGCTTTGCGCATCCGCCACTTGCGTGTCGACCTGCTCAAGGCCCACCGCGGGCGCCTGAAAACCAGTGATCTCACCAGCAGCGCCGAGCGCGCCGGCGACGCAGAGAAGGACCAGCGCCAACATCACCAGAATGGCCGGCCAGCGCAGAATGAATGTCATTGGGGCGTCCCCTCCCGCACCGCTCCCCCGAGCGGAGTAAACAATCTATCGGGCTCGTTGCGGCTCGCCAATGGGGCGCGGGAAAGCGTTTGGATTCAGGGCTCTCGCCTGAGGCGAAGAGCGGCTTTGCCGCACCCCTCGACCGCGATATCCACAACGATCCGCGTGCGGAACACGCAACAAGGTCTCGTTAACGCCCGTTCTACTTGCGGGCGGGCGATCTGGAGATTGCCGATGCAAGTGCAAAAACTTCGCGTGAAGGCGAACGGCCTCGTTCCTGCCAGCGCGTACTTCGCGGACATCGCGGCGAGGCTTGAAGACATGAACGCGTGCGAAGCTGCGTTGCTGGCTAAGCTCGAAGAAGAAGATCGCGCACTGGAAGCAATGTACCGCAAGCGCTCTGCCGCACGTGTGGCTACGCCTGCAGAGCCACATGCGATGATGTGAGGCGCGCCAACTCTCTCCCGTTCGCATAAAATACCGCGCAGGAGAGTCTAGATGGCCAAGGTAAGCGCGTGGATGGCTGTGCTCGTTGCGGTGGCGATCGCAGGTTCGCTCGCAATGAGCGGCGTCTCAGATTTCGGCGCGATCGGGCCAATCGCTCTCATCGTCCTACTGGCCCTGGGCGCATTTCGCACGTTGAGAGCGATGAGCGGCGGGTTGCGCTTGCTCTGCGGCGCGTGGGGGATCGCAACAGGCATGGCGTGGTACACCCCCTCTTACGATTTTCCGGACTTCATCCCCGGGCCCATCGCCGTCGGCGCGCCTGTGCTCGTCTGTGCGATCGGGCTCGCGCTTGTGGTTCTGCACAAAGAAAAGAAGTCGGCTTAGAGATCCAGCAGCATGCGCTCAGGATCTTCGAGGCCTTCCTTCACGCGCACCAGGAACGTGACGGCTTCTTTGCCATCCACGATGCGATGATCGTAGCTGAGCGCCAGATACATCATTGGGCGAACGACGACTTGCTTGTCGACGACGACCGGTCGCTCTTGGATCTTGTGCATGCCAAGGATGCCCGACTGCGGCGCATTCAGGATTGGCGTTGACATGAGCGAACCATAGACGCCGCCATTGCTGATCGTGAACGTCGCTCCCTGCAGATCTTCGATCTTCAAGTGGCCGTCTCGAGCTTTGAGCCCGAGATCGCTGATTTCTTTCTCAATCTCGGCCATCGATTTGTGATCGACGTCGCGCACGACTGGCACAACGAGGCCGCGATCGGTGCCGACGGCGATGCCGATGTCGTAGAAGTTCT
>CADEDT010000214.1 GCA_902826145.1 uncultured Caulobacteraceae bacterium
GCTCTGCGCCAGCTGGCCGAGCACGTGCGGGCCCATGGCCACGCCAATGAACAGGAAGCCCATCACTGTGCTGATCCGCGCCTTCTTGAGCGCCGGGATCAGGACGCAGGTCGCCGCCAAGAACAGCAGCGCCTGGATGATGAGTTCGCTTCCGCCGCTCCCGTGCTCCATTCATTTCGCTCCCAAGGTGCGGCGTCTCGTGCTTCGCGTTGCGTCGCCCCTTTCGCAACTGCGAGAAGGGCGCTTAAGTTGCACGACTCGCGAGGGATTGGATGAGCGCCGAGCTAATAACGCAACTAGAGAGCGCCGCAGCCGCTGCTGGCGCTTATGCCGACGCGGCAAAAGCAGCGGTCCGCCCGCTTGTGAGCAACGCGGGCAAGCTCGATCGGGTCGCGCTCGATCGTGAGCAGCACGTGGTTCACGGCTTGGCCTGGGTCGCGACCTACGCGGAGACGCTCCGCGAAGTGCGCGATTGGGCGCGCGCTCTGAATGACGCCAGCAAGTTCGGTGAGACAGAGCAATTGTTGGCGAAGCTGCTGGCGGCGGAATATTCCGCTCAGCTCGCCGGCGGCGTGCCGATGACGCAGGTCGAAACGATCCGGCCGGCGGACTTCGGCATCGATGCGCCGCCCGTGGCGCTGCGCGTAACGCAAGCCGATAAGACTCGCCTCGCGGCACTGCTGCACGAGGCCCAAGGCCGCGCGACCTTCGAGAACACTGGCCTCGACGCGGACTTCGAAATGATCCGCGATCAGTTCCGCAGCTTCGCCGACGACAAGATTGTGCCCCACGCGCACGAATGGCACTGCAAGGACGAGTTCATTCCGATGAGCATCGTCCAGGAGATGGGCGCGCTAGGCGTGTTCGGGCTGACCATTCCCGAAGAATACGGCGGCTCCGGCCTCGGCAAGACGGCGATGTGCGTTGTCTCCGAGGAGCTGTCGCGCGCGTGGATCGGCACGGGCTCGCTGGGCACGCGGAGCGAAATCGCCGCCGAGCTCATCTTGATTGGCGGCACCGACGCGCAGAAGGCGGAATGGCTGCCGAAGATCGCCAGCGCCGAAATTCTGCCGACGGCCGTGTTCACCGAGCCCAACACCGGTAGCGATCTCGGCTCACTGCGTACCCGCGCGGTGAAGGACGGTGACGCGTATGCTGTCACCGGAAACAAGACCTGGATTACCCACGCCGCGCGCGCCGACATGATGACGCTGCTGGTGCGCACCGATCCGAACACGGCTGGCTTCAACGGTCTTTCGATGCTGCTCGCGCCTAAGCAACGCGGCGATGACGCGACGCCTTTCCCAACGCCGGGCATGAGCGGCGGCGAGATCGAAGTGATCGGCTATCGCGGCATGAAGGAATACGAGATCGGTTTCGACGGCTTCAAAGTGCCGGCGGCCAATCTACTCGGCGGCGTCGAGGGCCAGGGCTTCAAGCAATTGATGGCGACGTTTGAGAGCGCGCGTATTCAAACGGCCGCGCGCGCCGTCGGCGTGGCGCAGAGCGCGCTCGAACTTGGTTTGAAATACGCAATCGACCGCAAACAGTTCGGCCAGGAAATTTTCCACTTCCCGCGCGTGTCGAACAAGCTGGTGATGATGGCCGCTGAACTGATGGCTGCGCGCCAAATCACCTATTTCGCGGCGCGGCGCAAAGACAGCGGCAAGCGTTGCGACCTGGAAGCGGGCATGGCGAAACTGCTCGCGGCGCGCGTTGCGTGGGCGGCGGCGGACAATGCGCTACAGATTCATGGCGGCAACGGCTTTGCGGTGGAATATCCGATCAGCCGCGTGCTCGCCGACGCGCGCATCCTCAACATTTTCGAGGGCGCCGGGGAAATCCAGGCCATGGTGATTGGGCGCAGATTGCTGGAAGAGGGCGTGAACTAGCGCTATCAGGATGAGCGGAGGATTTGCCTATGGCTCGCATCGTCCACTTCGAAGTTCACGCCGCCAATCCGGACAGCACCGCAAAGTTCTACGAGAGTGTGTTCGGCTGGAAGTTCCAGCACATCCCGGCGATCGATTACTGGATGATCGCGACCGGCGAGGGCCCCGGCATCGATGGCGGCATGTTGCGCCGCCGCGGAGATCCGCCGGTTTCCGGCCAAGCGGTCAACGCGCACATGTGCACTATCGGCGTCGATGACATCGACGCCTCGATGAAGGCCGCGCTCGCAGCGGGGGCAACGCTAGCGTTGCCCAAGATGGCCATTCCCAATACTGGTCACGTCGCGTATCTGACGGACCCGGAAGGCAACATTTTCGGCGTCTTTCAGAACGATCCTGCAGCGAAGTGAGGCGTGATGCGGCGTTGGCTCTTGCTCGTTTCGATGTTGGCGCTCGCTGCCTGCAATCCGCAGCCGGTGGTCTATACACCGGTTTCCGAGCGCAACTTTGTGACAGCGTGCGAGGCTGGCGCGTCGTCGAGAGCGGTGTGCGATTGTGTGTGGGACCGGATCGAGTCCGAAATTTCGGCGAGCGACTTTGCAGCGCTTGAACGGCTTCCGCAGGATCGTCGCGATGCGCATCCATTGATGACGCAGATTAATGGCTACATGGAAGCCTGTAGCGTCACTGTCACGCCGCCCGCCACGCTCATGCCAGGCGACGAAGTACCCGCGCCTTAACGACGTTCGCGCTGGTCTATCTTAACGCTGTTGGCGCATAATGACTTACATGCACGGCAAACTTTGCCGAGCGGGAGCAAGGCGATGCGTTGGGCTTTGGCGGCCCTGTTGGGGCTCGGCGTATTGGCGGCATGCAGTGAGCACGCGCCGAACGTTTATCCGCAGAGCGCGCACGAGCGCTTCAACATGTCCTGCCCGCCGGAGAGCGCGGCGTGCGTCTGCACTTGGGACAAGATCACGCGCACGCTGACGTACGAGGAGTACGAAGCTGCGCTCGCCCGCTTCCGCGAGACCGGCCTGATGGATCCGCGTGTCACGCGCGCGAAGACGCAGTGCCTGGAGCGTCACCGCGAGTAGCGGCTAGGCCTTCTTTCGGATTGCGTTATCGACGCTCAGCGGGCCGCCGCCGGCAGCCGCGATATAGAGGAAGATGAAGCAGAACAAGATGGCTGCATCGCCGCCATTCTGCACCGGCCAGAATGCTTGAGATGCGTGGCCGATGAAATAGGCGAACGCCATCTGACCTGAGAGCACGAACGCGACGGGCCGCGTGAAGAGGCCGATCGCAAGCAACGCGCCGCCGACAAGCTCCAACGCGCCCGCGATCCAGATGAGCGAGCCGGTCTCAGGTGGCTGCGCAAACATCTCTGTTGGTGGAAAGCCAAGTAGCTTGGCTGTGCCGTGCGCCATGAAGAGCAGCGCACTCATGATGCGAAGCGCGCTGAGTAGCTGCGGCGAAAAGCGATCGAGGAAGCCCATGCGTCAATCTCCTGCGCGCCAAGCTGCGAGCGCGCGCGACCGGCGTCAACGCACAGCGATGATACCGGTTCAGGAGGGGCGGCGGCTTTGCAGCGCTGCGAAAAGGGTGCCGTCGTCGAGAAGATCGAGTTCGCCGCCAACGGGCACGCCATGTGAAAGCCTGCTTACAGTGACGCTGATCGGCTGTAGGCGTTCGGCGAGATAGTGCGCGGTGGTTTGGCCGTCGACCGTTGCGGAGAGCGCGAGAATGACCTCGCGCACGCCAGGCGCGCTGGCGCGTTCGAGCAACTTGGTGATGCGTAGATCATCCGGCCGCACGCCATCGAGCGCCGAGAGCGTACCGCCAAGCACATGGTAGCGGCCTTTGAAGGCGCCCGCACGCTCAAGCGCCCAGACATCGCCGACTTCGGCAACGACGCAGATGAGCCCGTCGTCGCGATCCGACGCGGAGCACAAAGCGCACGGGTCCTGCGTATCGAGTGCGCCGCAATTTGAGCACGCGCGCACCTTCTCTGCCGCTTCACTTAGCGCGCCGGCGAGCGGGACCATGAGCGCATCCTTGCGCTTCAAAAGCTGCAGCGCCGCGCGCCGCGCCGAGCGCGGCCCAAGGCCCGGCACCTTCGCAAGCAGCGCAATCAGCGCCTCGATCTCAGGCGCGGCGGTGATGGATTTTGAACGCACGATCTCGTTTAGAACGGCATCTTGAAGCCGGGGAGGATGCCCAGCCCGCCGGATAGCCCCTTCATCTCGTCGTTCTGCGCGTCGTCGAGTTTGCGGCGTGCGTCGTCGTGGGCGGCTTTGATCAAATCCTCGAGAATTTCGCGTTCGTCAGCGACCATAAGCGACGGATCGATGCTGATGCTCAGAAGCGCGCTTTTGCCGGTGATGCGTAGCTTCACCATGCCGCCGCCGGCCGAGCCTTCGACTTCCATCGCTTCCAGCTTCTTTTGCGCCTCGTTGATCTTGGCCTGCATCTGCTGGGCCTG
>CADEDT010000215.1:0-2232 GCA_902826145.1 uncultured Caulobacteraceae bacterium
ATCAGCGTCGGCGGCATCGTCCGCAATCGTATGACCTACGGCCCGATGGTCGCCGGCGTCGATCATCTGCCGCACACGCTCGACATCGCCCGCAACGCCTTCTCCCGCGGCGAGCCTCCGCACGGCGCCGAATTCGCCGACGCGCTCGAACGCATCGTGCAACTCCACGACGCCAGCACCATCGCCGCTGTCATTGTTGAGCCCGTCGCCGGCTCCACCGGCGTCATCATGCCGCCGAAGGGCTATCTCAAGCGCCTACGCGAGCTCTGCACGAAGCACGACATCCTGCTGATCTTCGACGAAGTCATCACCGGCTTCGGCCGCCTCGGCGCGCCGTTCGCGGCGGACTATTTCGACGTGAAGCCCGATCTGCTCACGATGGCCAAAGCCATCACCAACGCCGCCGTCCCGATGGGCGCCGTCGCAGCGAGCCGCGAAATCTACGACACCATCCTCGCGAACTCAGACACGCCGATCGAGCTCTTCCACGGCTACACCACCAGTGGCCACCCGCTCGCCTGCGCCGCCGGCATCGCCACACTCGACACCTTCAAAGAAGAACGCCTCTTCGAACGCGCAGCCGAACTCGCGCCCTATTGGGAAGATGCGATGCATTCGTTGCGTGACGCGCCGCACGTGATCGACATCCGCAATCTCGGCCTCATCGGCGGCATTGAGCTCGAACCCCGGCCTGGCGCGCCAACGCAGCGCGCCCTCGAAGCCTTCCGCAAATGCTTCGACGCCGGCGTCCTCATCCGCGTCACCGGCGACATTCTCGCCTTCTCGCCTCCGCTCATCATTGAGAAAAGCCAGATTGATCTGATCGCCGACACCGTGCGTACCGCGCTAAAGAGCATAGCGTGACCGAATCCCTCCCGATTCTCCTCAACAACCTCGCCGTCTCCGGCGCGTGTTTCCTTGCGCTCTGGCTCATCAGCATTCCGCTTAAAGACCCAAGCTACGTCGATTCATGGTGGGGCCTCGGCGTCGCCGTGCTCGCGTGGTCTACCTACGTGCAGATCGAAGCGCCAAGCCCTCACGCCACTGCACTGCTCTTACTCGCGAGCGCCTGGGGCTTGCGTCTCGGAATCTATCTCTTCTGGCGCTGGCGCAGCGGCGGCGCTGACCGGCGCTACGCCAAGCTCGCCGAGCGCGCCAAGAAACGCGGCCTCAACTTCGCGATGTTCTCGCTCCTCTGGGTGTTCGCACCGCAGCTCGTGCTGCAGATGATCATGTCGCTGCCCGCGCAGCTCGGCCAAATCCCGCAAACCACAGCGCTTGGCATTTTCGCGCACATCGGCATCTGGCTCGCCATCTTCGGCATTCTCTACGAAGCCATAGCCGACGCGCAGCTCGCACACTTCCGCTCGCAGAGCGACAATGCCGGCAAGGTCATGGATCGCGGCCTCTGGCGCTACTCGCGCCACCCGAACTATTTCGGCGAACTCTGCTGCTGGTGGGGCATCTGGCTTATCGCGCTCGACGTCGGCATAGGCTTCTGGTCACTCCCCGGCCCGCTGCTCATCACCTTCCTGCTCACCCGCGTCAGTGGCGCGCCGACCACCGAACCACACTTGCAAAAAACGCGCCCAGACTACGAGGCCTACAAGCAGCGCACCTCAAGCTTCATCCCACTGCCGCCAAAGGCTAGCTGAATCGCCCGCGCGCTTTCGCAGCGAGATCGATCTTCGGCAACGGTCCACTCACACCGGCGCTGCCAGGCGCGGCCTCCGGCGCCCAAGCCGTCTGCTGAAACTTCGCCGCGACATATTCCGGAATGAAGCGAGAGCGAATGGCATACACGTGCTTGTCGCCGCCTTTGCCTTGTTGCGTGTGATAGAAACGCTGCGGCGTGATCACGTGCAGCTCATCCTTCGCCCGCGTCATCGCCACATAGAGCAGGCGCCGCTCCTCCTCCAACTCCGCCGTAGAGCCCGCGCCCAAATCCGACGGCATGCAGCCATCGACTACATTCAGCACAAACACATTCTTCCACTCCTGCCCCTTGGCCGAATGGATGGTCGAGAGGATCAGATAATCGTCATCCTTCGACGATTTGCCGCTTTCATCGCTGGTTGAATTCGGCGGATCGAGCGTCAGCTCCGTCAAGAACGACGTGCGCGAGCCGAACGTCGCGCCAATGCGCTGCATCTGATCGATATCGCCGGCACGCACGCGCGCATCGTCATAGCGCTCGTTCATCATCGGGCGATACCATTGCGCCGCGAGATC
>CADEDT010000215.1:2332-4308 GCA_902826145.1 uncultured Caulobacteraceae bacterium
AGCACGTGATCGAACCGCGCGCCGACCTCCCGCGCAATCGCCGGCTCATTCATCGCCTCGGCCCAGAGCCAAAGCAGATCGTCATAGTCCAGTACGTTTTGCTTCTGCTTCGCCTCCACATACGCCGCGAACAGTCGCTTCAGCTCCGCTTCCCATTCGCGGCACCACGGAAACGCACTCGCTAGCGTATCGCGAATATCTTCATCGGCATTCACGACGCGCGAATAGATGGCGAGGCACGTCCCCTTCATCGGAAAGCGCTTCGCGCCGGTCGCCACGCCAAGCTCCTGGCGCACCATGCCCATCAGATCGGCGCTATCGCTGCGATCGTGGATGGTGAATTCCGGATCGACGCCAATCACCGGCGCCAATTCGCGTAACAGCCGCGCGCCGATCGCGTGAAACGTCCCCGCCCACGGTATGCGCACATCGCCGGCCATCACCTTGCCGACGCGCGCAATCATCTCGCTCGCCGCGCGGCGCGAAAACGTCAGCAGCAGAATGCGCGACGGATCGGCGCCCTGCGCCACCAGATGCGCGACGCGGCACGACAATGTCTTCGTCTTCCCCGATCCCGCGCCCGCAATCACCAGCAACGGCTCGAGCCCGTGCTCCACCGCCGCCCGCTGCTCCGCGTTCAGATCGTCAAAAGCCTGCGCATTGATTCGCGACATGCGCAGAGGCTGACGTGTTTCGTCTTTGTTCGCAACGCGGCGTCGAGACAACCGTTACTTGCATCGCTACGATTACCACCTGTGGAGGGTCTCTCAATGAGCAAGACGTTCACGGCAGAAACGCTTGAGCAGTTCATCTCGGCGGTCCGAGAGATCTTCTCCCATCACAAGGCAAACAAGACCTTTTTCTTTCGCGGCACCAGCTCTCAACGTCACACGCTAACGCCGGGTATCCTTCGAAAGGACTATCCCGAAAGCGACATGACTCACAATTTCCGCTCGCGTTCGACTGTCACGCACCACGAGTTCGCTCATGGCGACTTGGATAGCTGGCTGTTTCTTATGCAGCACCATGGCCTTCCGACTCGACTTCTGGACTGGACGGAGTCCCCTCTGATCGCGCTCCACTTTGCACTGCACGACGCCGTCGCGAACGAAAACGCCGTCGTCTATGTGCTGAACCCGACTGCTTTGAACGAACTTGTGCTTGGTCAGAAGTTCTTCCCGGACAGAAGCGACTACAACTATCGATATCGGTTCATCAAAGCGTTCTACAAGAACCCGAAGGACCTCCCGTGGCAGATCGACTTGGATCTTTCGAAGGTCTCAAATCGGAAACTGCCGTTGGCGATCCGCCCGGTAATTACGCACAGTCGGATGGTTTCACAGCAAGCTGCGTTCACGATCCACGGCGACGACAAGCGAGACTTGCAGACGATCTTTGAAGAAGTCGGGGTTGCCCAACACAATTCAATCATCGAGATTCCGGCGTCGGCACGAGCTGAGATGCGCTTTGACCTGATAAAATGCGGGATCAGTCGAGCAGTGGCATTTCCCGACCTCAGCGGAATCGCTGCGGATATCGTGTCTAAGACAGCGGTCGAACTGCGCCCATGATCTCCCCAAACGGCATCGCCCATATTCAGCTCACCGTTCGTGACGTCGCCGCGTCGCGCCCGTTCTACTACAAGCTGCTGCACGAAACCTTCGGCATGTCGATCCAGTACGACGTGCCCGGCCAGATCTTCTACTGCATCGGGGCGCGCACTGGCGTGCTCATCCGCAACGCCGCGCCCGAGCACCGAGACACGCCGTTCGACCAATGGCGCATTGGCCTGCATCATTTCTGCTTCCGCCTCCGCTCCCGTGAAGATGTCGATGCGCTCGCCGCCTCGATGCAGGAGTTCGGCGCCAACATCATTCGCCTCGGCGAAGAAGGCCCCTGGGCGCCTGGCTACTACTCCACCCTCTTCGAAGACCCAGACGGCATCCGCATCGAAGCCCTCTTCATCCCCGGCAGCG
>CADEDT010000216.1 GCA_902826145.1 uncultured Caulobacteraceae bacterium
GGCTGCAATCCTATCGCATCGCCAATTGGCTTTGGCGCCAGGAGCGCGAGATCCTTGCGTATCACTTGCAGAGCCGTGTGTCGGAGTTGTTCGCTGTCGACATCCATCCGGCGGCGACGATCGGCGCGGGTGTGTTCATCGATCATGCGCACGGCATCGTCATCGGCGAGACGGCTGTGGTGGAGGACGATGTCTCGATGCTCCATTCGGTGACGTTGGGCGGCACCGGCAAGGAGGGTGGCGATCGTCATCCGAAAATTCGCCGTGGCGTGATGATTGGCGCGGGCGCGAAGGTGCTCGGCAATATCGAAGTCGGCGAGGACGCGCGCATTGCGGCGGGTTCTGTCGTGCTTGAGGACGTGGCGCCGCGCTGCACGGTAGCGGGCGTGCCGGCGACGCCGGTGGGCGGGCCTTGTGCGGGCGGGCTGAAGCCCGCTGAAATTATGGATCAGCTGCTGCAAGGCGAGTGACCGCACGCGCGTGATGCGCTGCGGGTTCGTTTCAGTTCAGCCTCCAAGCGGAGGGTGGGAACGCGCTTTCGCGTCCGGAAGGCAAGGAAGGGAAGAGAAGCGGACATCGTCCGCGCGTTCCCTTGAGTGATTTCACACCAGCTCTCGTCGGGAGGAGATTCTTTGGCTCCGACGACGAGGCGCCCGCGGCGAGCAGGGATCTCCGATGATCTCCTGGACCTGCCGGTTTCACGATCCCCGACAGCAACGTTCTCGCTTCACTCACATTCCGCTTCATCTTCTGGGTCGGAATTCCAAGAGACCCCTCCGTGATGCGGAACGGAGGAAGTGTACGCGAAGCACAAGCCGGTCGGATTGATTTTGATGCGAGCCACGGTTCTCAAGGCGTGGCGCGAAAAAGCTGTTGGATAGAGCACGTCTCTATCCGCCGCTGAAACCTCTTCGGCTCGCGTATGCGCAGCGGAGATTGGCGGGTCCGCGAAGATTGACGATGTCCGAAGTCGGCGAGCCCGTTCTTCCCGAGGGCTGTAAGGCCTCTGCGCCCGAACCGCGGGCCAAGCCGGAGCAGAACCACAATGAACTCGACGCACCCGTTCCACCGCGTTCGCAACGCGCTCGCAGTGATCGCTCTCTTCTCCGGCATGTCCGCCGTCGCCAGCGCGACCGAAACGCCGGCTCCGGCGCGCTGCGGTGCTGCCGAGTATCGACAGTTCGATTTCTGGATCGGCGACTGGGACACCTTCGAAATGGACGCCCCGAACGGTCCGTCCATCGCGCGTGCGGAGATAACGCCGATCGTTTCTGGCTGCGCGCTGCACGAGCGCTACGAACAGTCTGATGGTCTCGTGGGCGACAGCATCCTTAGCTTCGATCCCGTTCGCCGGCAGTGGCAACAGACCTGGATCACCAATCGCGGCTCGAACATGGTGTTGTGGGGAGAACTGCGCGACGGAGCGCTCGTGCTTGAGGGCGAAGTGCATCTGCACGACGGCGCCACCGTGCTGCAACGTATCACCTGGCGGACGGAGGGCGATGCGGTCCGAGAGAGTGCGGTGCTGTCTAGGGATGGAGGCGCAAGCTGGGAGCCTGCGTTCGACGTTCTCTTTCGCAAGCGCGACGCACGCCGAGGCGGATGATCCAGTCGATCCCTGATCAAGTCGGTGAATGTCGCCAATCGGCGAAATACGGACACTTCCGTTTCAGCGGACGCTATGGCGCGGAAGTGCTCTTAAGCTAGTCCGACAGCTGCCAGGACGATGGCGACGACAACGCCAGCGACGACAGTGGCAACAATCTGACCGAGGTAACGCTTCCACCAAGACACGTTGGCGCCAGCCTCTTGCGAGATTGTGATGGCGTCGCCCCCGGTTTCTTGCACGTGGTTGTCGCTGACGTCTAAGCGCGTGCCGCGTTCTGTCTCGACGTGGATGCCGCCCTCGCCTGCACCGATGATCGTGTTTCCACTGATGCGGATGCCTTCAGGCCACTTTTTGTCCATCGCGGCGATCCTCCTTTGGGTCGCGTTGCCTCGCTGACGAGATCAGCCGCCTGGCGGCCGTACCTGATACGTCGCGGCGTTGCCGATGGCGGTGGAGGTGCTGCCTACGGTGACGGCGCCGGTCGAGCGGATGACGGAGGAGGAGTAGACGTCGCCGTCATTGGTTTGGCTGCTCGACGCCGTAAGGCTGGGGACCGCGCCGCTTGCATCGCAGCTCACGCAGAGTGAGCCGGTGATGGTGTTGCCGTAGGCGGCGGATGAGGCGAGCGCCATGCCGCCGTCTTCAGCGGCGACCGCGGCGTTGGCCGAGATGTCGCCGCCGTTCGATTGCGTGACATCCATCACCGTGTCCGAACCCATGTTCGAGACCATGGTCTGGTTGCCGACGCCGTAAGCGCCTGCGGAAGCAAAGCCGGTGAAATCGCTGCCGAGGGTGACGTAGGAATCCGCCGTGACGTTGGTTGTCGCGTTCTGTTCGATCGCGGCGTTCACGTAACCCCATTGATTGTCGATGGTGACGGCGTTGGCGTTCGCCGTGGCGTTCCCAGAAGCATCAGTTGCGGAGCCCGCATAGATATCCGAATACGCCGTGACGCTGCCGCCTGACGCATTTTGGCGCGTGGCGTTGAGCACGGTGGCGGTTTCGCCGCCGATGGAGAGGTTGTTGGCGTTGGCGATCGCGCCGGAGACGGCTTGATCCTCGACAATGTCGGCGTCCAATTCGGACTGCGCGCTCACCGAGCCCACGCTCTCTTGATCCATCAGCACGCGCACTTCGGCGTTCTGCGCCGAGACGGCAGCCGTGTTGTTGCTCGCGGACGCTGACGTGGCGGCGTTGACTGAATAGCCGTTGCGCAGCGCGGTGCTGGCATTTGTGTCGCCGTGGCCGAGCTGTTCAGCGTCGATCTCGCTTGAGCCGCCGGTGATGATGGCGGTGCCGCCATTGGCGACCGCAGCCGAGGTGATCGCGACATTGCCCGAAGCCGTCCACACGGTGGCGTCAGCTTCGGCGGTGGTGTCGCCGTCCATGTGCTGCGTGCTGGTAAGCTCGGAGTCGTTGTCTTCCTGCGTCGTGGTGACGACGTTGCCGCTGGCGATCGAGGTGGCGCCGGCATCGTGCGCCCAACCCACTTCAACATCGGTGACCGCTGTCGCGTCGCCGGCATTGTACTGGTTGTTCGACTGCGCGTAGGCCGCCGGTGCGCCGATCAGCGCGGTGGTGACGAGCAGAGTAAGGACGCGGCGCATGAGCGGGCTCCGTTCGCGGCGCTCTTACGAGCGGCCGCGGATGCCGGTGAGGTTATCGTCGCGGCGAGCGTTCCACGCATCCGGATTGGTGCGGGCGTTGTCGATCGCGTTCGAGGCGGCGCTTTGCGAAGCGGTGGCGTCGGCAGTTTGCGTGCCGCCTGGGCCCATCGGGTCGCCTTCGGCTTGGATGGCTGCGGCGCAGACCGAGCTATCGTTGGCGCGATAGAAGCGGCCCATCACTTCGACGACGGCGCGTTCAACACCGGCGCGGACAGCGAGCTGAACCGGCTCAAGAGCGCGTTCGCCGGCGGCGATGTCGACGATGGTGTCATCGAAGAAGGAAAAGATGCCGGCGCGGAGTTCGCGGCCGATGATCTGCTTCTGGTAGGAGATGACGTCTACGACTTCGAGAGTGCGTGTGTCGATCAGGCGGAAGTCGAGCGCGATGTTCATCACGTAGAGGCGGCCGCCAATGTTGCCGACGCCGTCGCGCGCGTCGGTGTGGCCGCCTTGGGCGTCAACACCACCCGAACGGATGTTGTAGTTCAACTCGGTGATGCCGCCGACGAACGTGAAGTCGGAGCCCGGCATCTGGCCGGCATAGATGCGGCGAACGTTCTCGTCGCCCTCTTGGCCGATCAGGCGATTGTTGGCGTAGCGCAGTTCGAGTTCGGTGACCGAAGTGTCGAAGCGCTCAACCAGGCGGGCGCCGGCCTTGTTGAAGGCCGACATCGCCATCAGCGAGGCGCCTTGCGTGATGCGGCGGCCGCCTTCTTCGGAGACCGAGCCGGTGTAATCGAGGATGCGGCCGACGGCGATGCGCGGTGCGGCGACGTTGTTCTGACGCGCAAACGCGTTCAAGCAATCGAGCGCCGGGGTGTAAGCTGTCGGGTTCGCGGTGACCGGCGCGTCGCCGATCGGCAGCGCGTACATGCCGTCATTGCCGGAGTGCGGCGTGATGCAGGCGGTGAGAGCGGTCGTGGCCGCGAGGACAGCGAGAGTCTTGAACGCACGCATCTTATTCGTCTCCGACGACGGCGGTGATGTCGCCGTTGTTGATCTGAGTGGAGTCCACGATCACCGTGTTGT
>CADEDT010000217.1 GCA_902826145.1 uncultured Caulobacteraceae bacterium
GCGCGCGGTTCGCGAAGTGGCGCGCGGTGATTGATATCGCCGACGGCATCCCGACTTGGACTTGCGTTAAGTCGAACGCGCACGCTTTGGCCCGCTATGCGCGCATCTGCCAGCAAGAGCAGATCGTACCGATCGTCGAGCCGGAAATCCTCATGGACGGCAATCACGATGCGGCGCGCTGCGATGAGGTTACGCGTTGGGTGCTGCAGACGACGTTCAACGAATTGGCTGAACAGCGCGTGGCGCTGGAAGGCGTTGTGCTGAAGCCGAATATGGTCGTTTCCGGCAAAGGCAGCGTGCGCCAGGCTTCGGTCGACGAAGTCGCCGAGCGCACGATCGCGGCGCTCAAGGCCACGGTGCCGAGCGCGGTGCCGGGCATTGCTTATCTCTCGGGCGGCCAGTCGGATGAACTCGCCACCGCGCACCTCTCGCGCATGAACGAGATCGGCGGCTTCCCGTGGAAGATGACGTTCTCCTACGGCCGCGCGCTGCAAGCGGCGCCGCAAAAGGCCTGGAGCGGCCGCAGCGAAAACACCGCTGCCGCGCAGCGCGCCTTCCTGCACCGCGCCCGCATGAACGGCCTCGCCTCCAAGGGTGAGTGGAACGAGAAGCTGGAGAAGCAGGCGGCTTAAGCCCCGCGGCTCACTCCGGCACCCCCTGTTCTACGACGAATGACGCGATGCGCTCGGCCATGCCGGGCGCTAGCGGCAGGTTGGGGTTGTTGTAGGTGGCGAGGTTGGCGGCCCGATCGGCGGGCGCTTGCTTCAGCACATGGTTCACGCCTTCGAGCCGCGCGAACTCTACAGGCCGGGCCGCCGCGAGTAGTTCGGCGTCCTGCATGGTGACTTGCAGATCGGTCGTGCCTTGCATGACGAGCACAGGGCCTTGGCAGGCGCGCAGGAGCTCGCTGGGATCGTAAGAAAACAGGCTGATCACGAAGGCCTGTACGTTTTCGCGGAAGAGCGGTTGCAGTGGCGCAGGGATTTGTGACGCGGGCACGCGGCGGCCGGCTTCCAGTTCAACGATGATGCGCTCGGCGTCGGCAAGCAGCGGCGCGTTGGCGGGATTTGATCTGAGTTGTTCGCGGAGCACGTCGCTCAAACGGCGACCGCCGCCAGCGATCAGGATAAGGCCGCAGACGTTCGCGTCGGTTTGGGCGGAGACGAGCGCGATCAGCGCGCCCTCGCTATGGCCGGCGAGCCAGACGCAGCGCGCATTGGTGCGCGCGCGAATGGCCGTGGCCCAGGCGGCAATGTCGGCGGCGTAGGCGTCGATGGTGACGTCATTGGGATCGACGCCTTCGGCGGCGCTCTCGAACATGCCGCGCTTGTCGATACGCACGGTGGCGACGCCTTGAGCCGCGAGGGCTTGAGCCAGCAGGCGATAGGAAGCGGCGCGGATGCCAGCAGGGCTGTTGCCGTCGCGGTCGGTCGGGCCTGAGCCTGGGATGATCAGCACGACGTGGCCGGTGTTGTTGGCCTGTGGCATGAGCAGCGAACCGCGTAGCACACCGGCGGGGCCTTGCGCTTCAATGGGCTCGCCAAGCGGCGGCAACGACGCTTGCGCGCAAGCAGCGCTCGGCACGGCGAGCAGAAGTGCGAGCGCGGCGATCAAACGCTTCATCAAATCCCCCAAGCAATGCGATCAGCGTAAACGCAAACACGGCCGCGCTTAACTACGAATGTTCCAAATCTAACGCGGAAATTAATTCCTGAACGGTAGTCTGCGCCCCGCAATTTACGCGCGGGAGTGGCGGCTCGTGGGCATTCTTAGTCTGTTGTTCGGCTTCAAAGGGCGCATCAATCGCGCTCAGTACTGGCTTGGCGGCATGGGCGCCGGCTTTGCGGTCATGTTCTTCATGGTTCTGCTGATGGTGATCGGCGGACCGAACGCGGGAATGCCAAAAGAACAGCAGGTCGCGCACTTCATCGGCGTCTTCGCGCTCACCCTAATTCCTGCCTTTTTGCTCATCTCCTGGATCAGCTACGCGCTGGCCTGGAAGCGCTTCCACGATCGCGGCAAGAGCGGCACGTGGGTGTTCCTGCCGATGCCGTTCAGCTTCATGATGATGACGAGCGTGTTCGGCGCGATCGCGAGCGGCGCCGATCCGGTGCAAGTCGGCTTGTCGGCGCAACCTTGGTCGACAATCCTCATGGTGATCCAGATCTGGTTCTTCGTGGAATTGGGCTGCCTTCCCTCTAAGCCGGGGCCCAACAAGTTCGGCGACCAGCCTGGTGGCGGCACTGCGCCCTCTGGCAGCACCCCCTCCTTCAAGCCGTCCGCGGCGAACGCAAAGAAGTCCGGCCCCGCGATTCCGGGCATGGCGTCCACGCTCGGCAGCGCCGAAAGCGCAATGGAGCGGGCAATCGCCGAACGTGCCAAGCAAGCGCAGAAGGCCGCTGTGCAGCCGGCGCAACGCGCTGCGCCACGGCCACAAACGACGCCCGCCATGGGCCAGATGCGCCCGGCTACGCCAGGCTCGTTCGGCCGCAAGGTGACGCAGTAGCGTTCGCACACGGCCGCGCTAAGTAATGGCGATGCGCTGCCGCCTTTATCTCATCACGCCGCCGAAGCTTGAGCTCGCGCACTTTTCACGCGCGCTTGAGGATGCGTTGACGGGCGGCGATGTGGCTTGCGTGCAGCTGCGGCTGAAGGATGTGGCGGATGCCGAAGTGCTGCGCATTGGCGCAGTGTTGAAGCCCATCGTGCAGAGCGCCGGCGCGGCTTTCATCCTCAATGACCGGCCCGATCTCGCGGCGCGACTCGACGCGGATGGCGTGCATGTTGGGCAAAGCGATGCGAGTTACGCAGAGGCGCGACGTTTGCTGGGCAAGGATCGCATTGTTGGCGTGACGTGTCACAATTCGCGCGACCTTGCATACGAAGCGGCGGAGGCTGGCGCGGACTATGTTGCGTTCGGCGCGTTCTATCCGACGGGTACGAAGGAGCCTTCGCATTGGGCGGAGCCGGAAATCCTGAGCATCTGGCAGGAGACGATGGAGACGCCGTGCGTCGCCATTGGCGGGATTACGATCGAGAATGCCGCGCCGCTCGCCGAGGCCGGCGCGGATTTCATTGCTGTGTCAGCGGGCGTTTGGGCGCATCTAGACGGACCGCGCCAAGCAGTGAGCGCGTTCAACACGATTTTCGAGCGAAGCTGACGTTGGCGTGAACTTGCAGGGCGCGGGACGTCGGCGCAGTGTCGCGACATGGCTGACAAAGAACCACCTCCTCCGATCCTGCAGCTGACGCCGCTCAACGCGGATTTTCGCGACGATCCGCACGCGCTGCTCCGGCGCTTGCGCGAGGCGCACCCGGTCTATCGCGATGAGATGGCTGGATCGAACATCATTACGCGCTACAAGCTGGCGCGCGAAACGCTGAACGATCGCACCATGTTGCGTGGACCGGATAAGGTTCAGCCGCCCGGCGCGTTTACGCAGCGACTGGTTGAGAACTTTGTTGAAGACCCCGACACGGGCGAGGTGCGCTCCTACTCCATCCTGCTGATGGATGAGCCGCACCATTCGCGCGTGCGCACCCCTATCGCCAAGGCGCTCTATGCGCGCGCGGCAAAATGTAAGCCGCTGGTGGATGAGATCATCGACGAAAAGTTGGACGCGGTAGAGCCGCGCGGTGGCTTCGATGTACTCGGCGACTTTTCCATCCCGCTGCCGATCGATGTGATCGGCGCGATCCTCGGCGTGGATGTGGAGCGGCGCGGAGAATTTCGCGAATGGTCCGAGGGCGTCATCCAAGTGCTGAACCCGTTCCGCACGCCGGAGCAGTCGGCGTATCTGGAGCGATCGGGTGAAGCGATCAGCGCTTACTTCGAAAGCTTGATCGCAGCGCGGCGAGCAAAGCCGCAAGATGACCTAATTACCGACGTCGTTGAGCTGAAGGCGCAAGGCGCTGAGCTTAAGGACGAAGAGATCATCTCGAACATGATTGGCTTGCTCGTTGGCGGCAATCTGACCACGAGTGACCTTATCGGCAACGGCGTCTACGCATTGCTGACACATCCAGAACAATTGGCAAAGCTGAAGGCTGATCCGGGGATTGTGGCGCAGGTGGTCGAGGAAGTGCTGCGCTACGATGGGCCGGTGGACATCACCGCGCGCGTGACGCCGCGCGATATGGAGATTGGCGGCTGCCCGATGA
>CADEDT010000218.1 GCA_902826145.1 uncultured Caulobacteraceae bacterium
GCGACCATTGGATTGCTATTTCGTCATTCTGGGGCGCCGGCGCCACTGTTTCGGGCTGTCATCAGTGACTTCTTGGTTAATTGGGTAACTCAAACTTGCCTCATTTCGCGGGCACAGCCACAAGTGTAATGGGAGCAACTGCTTCCCGGGAGAGCCTTCGTATGCGCAAAAGCGGCAAGACCATCCGCCTCAACCCCGTGGACGATGATCATCACGTGACCGATCACCCCGCCCGCGCTGGCCTTGAAGCGATCATGGATCAAAAGCTATTTGCGCAACGCATCAAGAGCGAGCGCGCCTCGGCGTACTGGTTTGCCGCTTCGCTCTGGGGCGTAACCGGCCTCGTGCTTGGCGGCATTCTTGGCTCTTACATGATGTTCGTGGCGATGGACTCTTCGCTGCCGCTGGCTTCGGAAGCCGTCTCTCGCGGCATGGCCGTCGAACAAGCGCGGCAACGCGTTGATGACCGCGAGCCGGCTCTCAGGGATCCTGCTGAGCAGCAGCCTTAAGCTTGTAGAGAAGCTCGAGAGCTTCTTTCGGCGACAAGTGATCTGGATTGATGTCGTTGAGCGCTGCTTCCAGCGCTGACGGCGCATGTTCTTCCATTACTTGCGCAAACAACGGCAACTCGTCCGCAATTTCCATGCGCGTTGAACCGCCGGTTGCTTCCAGACGCTGAAGCACCGCACGAGCGCGTTCGACGGCGCTCTTCGGTAACCCCGCGAGCTTGGCGACCTGGATGCCGTAAGACCGATCCGCGGCTCCGGGCGCGACCTCGTGCAGGAAGACGAGATCACCCTTCCACTCCTTCGCGCGGAGATGCGCGTTCGCCCCGCCCTCGAGCTTGTCAGCCAGACGGGTGAGCTCGTGATAGTGGGTCGCGAAGACGGCGCGACACTTGTTGGCCTCGTGCAGGTGCTCGGCCACTGCCCAGGCGATGGCGAGACCATCGAAGGTCGCCGTGCCGCGGCCGATCTCATCAAGGACTACCAGCGCGCGAGAACCCGCTTGGTTCAGGATCGCGGCGGTCTCGACCATCTCGGTCATGAACGTCGAGCGACCGCGCGCGAGATCGTCCGAAGCGCCGACCCGAGCGAAGACCCGATCGACGATACCGAGGCGCAGCTTCTTCGCCGGCACATACGCGCCAGCTTGAGCGAGCACGGCGAGGAGCGCGATCTGGCGCAGGTAAGTGCTCTTGCCCGCCATGTTGGGCCCGGTGACAACCATGAGGCGCGGGCCGGAACGCGCCTCCGCGTCTAGCCGCGCATCGTTTGGCGTGAACCCCTGGCCTTCGCGACGGACGCCCTCTTCCACGACTGGGTGGCGCGCGCCTTCAGCGAGCAGCGCTGACGTCTCGTCGATCTCGGGCCGTGTCGCCTGCGTTTCCTCCGCCCACTCCGCCAGCGCAGCGGCCACGTCGAGCGACGCCAGTGCTTCGGCCGCCGCGCGGATTGGCGCTTCGTTCGCAGCAGCTCGAGCAGCAAACTCTTTGAACAGCGCCAGCTCACGCGCCAGGGCCGCATCTCCGGCACGGGCGATCTTGGCGTCGAGGTCCGCAAGCTCCGTGGTGGTGAAGCGGATCGAGCCGGCATTGGTTTGGCGATGAATGAAGCGCGCGCTGAGCGGCGGCGACATCAGCGCTTCGGCCTGCTTGGTCGTGGCGTCGATATGATAACCGAGCACATTGTTGTGCTTGAGCTTGAGGCCCGCGATTCCAGTTTCCTCCGCGTAGCTAGCTTGCAGCGCGGCAATCACTTTACGGCTGTCGTCACGCAGCGCTCGGGTCTCATCCAACGTCGCGTCATAGCCCGGCGCAATGAAGCCACCGTCACGCGCCAGCAACGGCAAATCCGGTGCGAGAGCACGGTTCAGTGTCTGCGCGAGACTTGCGCTTTCAGCATGAGAACTGAGCGACAGCGCAGCGCAGGCGTGCTCTATCTCGACTGGCGCGTTTGTCGAAAGCTCAAGGCAAACGGCAGCGGCCCGATCACCGGCGCTCAAGCCATCGCGAAGATTGGCCAGGTCGCGCGGACCGCCACGTCCTAGCGCCAAGCGCGTAAGTGCGCGCGCCAAGTCGCCAGCGGCTCGGAGTTCATCTCGGACGGCGTTGCGCCGTTCGCGGGCCTCGATGAAGAACTGCACAGCATCTAGGCGTGCGTTGATGGCTACGACATCCGTAAGCGGGCGCGAGATGCGCTCTGCCAACATGCGCCCGCCCGCAGCGGTGACAGTACGATCGATGCAGCCCAGCAGCGATCCTTCTCTTCCGCCGCGCACCGAGCGCTCGATTTCGAGGGCGGCGCGCGTGGCTGCGTCAATCGCCGTGAACGCGCGCTCCGCGTTGCGGCGTGGTGGCATGAGGCGCGGCGCGGCACCCGCCTGCGTCAGCTCAATGTAGTCGAGCAGCAGCCCCATGGCTGAGAGTTCGGCGTTGTTGAAATCACCGAACGCGTCGAGCGCGGCCACTTCAAACGCCGCTTTGATGCGGCGTGCGGCAGCCTTAGGGTCGGCTTTGACCGCAGGCCGAATTGTCAGCGCCGCTCCGGTGATGCGCGCGGCTTCGTTCACATGGTGTGCATCTGCATCGGTGACGAGCAGTTCTGCCGGCGATAGTGCCGCGATTTCTTCCTCGGCCTCGCTATGCTTCAGCGAGCGTGTTTCGAACGCGCCGGTGGAAACGTCCGCCCAGGCAATAGCCGCGCCGTCACCGGTGAACGCGATGGCCGCCAACCGGTTGGCGGCGCGCGCATCAAGCAGCCCCTCCTCGGTCAGCGTACCCGGCGTGACGACGCGCACGACGCCGCGGTTCACAATCGCTTTGCCACCGCGCTTCTTTGCTTCCGCCGGATCTTCGAGCTGTTCGCAAACCGCGACCTTGAACCCCGAGCGGATCAGCTTGGAGAGATAGTTTTCAGCCTGATGCCACGGCACGCCCGCCATCGGGATGGGTTCGCCGCCATGCTGGCCGCGCTTGGTGAGTGTGATGCCAACGGCGACGGAAGCTTTCTCCGCGTCTTCGAAGAAGAGCTCGTAGAAATCGCCCATGCGAAAGAAGAGCAGCGCGTCGGGATGCTCGGCTTTGGCGGCGAGATACTGCGCCATGAACGGCGTCACTTTTGGCGCCGGGTGAGAGGAATCAGCCACGGCCCAGCTTTAGCGAGTTAGCCGCCGGACTTCCATTGACGCGCTGAGGCTCAAAGCTACGGTGCCGCCTCAATTTCCGGACACGTTCTGAACCCATGCCCGACACCAAGAAGACGTTCACCGACGCCGAAGCGCTGGATTTCCACCGGCTGCCGACGCCGGGCAAAATCTCCATCCTGCCAACCAAACCGATGGCCACGCAGCGCGATCTTTCGCTCGCATATTCGCCGGGCGTCGCGGTTCCCGTGAAGGCGATCGCCGAAAACCCCGACCTTGCCTACGATTACACCTCCAAGGGCAACCTGGTCGCCGTCATCTCGAACGGTACGGCGATCCTCGGCCTCGGCAATCTAGGCGCAATGGCGTCGAAGCCGGTGATGGAAGGCAAGAGCGTCCTGTTCAAACGCTTCGCCGACGTGGACTCGATCGATATCGAAGTGACGACGCAGGACGTCGAGGAATTCATCACCACCGTTCGCAACATCGGGCCGACATTCGGCGGCATCAATCTTGAGGACATCAAGAGCCCGGAATGCTTCGTCATCGAGAGCCGTTTGCGCGATGAGCTCGATATTCCGGTATTTCATGATGACCAGCACGGCACAGCGATTATCGCGGCTGCTGGCCTGCTCAATGCCTGCGAGCTTACGGGCCGAAAGCTCAGCGATATCACTGTGGTCTGCAATGGTGCGGGCGCGGCGGGACTCTCGTGTATTGCGCTGATCAAGCAGCTCGGCGTGCGGCATGAGAACGTTATCGCGCTTGACCGCGAAGGCGTGATCTATCGCGGCCGCGAGAAAGGCATGGACCAGTTCAAGTCGGTCCACGCCATCGACACCAAAGCACGCACGCTCGCCGACGCCATGAAGGGCGCGGACGTATTCATGGGCCTCTCGGTGGCCGGCGCCGTGACCAAGGAGATGGTCAAGTCGATGGCGAAGAAGCCGATCATCTTCGCCATGGCCAATCCCG
>CADEDT010000219.1 GCA_902826145.1 uncultured Caulobacteraceae bacterium
CGCCGGCGTTTGTTGTGGTGCCGATTGGCCGGAAGGCGAAGCGGCCGAAGCGGCTCAGGTTTCCGCTGATCGTGAAGAGCGTGACTGAAGACGCGTCGGCGGGAATTTCGCAGGCGTCGGTCGTCGATAGCGATGAGAAGCTCGAAGAGCGCGTCGCGTTCATTCACGAACGCATAGGCACGGCGGCAATCGTTGAGCAGTACATTGACGGGCGCGAGATTTACGTCGGCGTGCTCGGCAATGATCGCCTGACGGCGCTGCCTATTTGGGAACTGAAATTCACGGCGCTGGCGGCCGGCGCGCTGCCGATTGCGACAGAGCACGTGAAGCACAATGTCGAGTATCAAAAGAAGCGCGGCGTCGTGGACGGGTTGGCGGATGAACTGAGCCCGACGCTGACCAACAAGATCCGCGACATGGTGAAACGGTGCTGCCGCGTGCTGGAAATCGATGGCTATGCGCGGATCGATCTGCGCCTCGACGCACAGGGTACGCCCTATTTCATCGAAGCGAACCCAAACCCGGAAATCGCGTCTAGCGAAGAGCTGGCGCAATCGGCGCTGCACGACGGGATCACGTACCCGGAGCTACTGAACCGCATTCTGCAGCTTGGGCTGCAGCGCGCGGGGAAGGAGATTGCGTACGTCGAGCGCCCTAGTCTGAAGCCCCATCGCCGCGCAGCGATGGTGGCAAGCGAGATGAGCGCAGCGCGAGAGTAAGGGCCGGCCGAACCTTTCGCCGTGCCGGCGGGTCTATACGGTTGGAAACGCCGTGAAACCCATCGATGACCCCCGTCTCATTCTACGCGCCCAAGCGGGCGACCTTGCTGCATTCGAACAACTGGTCCGCACCATCGAGCCGGCGCTGCGGCGCTATGTGGGGCGGCTGGTCAGCAGACGCAGCGTTGCCGATGACATTCTGCAGGAGACGCTGCTGCGCATCTGGCGCGGACTTCGCTGGCTCAATGAGCCGTCGCTGTTTCGCGCCTGGGCCTATCGCATCGCGACGCGAGAGACGCACCGGCTCATGGGACGCGAGCGTAAACGTGAAGAGACGCGCGCGGACGAGTCTGAGCTGGAAGCGTTGCAAGCGCCCTTTAGCGACCCGGCGCAGCGGCTCGATTTGGAGAGCACTTTGATGCGCATCTCCCCGCTCGCCCGCACGGTTTTGGTTGCGCACTATTTTGAGGGCTTGTCGCTGGAAGACGTAGCCGCGGCGGTGGAAGCGCCGATCGGCACTGTGAAATCGCGGCTGGCGTCGGGGCTGAAACAAGCGCGGGCGCTGATGGAGACGCCGCCATGAAACGCTGGCTCACCAATCCCATCGTGATCGCGGCGCTCGTCGAGTTCGTGATCATCGCCATCATCGTCGTTCTCGTTCTCAATCGAACCTAGGAGATATCCATGTCTGATCTCGCTCGCCTCACCCTCGACCGCATCGAACGCAGTCAGCGCAATTTCAAACTGGCGCTTGCGGGCGCTGTGATGCTTGAAACGGCGCTGATCGGCGCGCTGCTGTGGCTGACGGATTTTTCCGACCGCGTGCAGGCGCTGGTGTTTGTCGCGACTGTCGGCGGCTACACGCTGATTGCGCTTGGGTTGATCATGCTCGCCACGCATGTCGACCGTACGCTGCTGCGGGCGCTGCAGGCTAACCGCTGAGTTGAGCGTGATGCTCGATCTATCTTACTGCTTGCACCTGCACGAACGGATCATCGTGGTAGTGGCAAAAGCCTATGGGCATGCAGATGGGAATGTCATCGTGTGAAGGCTCACGGCCTTCGCGCTGCGCGGCGGCAAGCTCCTCATCCCACAAGCGTGAACTTTCGGCACAGACATCGCCACAGTGGCCAACAACCCCAAGCGCTTGCATTGAACGTGGCCGGTCACCTAGGTGCGCGCGTAAGGAGCGATCGTCGAAATATGTGCCAATGAAATTCGTTTCTAGAGGACGGGCGTTCCTCGTTTGGCGCGTTGAATAGATCGCCCAGCCATCTAGCCAGCCACTCAAACGAACGCATCGTCCCTTGAGACCATGCTCCGATAGGTCGAGCTGGCGGATCGTTACGGCTTGAGCAGTCTCCCATGAACATCGCGGCAATGACTCGTCTTGCGCCCAACTGGCGCCGACGATCGTGATGCAAATGGCCGCGCATACGGCCAGGATTGTCCTGTTCATTCGCAAGAACTAGCAGCGCCGCGAGAACAAGCTCGATCACTTCGCCTTGAGCGACTCAATTTCCGCTGAGCCCGCGCAACCCCTCGCCTCTCCCGCAGCGGATTGCTTCTTTGGGGGTGATGATCCAGTCGAGGTGTGCGTCGCGCGGGCCGGTGGGGACGACGCCCATTTCTTGCTCGGCGTAAGCGAGGCCGGCGGCGATGGCGCCGTGGGCGCGGTAGAGCGAGATGATGCGGTCGTAATGGCCGCCGCCTTGGCCGAGGCGACGCCCGGCGCGGTCGAATGCGAGCAGTGGAACGAGGAAAAGGCGAGGTGAAAGATCGGCGCCGTTGGCGGGCGGCGATGGCACGCCGAAGGCGTCTGCGGTGAGCACTTCGTTGCCTTGCCATTGCAGGAAGCGCGCGGGGCCTTGCCGCGACTCCATGCGCGGCAGGGCGACGGTGCGGCCAGCTTTGGCGAGCGCCGCGAGTAGCGGACGGCCATCGATCTCGCCGCCAACGGGCCAGTAGCCGGCGACGGGCGAAAGCTTTGCCAGTTCGAGCGGGAAGTTTTCGATCAGCTTCAGCGCTGCATCGCGCGGTTCGACCGCGGCGCGTTCGGCGCGCATCAACATGCGCGCATCGGCTTTTGCGGCTTCGAGTTCTGTGGGGGTCACGTGTGACCCCGAGAAAGTGGTTGGGCGGAACCACATGCGCCGGAAGGAATGCTCATCCTCTCGAACCCTAGACAACTAGGTGGGCGCCAGGTGCTCCAGACCACGGTCCGGAGCAGAGCCAGCTCCCGAGAGAGATGATACGGTCCCAGGGATGAAAGCGCCTCTCGCACGCCGCAGAAACCGCCCGCGTTGAATCTAGTGCGGGGAGGCCCTCGCCTCAAGCTCTGCCTTGCGCGACGCGAAGCGCATTCACACGGCCGCGATCGGGCGTATCCGGCGGTTCGGGCGTTTGCGCTTCAAGCTTGGCCTCGACGACCATGTCGGTCAGACGTTCGATTTCGATGCGGGAGCGCGCGAGCGCCGCGCTGGTGGCCTGCACTTCGTCCATGAGGCCGAGCGCGGTGAGTACGAGCCGGCGCATGCCGCTGGTGTCGCCACTGAAGCCTTGGAGGCGCGCTTCCAGCGCTTTCGCCAAGTCTTCGATGCGGCGCCCGTCGCAGTCGGCGCATTCGATGGCGTAGTCCTCGCCTAGGATTTTGATTGTGGCTTGCATCAGCGGAGCGCCTCCTTGGCGGCTGCGTTGAGAGCTTTGACAGGTTCGGCGAGCGCAGCAGCGGACGCATCAGGATCGGCGCCTTCGCTAGCGTCGAGCGCGGCTTCTAGGGCGTCCAGCGCCTCGGTGAGGGAATCGCTCGCCATTGCGACGAATTGTTACGTCCGTGATCGATTCGATGGAAGGCTGTGTTGCGGTTTGTGACGTGGACGCAAGCGCGCTTTGCAGTTAATCCCAGGCCACCAAAATCAGCATTTTTTCCCGGGAGCGGTATTCATGAGCGTGAAGGTGGCCATCAACGGGTTCGGGCGCATTGGCCGGAACGTTCTGCGGGCGATCCATGAGAGCGGCCGCACGGACATCGAAGTTGTGGCGATCAACGATCTCGGCCCGGTCGCGACCAACGCTCACCTGCTGCGCTTCGACAGCGTACACGGTAAGTTTCCTGGCGAAGTGAAGAGCGGCGAGGATTGGATTGATATTGGCCGTGGCAAGATCAAGGTCACGGCGGTGAAGAACCCGGCCGAGCTGCCGCACAAAGATTTGGGCGTCGCCATCGCACTTGAGTGCACCGGCATCTTCACGGCGCGCGACAAGGCAGCACTCCACCTCGAAGGCGGCGCCAAGCGCGTGATCGTCTCGGCGCCGGCGGATGGCG
>CADEDT010000220.1 GCA_902826145.1 uncultured Caulobacteraceae bacterium
CGCATCATCCGCGCGCTCGGCACGCTGAAGAACAAGAAACTAGAGAACCCCTGGAAGAAGCACGACAATATTCCGTTGTGAGGGTGCATGGAAGCGAGCATGTCGAAGCTTTATTTTGGAGTGGGATGTCTGATTTTTCGCCCTCCATTGGAGTTTGAGGGAGGGCCACGGGAGTACGCCAATCTCGTCAAGGCGGCGCTTCAATCAAGCAAGAGTATAACGAACGTCAGTATTTCTGGGTTTGAGCACGGAACCTCTGTCTCAAACAGATTCGCGGCGTACTACGAGGATGATTTGTACGCCCATCGGATTGGCGCCGAAGTTATGCCGATGGGGTCCGAGTTGTCATTTGATGTCTTCATTCCCAAAGACGTGCAAACGAGGATCGACACCCGATACGCAGATGCTCCAGGGGAGTTCTTTCGGGTTCATTCTATTTATCCCTACGGCTTGCCTTGCACTATCGTGTCATTGCGAGACCACCCATCGAAGCCGGCCGGCGCTATAGAACTGGCATCGCTCGTACTGCGGTTTCTTGAGCAAGAGTTCGCCCGATCGGACGATAAGATGTCGGTAGATCGGATTGGCCCAAGTCCGATTCACATCGATTTTATTGCCGAGGAAACTGAGGGTTCGGAGATCTCAGGCGCGTTGACGCATTCAGCTCACGGATATGACGATTGCTTGATCAAAGTACCGAAGGCGGTTGCTGAACGAAATGGCGGATTGGTCCGGACGATGGCGATCCATTTGTCCGAGCAAATCGCTCACTATTATTCTCTTGTGCAATGGCTCGGAGTCCGTTCGAACATTGTAGAGCGGCTAGACACTGCAGTTGATGCCATCATTGGTGGTTTGGCCGAGAAGGGCTTTTGGCGCCGCATCTTAGAGACCGATGCTCGGTCGAACGCGATCTTCAAGGCAGAGAAGATGTGTTACGATCTCGCCTTCTTGGATGAGTCAACGAAGGCTCAGCATGAAAGCGAGCTGGCGCGGCTTAAGCTGGTGGCATCAAACATCGAGATTGAGCCGCTGTATGCAAGGCGGTTCAAGTCCGCAATGTTGTCTCCAAGTTCGTTTCGAGCGATCTTAGACGCCGCACGACACGCAAACACCATTGAGCTGCAAGTGCGTACGGCGCTGATCGCAGCGTTGATGGGCGCGCTGTTCGGAGCTTTGGTCTCCGGAGCGATGGCGACCGCTCGATCGATGGGGGTCGCCGGTAATGTGGTGTCGTCTGAGATGTTGAGCCCCTGATGCGAGGGTGCTGCCCTCACGTCATCGGGACGCCGCGACTCCCGACCGATCTCCCCGCCATCACCCAGCTCTTCCGCGCGTATGCGGCGTCGTTGCCGGTTGATCTGGGGTATCAGGGGTTTGAGGAGGAGTTGGCGTCGTTGCCGGGGAAGTATGCGCCGCCTCGGGGCGCGTTGCTGATTGCGCGTGATGCGGACAGTGCGGCGCTTGGGTGCGTGGCGATGCGGCCGCTCGACGAAGATGTCTGCGAGATGAAGCGGCTCTATGTGGCGCCCGAGGGGCGTGGCGCGGGGCTTGGGCGCGCGCTGGCGGAAGCGATCATCGAAACGGCGCGCGCGGCCGGCTATCGCGAAATGCGGCTCGATACGTTGGCGAGCATGGCGGGCGCGCAGGCGCTCTATCGCGCGCTCGGTTTCGTCGAGATCGCGCCGTACTACGACACGCCGATCGAAGGCACGATGTTCATGGGGCTCAAGCTCGTATAGAGCGGAGCCCAGGAGAAACGCCATGCGTGCAGCGGCTTTGCTTTTGATTGCGGCGCTCGCCGCGTGCGGGCAGACGGCGGCGCCGCCGGCGACGACGGCGCCCGCTGCTGAAACGGCTGCACCCGAGCCGGTTGGCGATCCGATGTCGACGGGGCTGATGGGCGGCATCTCGACGAGTGCGTCTGGCGATGTCTCGGCGGTGACCATTGGCACGGACGAGTTGGCGTTTTCAGATCCGGACGGCGCAGAGACGTTCGCCGCGCAGACTGAGTACCTCGGCGTTCAGGACGCATCGGCGCTGATCAAGCAAGGCGGCGAAAGTTTTGCGGCGGCGGCGCCAAGCTCAACCGCGACGCGCGCCGAAGTGCGCCGTCTCGTGGGGGACGCGCCGCAGCGCATTTGCGGCGGCATGGCCGCGACGCATGTCGCGATCGTCTACACCTTGCCGCTTACCGGCCTGCAGCTCATGGTTTTCACCGGCGCCGATGCGCCCGGGCCGAACGCGCGCGATAGTGATATCTGCGCGATCTATGCGTACGCGGTTGATTGAGCCCGTGGCGAGATCGCCCCCGATGAATGGCGTTTTTGCCTGCTTGTGTGAGGCGGCCGGTCCGGCCAATTCGGCGGCATGATTGAGAGCGACTATCTGATTGTGGGCGCGGGCGCGTGCGGGCTGGCGTTTGCCGACACGTTGCTGAGCGAAGCGCCCAACGCGACGATCACCATCGTCGACGAGCGCGCAGCGCCGGGCGGCCATTGGGTCGATGCGTACGACTTCGTCAAAACGCACCAACCGGCGTCGTTCTATGGCGTGAACTCGACGCAGCTGGGGCACGATCGCATCGATGAGACTGGGCTCAATGCGGGCTTCTACGATCTGGCCAGCGGCGCGGAGATCCGTACGTATTTCGCCGACGTGTTGGAGCGCGTGCTGCTGGCGTCCGGGCGTGTGCGCTACATTCCGGAGAGCCACTACGATTTTGAGCGGCGCGTGCTCGTGACGCCTGAAGGTGAGACGGCGCTGCGGGCTCGGAAGGTCGTTGATACGACCTACACGGCGGGACCGATTCCGGCGACGCATACGCCATCATACGCGATCGCGCCGGGTGTGCGGCACGCGCCGGTGAATGTGTTGGCGGGGTCTGAGGGCGAAGCTGCGGGCTATGTCATCATTGGCGCGGGCAAGACCGGGGCGGATGCATGTGTCTATTTGATCCAACGCGGCGTCGATCCCGATGCGATCACCTGGATTATGCCGCAGGACGTCTGGTTCTATGATCGCGCGCTCTACCAGCCGGGCGATGAGCATCTCGATCATTTGTTCGAGCTGACGGCTGTGCAGATGGAAATCGCCGCGACGGCGCAAACTGCAGACGAAGTACTGATGCGGCTGGAGCAAAGCGGCACGCTGATGCGGATCGATCCGTGCGTGGCGCCGGGCGCCTATCGCTGCGCCACGATCACGCGGGCGGAGATGGGCGTGATGAAGCGCGTAAAGAACATCGCGCGGCTCGGGCGCGTGCAACGGATCGAACGCGACTGTATCGTGCTGGATCGCGGTGAAATCCCGACGGGGCCCGACGTGCTGCATGTCGATTGCAGCGCCAAGGCGGTGCGCCCGCGCCCGCCACTGCCGGTATTCGATGGCGAGCGCATTACGGTGCAGTTCGTACGCACCTGCCAGCCGCCTTTCTGTGCGGCGTTCATCGCCATGGTGGAAGCGCATTTCGAGGATGAGGCCAAGAAGAACGTGCTGTGCGCGCCGGTACCGAGCCCGGAGCGCGCCATTGATTGGCTTTCCATGACTCTGCAGACCGCGATCAATACGTTTGCCTGGATGCAGGAGCCGGTGCTGGCGAACTGGTTGGCGCGCTCGCGTCTGAATGGGCAACGCGGGCTGATGCGGCCGAGTGCGGCGTTGACGCCGGTGCAGGCGGAGGCGCGCAAACGAATGCGCGCCGTGACGCCGGCGGCGGTCGCGAATTTGCGGAAGCTGGTGGCGGAGAGCGTTTAGTCGGCGGCGCGCACAACGCGGCCGTCCTTCATGACGCCAACGATGCTGCTGTAGAGGAGGTTCACGTCGGTGAGCGGATCGCCTTGCACGGCGACCAAGTCGGCGCGGCGGCCGGGGCGGATTGAGCCGATGTCGTCGGCGCGGCCCATCATTTCGGCAGAGTTGATGGTGGCGGATTGGATCGCCTGCATCGGCGTCATGCCGTAGCGGA
>CADEDT010000221.1 GCA_902826145.1 uncultured Caulobacteraceae bacterium
TTCCAAAGCGCAAAGCCGACGCGTTCGCCGCCGGGCCAAAGCTCAAGGTCTGGCCGATGCACCAGCAAATCGAGCACCCAGTGCGAAAACACCGTGAGCCCCACCACCGCGCTCGCCCACAACGGCAAACGCAACAACAGCATCACCAACAGCGCAGCGCCGACGCTCCATGCAAACACCGCCGGCAGCGAGTGCGTCCACGGCATGTCGTAAAGCACTAGCGTCGAGCCCGGCAGGGCAGGGTCGACGCGGGCGCGTTCGATCCCCGCAATGATGAAGCTCGACCAACCGATATCGATCAGCTGGCTCGCCGCGGCGAGCGTCCACATCGGCGCCTTCGGCTCGATCGCCTTCGCCGCCATGGCCGCCGCGTAGTGGCCAACGAACACCTAGCGCGCCAGTTCGTACAGAATGTCGATGAAGCCCATCACCGCGCCGTTGAGCCCCTGAACGCGCGAATTGTTGCTATCGATCAGGAAGTACTCGTTCGGCGCATGCGCGCCATTGCCATGGCCCAAGCCGAACTGCCCAGCCGGCAAGCTCACCGGCGGCGCCGTGAACACCGCGCCAGGCCACGAGCCCGCAAGCCGCGGGTTCAACGTCGCGCGCGCATTGAACTGGCGGTACACCGCCAGCTGCGCCTGCACGATCGTGCTATCTTCTGCCGTCTCGGTGGGATCGTAGCCGCCGCCGACATTGACCTCGATGTCGTTGAATCCGCGCGCGTCGAGGTGTGCGCGTAATTTACGCTCCGCTTCCGCACGCGTTTGGTTCGGCACAAGACGGAAATCGAGCTTGGCGACGCCGCGATGCGGCAGGATCGTCATGCCGCCTGGGCCGGTATAGCCCGCAACCAAGCCTTCGATGTTCACCGTCGGCTGCGACGCCAAGCGCTCCAGCGCCTGCGCCCACGGCAGATCGTCGATAAAGTGCGCCACGCCGTTGCGCTGCTTGTAGTCGGCTTCGCTCGTATTGCGCGCATTGAGCCGGATCAGCTCGCGCTCGCGATCGGTGAGCGGGCGTACGTTCTCGAACCAGCCATCGATCGCCGGCGTGTTGCCGTCTTCGCTGGTCAGTGTATCGAGCGCGCGCACAAGGCGCCAGACCGGCGCGTCGATCATCGCCTTAGTGCTGGAGTGAATGTCGCGCGATGGTCCGCGGCCCCAGCTGGCGCCGCTCGCGATCAGCTCGCACTCGATAATGCCCTTGGCGCCGAGATTGACGGCGACGCCGCCCGTCGTGGGATCCTGCCACGCGCTCGGAATGAACACGCCGACGCTCTGTTGCAGGCGCGGCATGATGTGCGGCTTCTGCGCGATCTGATGGAAGTGCGGGCTGCCGATCTCTTCTTCGCCTTCGCAGATCAGCACGATATTCACCGGCGGTTGCCGCCCCGCCGCACGCAGCGCACGCAACGCGCCGAGGAAGGCGATCTCTGGCCCTTTTTGGTTGACCGCGCCGCGCCCAACGAGGATGCGGCCCATCTCATTGTCGACAAGCCGCGCTTCCAGTGGCGGCGAAGACCATTCCGCCGGGTTGAACTGCTTCACGTCGTACATGAAGTAAACGGCGAGCGTTTTTGGCGCGCCGACATCGAGCGTCGCCCACACGCCAGGCGAACCATCCGTCTGCACGATCTCCGCGGTCTGGAAGCCCGCGTCGCGCGCAAGCCGCGCCATGTACTCGGCGCCTTCCTGCACATTGAGCTGTTCGGCCGCGATGGTCGGGTTGCGGATCCAGTCCTGCAATAGTGCGACGTTCTCGTCCTTCTGCCGGTCGACGACGCGCCGCAGCGCGCTCCGGTTCGGAGTCGCCGCTTCCGCTTCTGTGACAGCAAGTGCGGCCGCCGGCGCTAACGCAGCGGCGCCCGTCCACAAACCACGCCGCGTCGGCTTCGCTGCGTTGTCGATCAGCGGAATGTCGTCACGGTCCATGGCTTCCCCCTCGCTTAGTGGAGGAGAGCATAGGCGCTCATTTTGATTTCGTCATTCCGGACGCGCGAAGCGCGATCCGGAACCCAGGGCCAGCGACGTGTCAGTTGCCCTGGGTTCCGGGTTCAATGCTGCGCATTGCCCCGGAATGACGAGTTACAAGGCCTTTGTCTGAGCTTCCAGCCAAACCTTGGCGTCGCCATCCAGCTGCGGGCCGATCTTCTCCCACACGCGCGCGTGGTAGGCGTTGACCCACGCGATCTCTTCTTTCGTGAGCAGCTGCTTCACGATGAGATCGCGCGCAATCGGCGCGAGCGTCAGCGTCTCGAAGCCCAGCATCGGCCGCTCGCCGCCTTCGATGTCCGCCGCCGGCGTCACCACTTGCAGATTCTCGACGCGAATGCCGTAGGCGCCGGTCTTGTAATAGCCTGGCTCGTTGGAGACGATCATGCCTGGCTCAAGCGGCTGGGTGTTCACGAACTTCGCAATGCGGTGCGGACCTTCGTGCACGCCAAGATAAACGCCGACGCCGTGGCCGGTGCCGTGATCGTAATCGAGCCCAGCTTCCCACAAGCTCATCCGCGCCAACGCATCAAGTTGATGGCCCGTGGTGCCTTTCGGGAAACGCACGCGCGACAGCGCGATGTGGCCCTTAAGCACGCGCGTGAAGCGATCCTTCATCTCCTTCGACGCGCGCCCGATCGCAACCGTGCGCGTGATATCGGTCGTGCCGTCCAGATATTGCGCGCCGCTATCGATCAGAAAGAGCGAGCCGCGCGCGAGCTTGCGGTTGGTCTTCTTCGTCACGCGATAGTGCACGATGGCGCCGTTTGGACCCGCGCCTGAAATCGAGTCGAACGAGAGATCCTTCAGCGCGCCGGTCTCAGCGCGGAACGCTTCCAGCTTCTGGCACGCCTCAATCTCTTGCACCTTGCCACTTTGCGCTTCGGTCGCCAGCCAGTGCAGGAAACGCGACACCGGCGCGCCATCGCGCTCATGCGCCTTCTGCGAGCCGGCAATTTCCTTGGCATTCTTGCACGCGCGCGGCAGCACGACAGGGTCTTGCCCGCGAACGATCTCTGCGCCGGCCTTCTTCAACTCCTCGAAGTACCAGGCCGATGACGTGGAGGGATCAAGTTTGATCTTCTTGCCGCCGAGCTTCGCCAGCGTCGGCTGCAGTTCTTCACTCGGCTTGACCGCGACTTCGTTGCCAAGCCATTGGCGCAGCTCCGCCGAGACTTTCTCGTCCGCCAAGAAGAGATCTGCCGTGCCGTCCTTGTGTAACACCGCTTCGCCGAGCGGCAGCGGCGTGCGCGCGACATCGCCGCCGCGTACGTTGAACAGCCACGCAATCGAAGCAGGCGAGGTGATCACCACCGCGTCCGCGCCTTCGCCGCCAAGATCGGCGCCCAAGCGATGCCGCTTCGACGACGCGTTCTCGCCCGTATACGTCTCTTGCTGCGGCACCACCTTCGCCATCGGAATGGGCGGGCGGTCATCCCAGATTTCATCGATCGGATTGCGCTCCAACGGAACGAGCGTCACGCCCGCCGCGTCCGCGGCGCTACGCAAGCGATCCAAGCTGTCCGGGCTGTGCAGTTTTGGGTCATAGCCGATGCGCTGCCCGCGCTGTCCGCGCTCGCGCAGATAAGCCGACACGCCGCCATCGACGAGATCGCGATAGGCAAAGAGATCGCTGTCGACCTGCGCCCGCACCTGCAGCGTGTAGCGCCCGTCCACGAACACAGCGGCTTCGGTCGCCAGCACGACTGCCGCGCCGGCCGAGCCCGTAAAACCTGTCGTCCAGGCCAGCCGGTCGTAGGCCGGCGGCACGTATTCGTTCTGCCATTCATCTTCGTGCGGCACGATGAAGCCGTCGAGGCCGGCGGCCTTCAGCGCTTTTCTCAAGCGGGGCAGGTGCTTACGCCCTAGGGTGGGGCCGCCCGGATCGTCATAGGTCTGGAACACGTCTTGCGTCCTTTGAGGCCCCGGTTCAGGGCAGGTTCAGTG
>CADEDT010000222.1 GCA_902826145.1 uncultured Caulobacteraceae bacterium
CGCCGGATAGCCACGTCAACCGCCGCCGTCTGAAGGCGCCGCGCAAGGCGGAGCTTTATGTCGATGCGCTCTTTGGCGCGGGGTTGTCTCGGCCGCTTGCGGGTGAAGCGGCGCGCTTGGCCATTGTGTTGCCAGCTGCGCGCGTAGTGGCTGTTGATGTGCCGAGTGGCATCAACGGCGACGACGGAAATCCGCTTGGCGATGTGTGTTTCGAAGCAGCGCTGACGGTGACGTTCGTGCGCAAGAAGGCCGCGCACGTGTTGATGCCCGGGCGCGCTTGGTGCGGTGAGGTCGTGGTGGCCGATATTGGCGCGCCGGAGAAAGTTGTCGCCGCACAAAACGTGACGCTCTGCGAAAACGATCCGTCGCTTTGGATGCTGCCATGGCCGGAGCTTGATGCGCATAAGCACGAGCGGGGGCATGTGATCGTTGCGAGTGGTGGGCATACGCGCACCGGCGCCGCGCGTTTGTCGGCTAAGTCGGCGCTGCGTGGTGGGGCAGGTTTGGTGACGGTGCTGAGCCCCGGCGATGCGCTCGCCGAGAATGCGGCGCAGCTCACTGCGATCATGTTGCGCGAAGCGGAAAGCGAGGCGAGCTACGCGGAAGCGGCGCGCACGGTGCAGGCGATGGTGATTGGCCCTGCGTTTGGAACGAGCGATGGGCGCTACAAGAACCTGCTCGCGGCGCTGAACGCGCAGCCGCGCTGCCCGCTGGTGCTCGACGCTGACGCCATCACGTTGCTTGCGCCACTCACGCATGGGCTCGACGCGCGCGATGTGATGACGCCGCACATTGGAGAGTTCCGGCGCGCGTTCCCAGGCATCTGGAGCAACACGACGAACCCGATCGAGGCGGCGCGCGCGGCGGCGGCGTACGCGCGCTGTGTTGTACTACTTAAAGGCCCGTCGACGGTGATCGCGGCGCCAGATGGGCGTGCAATCGTGAATACGACGGGCACGCCTTTCCTGGCCACTGCTGGCGCGGGGGATGTGCTCGCCGGCTTGATTGCGGGTCTGATCGCCCAGGGGATGACGAGCTTTGATGCCGCCGCTGCCGGGGCATGGCTCCACGGCAAGGCAGGCGAGGCGTTCGGGCCGGGGCTCACTGCTGACGATCTTCCGGATATTTTGCCTCAGGTTCTCAACGAGTTAGCGCCAATCCATCTGAGGCGTTCGGCCAACAGTTGATCGGAGCTGTTTTGGCTCCAGGTTTTGCGTTAACCCTTGAGATTGGGACACGCGCTCCTTCGAGGGGGAAGACAACATGGTTTGGTGGTGGTGGATCATCCCCGGCTTCGTGGCCGTTATTGGCTTGGCCTTTGCGCTAAGCGGCTTGGGCTGGATGTTCCGCGGCCGGCCCTTCAAGGGTGGGCGTGGCGTGCTTGGCGGCGCGCTCTTCCTCGGCATCGGGGCGCTCGTTGGGCTCTTGGGCCTCAACGTGCAGAGCTATCACCGCCTGACCTATGAGCGCCCTGTCGCGACGATCGAAGTCACGCAGAAGGGGCCGCAGCTTTATGAAGCGGTGGTTGTTGAACCGCCCACTGAGCAGGATCCGGAAGGCATCACGCGCACGTTCGAGGTGCACGGCGATGAGTGGCGCATGGAAGCGCGCGTGCTGCGTTGGAAGCCATGGGCCAACATTATCGGCCTGGATTCGCAGTATCGTTTGGACCGTTTCTCGGGCCGCTACACGGACACGCAACAAGAGCTGAACGCCGAGCGCAGCGCCTACGACATTCGCCCGACCCGCCAATCCGGCATCGATCTTTGGCCACTGGCGCGTGAGTACAGCAAGTACGCGCCGATGGTGGACACGCTCTATGGCTCAGGCGCCTACATGCCGATGGCTGACGGCGCCCGTTACGAGGTGCGCATCACCCAAAACGGGCTTATCGCGCGCCCGACCAATGAGGTGGCTGCCGAGGCTTCTTCAAGCGGCTGGAATTAAGCGCGGGCGGGCGCTGGACGCCCGCTCCGTCACCCCCTAGAGCAGCCGCCATCCAGCGGACGTGGCGGAATTGGTAGACGCACTGGATTTAGGTTCCAGCGCCGTAAGGCGTCCGGGTTCGAGTCCCGGCGTCCGCACCATCCTTCTGGCCGCAGGTCCGGCCCGTGGACTCTGCCGGGGCAGGATGCCATAAGCCCGCCTTTCCTGAATTTTGCGTCGCGGCAAAGGATTTGCAGCCCCGGCGCGCATGTCGAGAGCACGTCTTATGCAGCTCACCGAGAGCCGGTCCGAAGGTCTTCTGCGCGTTTATGATGTCGTCGTCCCGGCGGCCGAACTGCAGCAAAAACTCAATGCGAAAATCGCGGAGGTGCAGCCGCGGGTTCGCATCAACGGCTTCCGCCCGGGCAAGGTGCCGGTGAGCCACATCCGCAAGGTTTACGGCCCGGGGATGATGCAGGACATCATCAACGAGACCGTTCAGAAATCGACGCGCGAAGGCCTCGCCAATGTACGCGCCGCCTCTGAGCCGTCGCTCGATCTGAAGAGCGACATTCAGAAGGTGATGGCCGGCGGCGAAGATCTGAAGTTCGAACTCTCGCTCGAAGTGATGCCGGACTTCGAACCGGTCGATCTGAAGACGATCAAGGTATCGCGCCCGACCGCGCCGGTGACTGACGAGCAAGTGAAGGACGCGCTCGACGAACTGGCGAAGGCGCAGCGGGGCTTTGAGGAGAAGACGGGCGCGGCGAAGGATGGCGACCAACTCGTTGTTGATTTCACCGGCCGCATTGACGGCGAAGCATTCGATGGCGGCGCGGCGACGGACGCTGAAGTGACCATCGGCGCCAACCGCTTCATTCCTGGCTTTGAAGAACAACTCGTCGGCGCCAAGGCGGGCGATGAGCGCACGCTGAAGGTGACGTTCCCGGAAGATTACCCGGTGGCGTCGCTTAAGGGCAAAGCCGCCGAGTTCGAAACCAAAGTGAAGACGGTGCGCGGTCCGAAGGAAGGCGAGCCGGATGACGCGTGGGCGACGCAGCTTGGTTTCGACAGCTTGAATGCTGTGAAGGACGCGCTGAAGCAGCGCATAGAAGCTGATCACACGCAACAATCGCGCGCGAAGGCGAAGCGTCAGCTGTTTGACCAGCTTGACGAAACGCACGATTTCGAATTGCCGCCGCGCATGGTCGACGCTGAGTTCGACCAGATCTGGCGTCAGATTGAACAAGACCGCGCGCAAGGCCGCGCCGATCCGTCAGACGAGGGCAAGACCGACGATGATCTGAAGAAGGAATATCGCGACATCGCCGAGCGCCGCGTGCGCTTGGGGCTGCTGCTCGCCGAGATTGGCCGCCGCCACAAGCTTGAGGTTTCGGACGAAGAAGTGGGCCGCGCGATCGCGAACCAAGCGCGCAACTTCCCCGGCCAGGAGCAACAGGTGTTCGAGGCCTACCGCCGCAATCCGCAGCTGGTCGCCCAGGTCCGCGCGCCGCTCTACGAAGAGAAGGTCGTCGACTACATGATGGAGCTGATTAACGTCACCAATCAGACCGTCAGCCGCGACGAACTCTTCGCCGATGACGAGCCGCCGACCCCAGCGCCGGCCAAGAAAGCTAAGAAAACCAAGGCGGCGAAGGCTGAAGACTGAGCGTTAAGCTTTGGCGCAGTAGCTAGGGCTTGCGGGGCGCGGCTAAGCGTCAAATATGAAGCGCGCCGGGATCGCTGATTCCGGGCGCTCCCGAAAGGTCCCCATGAAGTCGTTCGATCCCATCGCCAC
>CADEDT010000223.1 GCA_902826145.1 uncultured Caulobacteraceae bacterium
AACTCGATCGCATCATCGGCCTCGAAGTCGGCGCCGACGACTATGTCGTGAAGCCCTTCAACCCACGTGAGCTGCTGGCGCGCATCGACGCCGTACTGCGCCGCACGCATGCGCTGCCGCCGAATGTCGAAGCGCCAACCGGCGATGCGCTGCGGTTTGACCGCTGGTCGCTGAAGCTCGCGGAGCGCGAATTGGTCGACGACGAAGGCACCGTTCACGAGCTCTCGACAGGCGAGTACAAGCTGCTGCTCACCTTCTTGCAGCGACCGAAAATCGTGCTCACCCGCGATCAGCTGCTGGATCTCGCCTTCGAAGGCGGCAAGGACGTATTTGACCGCGCTGTCGACACGCAAGTCTCGCGCCTGCGCCGCAAGATCGAAGTCGATGCACGATCACCAAAACTCATCAAGACCGTCTGGGGTGGCGGTTACGTGTTCACGGCCCCCGTCGAAAAAGCGTGACCAACCCACTGAACACGCTGACCGGCCGCATGGTGCTCGTCACCATCGTAGCCGTGATCGTGTCCTACGCGGTCGCTTTCGCCATTTTTACCAACGAACGCGGCGCCGCGCTCAGGCGCGCTGCCGAAACCGGCGTCGCTGAGCGCGTGGCGTTCACGGCGGAGCGCCTCCGCAACATCCCAGACGCACGCCGCAGCTTCGTCGCCGAGTCGATCCGCGACTACTCCATCCAATTCAGCGTCTCGGACATCCCCGAAGTCACGGCCACGACCGGCGCCGCTGGCACGCGTATCGCGCGCGCCATCGACGAACGCCTCACTGACGCTCAAGCTCACAGTCAAACGCGCATCGTCGACGCTCCGTCGCGCCGCTGGCGCGTACGCGAGCGCCCCCCGCGCGATCGCGATGACGGCGATGCGGACCGCGGCGAACGGCGCCAGCGGGATCGGGATCGCTCGCGCGAAGCGCCGCCCCCGGACACGCCCATGGTGCGCGTCACCGAAGCAAGCATCTCGGTCCGGCTCGACGACAACGCCTGGCTCAACGCCGAAGCGCGCCTACCCGGTCCACGCCCTGCCCCGATCAGCGTCTTGGTTGGCGCACTCATCTCCATCGTTGTTGTCGGCCTCGGCGCAGCGCTCGTCTCGCGCCAGATCGGCCGCCCTCTCGCAGACCTGGCAGGCGCTGCACGCGCCCTCGGCTCGGGGCAGACACACGTCACCGCACCGGTGAGCGGCCCCGCCGACGTGCGCCGCGCTTCAACGGCGTTCAACGCAATGGCCGAACGGCTCGGCCGCCAACTCAACCGTCAACGTCAAATGCTCTGGGCGCTCAGCCACGATCTTCGCACGCCGATCACCGCCATCCGCCTTCGCGCCGAACTGATTGAGGACGAGGCGGAACGCCAACGCCTGCTCGCCTCTGTCGCAGAAATGGAAACGCTGACGGAGCAAGCTCTCTCTCTCGCGCGTGCAGGCGCCAGTGAGGAAGAGCGCGTCAAAGTCGATCTCGCCGAGATTGCGCGCACGCTCACCGGCGAACTCGCTGACATGGGCGTCAACATCCGCGCCGAAACCGGCGCCGAACCACTCATGTGCGAATGCCGCCCCAGCGAGATCGCGCGCGCCATGCGCAATCTTGCCGAGAACGCCGCGAAGTACGGCGGTGGCGGCGTCATGCACACGTATCGCAATGCAGCAGGCGAAGCAGTCGTTGAAGTTGCTGACGACGGCCCAGGCGTCCCGCCCGAGCTTCTCACCAAACTCACCGCGCCCTTCTTCCGCGCCGACGAAGCGCGCAGCGAGGCCAGCGGCGCCGGCCTCGGCCTCGCCATCACGCAAGCCATCGCCGACAGCCACGGCGGGCGACTCATTCTTGAAAACCGAACGCCACGCGGCTTCAGCGCAAAGCTAGTACTTCCGGCATAGCGCGACACGAAGAGCGACGTCGCACCGTGTCATGTGGGCGTCACACATCATCGCCCAATCACGCGAGCTTGAAGTTCCCTTCCCTTCCCGTCTGTGACCGCATACGGTCCCGCCCCTGAATAAATTGGAGGCAGACGATGGGTGTGTGGAATCCAGGACCAGGACCAACCTCCGGCAATGATACGTTCACCGGGGACGGAAGCATCGAGACCGTCTTTGGTGACCTGGGCAACGACACACTCAACGGCAACGGCGGCAACGACTGGCTTAGCGGCGAAGAGGACAATGACACTATCAATGGCGGCGAAGGCGATGACACGGTCGTCGGCGGTTCCGGCGATGACATCCTCAGCGGCGGTAACGGCAACGACGACATCGTCGACGAAGTTGGCACGAGCGGCGTGGTTTCAATCAGCGCCGGTGACGGCGCTGACTTCATAGATCTCGCCGGCGCATTTACATCCGGCACAATCGATGGCGGCAGCGGCGATGACGCGCTCGAGTGGAACGGCCACTTCGGCAACGTCACCTTCAGCAGCGTCGAAGTCTTGCTGACCTACGGCTTTCAGGTCATCGCGAGCGGCAGTCAGCTCGAGTCCTTCACTGAAATCTGGTACAACCCGGCGCAGAGTGATCTCGCCATTCGCCTGGCGCTGAGTGCGCCGGGCTCAGTCAATCTCACAAGCCAGCTTCTTGGTCGCCGCGCCGACTTTGACGGCACCAACGGCGCCGACACGATCACGCTCAGCAATGGCAACGATGAGATTCGCGGTCACGATGGCGCCGACATCATCAATGGCGGCGCGGGTAACGACGAAATCGACGGCGGCGCGGGCAACGACCAACTCAATGGCGGCGATGGCGACGACTATGTCGTTGGCGGCCTTGGCGTTGATACGCTGAGCGGCGGCCTTGGCTCAGACACGCTCGTCGATGACGGCGCACTGGGCGGCACCGTCACGATGTTTGGCGGCGACGCGAACGACTTCCTCCTGCTCGACAACAATAACTTCACCGGCGGCCTGATCGACGGCGGCGCAGGCACGAATGACATCGTCAGAGTCAACGGTCTGATCACGGTGTTTACATTCGTGGGCGTCGAGGTTCTCAACACGGGCGGCACCTTCCACACCATCGCGACAGCCGCGCAGTTCGAGAGCTTTGTGCTAATCGGCCACGAGTTCGGCAACGGCGCCACATCACTTGAGCTCGCCGCTTCGGGAACGCTCGATCTTTATGACGAACTCATTGCGCCGACGGACTTCTGGGGCGCATCCGGCGATGACGTACTGGCCATGTCGGCCTTCAACGACGAAATCTTCGGCATGGATGGCAACGACTTCCTCGACGGGCGCGACGGCGCTGACGCGCTCACCGGCGGCGAAGGCAACGATATTCTTCGTGGCGGTCTTGGCGGCGACAACCTTGTTGGCGGCAATGGCATCGACACGGCGGATTATCTTGGCGCCGTTGCCGGTGTGCAGGTTTATCTGGGGCTCGGCACAAATACCGGCGAAGCAGCTGGCGATACGCACGTGAGCATTGAGAACCTGCGCGGTTCGAACTTCGACGACATCTTGAGCGGCAATAGCGGCGCGAACCAGCTCAGCGGCGAAGGCGGCGCTGATCTTCTCGATGGCGGCACAGGTGCGGACACCCTGCTCGGGGGCGCAGGGAACGACACCTATATCGTCGACAATGTCGGCGACGTCGTCACCGAAGGCGCCAGCGCCGGAACGGATCTGGTGCAATCGAGCGTGACGTTCACTCTTACCGCAAACG
>CADEDT010000224.1 GCA_902826145.1 uncultured Caulobacteraceae bacterium
ACATCGAGGCCCGGTCGCGGACTGCGATCGGGCCTCTTTGAATTTCTGGGCCTGAGACCCCACACACGATCCAATGCTTAGAATCGCGACCTGGAACATCAACTCCGTGCGCCTGCGCATTGGGATGGTTTGCCGCTTCCTCGACGAAGCGAAGCCCGACGTGCTGTGCCTGCAGGAGATCAAATGCCGCGACGGCGAGTTTCCGGCGAAGGCGTTCAAGGAAGCCGGCTACAAACACATGCATGTCGTCGGCCAAAAAGGCTGGCACGGCGTCGCCATTGTTTCACGTGTGAAGCTGGAGCCGGTCGAGGCGCCGGCGATCTGTCCGAAGAAAGAGGCGCGCATTGCGGCGGCGCTGATCGACGGCGTCGAGGTGCACAATCTTTATGTACCCGCCGGCGCGGACGTGCCGGAGCTGACGAACCCGAAGTTCGTTCACAAACTCAACGTGCTCGACAAGATGAAGACGCTCTACAAGAAGCGCAAAGGTGCTGCGCCGACAGTGCTGGTTGGCGATCTCAATGTGGCGCCGGGTGAGTTCGACGTTTGGAGCCACAAGCAATTGCTCAACGTGGTCTCGCACACGCCGGGCGAAACCGATCGGCTCAACGCCGTGCGCGATCTGGGTGGATTTGTGGACCTGGCACGGACGCACAAACCAGATCCGGAAAAGCTATTCACCTGGTGGAGCTACCGAAGTCCCGACTGGACGAGGAACAATCGCGGGCGGCGGCTGGATCACATCTGGGCGACCAACGATGTGGCTGTGACCTCACAGGCCGAGGCGTTCCATATCCACGTGCCGTGCCGCTCCTGGGAGCGGCCAAGCGATCACGTACCCGTAGTCGCGGGCCTCAAACTTTAGACTTTCATCGCGCGCGGATTGAGACGCCGGATTGCGCCGCTAGAGTGTCGGCAAGCAATACGGGGATCGATCATGCAATTCTCTCGGCGCGCCGTTCTCGGCGCTGGCGCTGCGGGCGCCGCTGTTCTGGCTGGCTGCGCGTCAGACGGCGCCACCACGCCCGTGCAAGCAGATCCAAGTGCGCGCCTCAATGATGTGCTCGATCGCGCGGTCGCGGCCACACTGCGCCGTTCGCCGGAACGCTGCACGAGCCTCGGGCTCACGGAGGAGCGCGCGGGCTACAAGTTCATCGACAAGGTCAGCGACGCATCGAAGCAAGGCGCGCGTGAAGCGCGGGAGCAGACGCGTACGGCTTTGGGTGAGCTGCGCGCCCTCAATCGAGAGGCGCTGCCGGCGCGGGACAAGGTGACATACGACGTTGTCGTCACCGCTTGGGAAAACAACCTCGCCAGCGCGCAATTCGAAGTCGGTGGCGGCGCGGGCTCGCCCTACGTCGTGACGCAACTCACGGGCGCTTATCGCTCGACGCCGAACTTCCTGAATGAACAACACCCGCTGCGCACCGCCGATGAGGCGGAAGGTTACATCGCGCGCGTGAACGGCTTTGTCGGTCAACTCGAAGCGGAAACGGCGATTATCGCCGAGGATGCGGCGGCGGGCGTCATCCCGCCGGACTTCGCTATCGACAAGGCGATCCTGCAGCTTGGGCGCTTGGCTGAAGGAGGGCCAAGCCAGAACATTCTCGTGCAATCGCTGGTGCGGCGCTTGCCGGAAGCTGAAGGAATTCCGGAGGCATCGCGCGCTGGATACATCAGCCGGGCCGAGGCCGCCGTCAGTGGCGGGGTTATTCCCGCTGTTCGGCGCCAGATCGAGGCGTTGCAGCGCATTCGGCCGCGAGCCGTGCATGACGCGGGCATCTGGCGCCTGCCGCGTGGCGAGGAGATGTATGCGGCGGCGCTTGTCTCACGCACGACTACCCGCATGTCGCCGGATGAGATCCACAATGTCGGGCTTGAGCTGATCGCTCAGCTGAATGGCGAGATGGACGCAATCCTCCGCGCGGAAGGCATGACGCGCGGGACCGTGGCGGAGCGCGTACAAGAACTGTCGCGGCGGCCGGATCAGCTTTATCCGAACACGGACCCGGGCCGCGAACAGATCCTTGCAGACCTGAATACGCAGACGCGCGAGATCGAAGCGATGATGCCGCGGGCGTTCAACACGCTGGCGCGGGCGCAGCTGGAGATCAAACGCGTGCCGCCGTTTACCGAAGCTGGCGCGCCGGGCGGCTATTACCAGCGCGCGGCGCTCGATGGCTCACGGCCGGGCGCGTACTTCATCAATCTGCGCGATACGAGCGAGTGGCCGCGCTTCACGCTACCGACGCTGAACTATCACGAAGGCGTGCCGGGCCATCACTGGCAGATCTCGATCCAACAGGAGTCGGGCTCGATCCCGTTCATCCGCAGTGCGATGCTGGGCTTCTCGGCGTTCAGCGAAGGCTGGGGCCTCTATGCGGAGCAGCTCGCGGACGAGCTTGGCGCGTACCAGAACAATCGCTTGGGACGGCTGGGCTATCTGCAGTCTGCGACTTTCCGCGCTTCGCGTTTGGTGTGCGACACGGGCCTGCATGCAAAACGTTGGACGCGCGAGCAGGCGATCCGCTCGATGATGGAAGCGACGGGCGATCTGGAGTCGTCGGTGACGACCGAGATCGAGCGCTATTGCGTGAACCCGGGCCAAGCCTGCGCCTATATGATCGGCCGTCAGGCGATTAATCGCATCCGGCAACAGACCACCGCTACGCTCGGCGCGCGCTTCGATCTGAAGGCCTTCCACGACACGATGCTCGCGAACGGCGCGGTGCCGCTCTCGGTTTTGGAGCGCGTGCTAGCGGACTGGGCGGCGGCACAGGGTTAACGTTCCGAGCGAATTCCAAGCGAGTAGCGCCAACTGCGCAAAGCTGGTCCTCAAACAGCATTGCTACCGGTGTCATACGCCTGTGAGTAGGTACGTCACAGTGGCCCCGCGAACACGTTTGACATAAAGACCCAACCCAACACTTTGGGATGAAACGCGACTGGAGCGCCGCCGCCGAATGCGGCGCCTGGAGGGATTCCGTGAGCAAAGAAATCGCCGGCCTGCACCCCGCTCCGACGAAGCATAAGAAGCTGATCGCCTGGGTTGAGGAGATCGCCGCGCTGACCAAGCCGGATCGCGTCTATTGGTGCGATGGCTCGGAGCTTGAGTGGCATCGCCTGACGAAAGAGCTCGTCGCGGCCGGCACGCTGAAGCAGCTCAATCCGGAAGCCCGCCCGAACTCGTTCTACGCCGCCTCGGATCCGAAGGACGTCGCACGCGTCGAGAAGCAGACCTACATCTGCCCCGAGAACAAGGACGACGCTGGCCCGACCAACAATTGGATGGCGCCTGCCGAAATGCGCACGAAGCTCGGCACGCTGTTCGACGGCTGCATGCGCGGGCGCACGATGTACGTGGTGCCGTTCTGCATGGGCCCGCTGGGTTCGAAGATCAGCCAGCTCGGCGTCGAGATCACGGATAGCGGCTACGTCGCCGCCTCGATGCGCATCATGACGCGCATGGGCAAAGG
>CADEDT010000225.1 GCA_902826145.1 uncultured Caulobacteraceae bacterium
CTCTACGGCGCCATCGGCGGCGACAAGAAAGCTTACGACGCCAACCTGCCGGTGTTCTGGATGCTGAACCAATCTGACGGCCAGCACTCACTGCTCGACATCGCCCAGCGCGCCAAGCTCCCCTACGAGCGCATCCACGATGCGGCGAAGGTGCTCAGCGAGAACAATCTGCTGGAAGTGCTCGAAGCGAAATAAGCTAACGGGCGTGGGGAAAGAGGGCCGCGGGCGCGCTAGGTGCGCTCGCGGCCTTTTCCGTTTTATGAGACGCCATGCCAGCCGCAGCCGCCCGTTTCGTGCAACTTGGCCTGATCGCTTGGGCGATCGCGGCGGTGTTTATCGCTGCGGCTTCGTGGGCCGCGCTTCTCATTCCCGCGCTCGATTTGCTGAACCAGATCGCGCCGTTCTGGCTGCTTCTCGCAATTGCCGGATCAATCGCAGCGTTTGCACTGCCGCTCGGTCGCCCGCGCTTGCTGGCGCGCGTGGGCTTTGCCGTGGCGTTGATCGCGCACGGCGCGCTCGTTGCGCCGGAGCTGCTTCGTCCGATTTCAGTAGCGACCAACCCGGATGATGCGCCGCGTGTGCGCATTGTGTGGCTGAACACTCAAAGCGGTTCGGCGCCTGCCGGCGTGACGGACTATTTGCTCAATTCCGGCGCAGATTTTGTTGTGCTCGCCGAGTATCATCCCGAAGGCAATGCAATCCCTGACGATCTGCGCGCGGCCTATCCGTATTTCGCCGCCTGCCTAGAACCCCATGCGTGCAACGTGGTGATCCTTGCGCGCCGTGAGCCGATTGCGCAGCGCGATGCCTATGCTGAAAGCGCCTCCGGATTGCGAATGATTTGGGCGGATTTTGACGTCGATGGCGCACCGCTCCGCGTGATTGGTACACATCTGAACAGGCCCTACCCCGCCGAGCGGCAAGCCCGAGAACGGCACGATCTCGCCTCGCGTATCGGCGATGCTTCACCGGATAACACGATCCTGGCGGGCGACTTCAACGCGACGCCGTGGTCGTTCGCGCTGCGCTCGTTCGACCGCAGCAGCGGTCTCACACGCCACGACCGCGCCACACCAACTTGGCCAGCGGCGTCATGGACGCGGCTGCGCCTGCCGGCGCCAGCGGCGTTCATGCCGCTCGATCACGTCTATTCCGGCGCCAACTGGCGGCTGATCCAAATCCGCCGCGGTCCACGCACCGGCGCGGACCACTACCCGCTGGAAGCGGAATTCGTTTGGATGGGGGAGCGCTAGCCCAGATCCAGCCTGCGCGTGACGCCGACGTTCGCGAGAAATGCGCTGTCGTGGCTGACAATCAGCAGTGCGCCATCGTAGGCGCGAAGGCCCGCCTCTACCGCTTCAATCGAGTCGATGTCGAGATGGTTCGTCGGCTCGTCGAGGATGAGCAGCGGCGGCGGATGGGCGCCGCCGAGCACGCACGCGAGCCCTGCCCGCAACATTTGGCCACCGCTCAACGTGCCCCCGATCTGCAACGCCGCATCGGCTCGAAACATGAAACGCGCCAGTGCGGCGCGGCAGGCGTTCTCGTCGGCCTCTGGATTAAAAGCTCTGAAGCTGTCGAGAATGGAAAGCGCCGGATCGAGCAACCACACGCGCTGATCGAGCATGGCGTAGGGCGTGAGCACACGCACGACGCCGGACCACGGCGCAAGCGCGCCAGTTATCAACGACAGCAGTGTCGTCTTGCCGGAGCCGTTTGGCCCTACGACCGCGACGCGTTCCGGACCGGCGATTGAGAACGAGAGATCGCGGATGACCGGATGACCCTCCGTGTAGCCAGCGGTCACATCTTCAAGCTTCAGCACGTCTTTCTGCGCTGCGAGTTCCGTGGACGCGAGCGTGACCGTGAGCGGCTGCAACACCTCGATGCGCTCACGTGCGGTGGCAATATCGGCCTGCGCCTCTTCGCGTTGTCTCTCCGCCAAGCGAGACATCGCCCCACTCGTCTCCTCTGCCTTCCGTTTCAAGCCGCCAATGAAAATGCGGGGCATGTCACCACGCGCTGCCTTGCGCTTTCCGACGCTATCCTTGCGGGCCTTACGCTCGGCCTGGACTTGCGCGGTCTCGGTGACGTCCGCCATTCGCCTCTCAGCGTCAGCCAAGTCATGCTGTGCCGCGGCAAGCTCCAACGCCTTGCGCTCGCGATAGGCACTCCAATTGCCGCCAAAACGTTGGACACCAAGCGTCGTCATCTCGACGATAGCGTCCATGGTATCGAGCAACTCACGATCGTGACTGACGACGATCGCGCCAGCACGCCAGTTCGCCAGCAGCTCGATCACCGCACGCCGGCCTTCACGATCCAGATTGTTTGTGGGCTCATCGAGGATGAGGAAGTCAGGCTCGGCAAACACGAGCGCGGCGAGGCTTGCGCGCGTACGTTGACCACCGGAGAGCACTGAGACCGGCGTTTGCGGATTCGCATTCGAGCCGAACTGCGCGAGAGACGCCGCTAGCCGCGCCTCCAGCATCCAGTCCGCGCGCGCAATATCATCCTCGCTCGCCTCCCCCAGTTCAGCACGTGCGAGCAGCGCTAGCGCATCTCGCACGCCAAACAGATCGGCGATCGTCTCGTCCGGCCGAACCTGAACGGCTTGGCGCAGCACCGCGACGCGTCCACTCACGGACACCGAGCCACGACGCGGCTCAAGCTCGCCGACGATTATCTTCAACAGCGTGGTTTTGCCCACACCATTGCGGCCGACGAGCCCAGCTCGCTCCGCCCCGAAGGTCAGGTCAAGATCGGAAAATAGCTCGCGCCCATCGGGCGTGGCCCAACTCAAGTTGGAAAGCGTGATTGTAGCAGGCATGCGGATGAACTTCTCTGAGAGCCAAAACGAAAAGGTTTGCTCAGAGGATTTCCATCGACGCACGCTTCTCTTGGTTGGTAAGAGCGCCAAAATAATGAAGCCGCGCCCTGTTTCAAGGCGCGGCTTCGACTTTTCCAACCGCTGGGTACGTTAGAACCGCACCGGCATCGAGCTTGGCTTCACACCGCTCTTCTCAGGCTGAACGAAATCGGGCCAAGCCTTGTCCTTGTCCGACATTTCGCTGACCGGCAGCGGCCACTTCAGGCCGAACGCCGGATCATCGTGGCGGTAGCCGCCGTTTGAGTCCGGCACATACATCGCGGAGCACAGATAGCTTACCTGCGTGTCGTCCATCAGCGTCTGATAGCCGTGCGCAAAGCCACGCGGGACATAAAGCTGGCGGCCGTTCTCGAACGAGAGATCGAACCCTTCCCACTTCAGGTAGGTGCTCGAATGAGGGCGCATGTCGACAATGATGTCGTGCACGGCGCCTTGCAGCGCGCGGACGACCTTCACCTCGTAGTGCGGATCCACTTGGAAGT
>CADEDT010000226.1 GCA_902826145.1 uncultured Caulobacteraceae bacterium
CGATCTTCCACAACGATCAGACCAAGGTCATGGAAGGCAAGTTCTGCTCGGTGCTGAGCTGGTACGACAACGAGTGGGGCTTCTCGAACCGCATGGCCGACACGGCCGTGGCGATGGCGAAGCTGATCTAAGCAACGCGTGAAATTCAAGCTTCCCTATCTTACGCCCGTCGCCAAGGCGCAGCTTTGGGGGATGGGCGTGGGATTAGGCACAGCGCTGCTTGCGGTCGAGCGCATGGCGCTGAGCTACCGCATCTTCTTCATCGGCTTTGCGGCGGCTTGGGTGGCGAGCGAGTTCTATCTCTCGCGAAGACTCACCGGCTCTGACGCAAAGACGCTTACGGTTGCGGTACTGAGCGGCATCGCGTTCGGTTGGACGGGATGGCTGCTGGCGTACATCCTGAACGCGCTGCGCCCCTAGGTGCGCACTACTGAATCATAAATCACAGTGGGAAACGCCCTCATGGCCGTCTAGTCTAGGTTGCAGGAGGCTGCGATGGACCCTGTCACAATTATCTCGACGATCTCGAGCGGGCTGAATCTGGTCGACCAGTTTTATTCGATGGTCATGCGGCTCAGCGGCGACCTTGCCCGGCCCGGCACCATCGTCCGACAGCGTGATGGTAAGCTCGTCGAAGAAAGCACACGCGGCGACGGGAGTTGGCCGATCCCGATCGATCGCATGAACGAGTTCGATCAGAAGAGACACGACACACTGCTCGAAAAAATCCGTCTGAACTGGGAGCAGTTCAACGATATCGATTTGAGAATGCCGACTGCGGCTCCGGACGAGCAAGCGCGGCTGAAGCAAGTCATGGCGCGGCTGAAGAAGGAACTCTGCACCGACTTCAAGGAACTCGTGCGGCTCTACGAAAATGCTCTGGGCCGGGGTTTGCCGGACCACTACTCCCTCTACGAGATTTGCACCTGATGACGGTTACCGCGTGAGGTGTCCGCTACAGCGTTAACGGCTCGCGCATGCGCACGCTGCTTTCATGCGCGCGCGACGGCGACATTACAGTTTCGCGAACGCGGCGTCGGAGCTTTGCTTCGCGCTCGCAGCATTCGCGTGCGGGCTTTTTGATGCGCCGGTGTGGCTAACGGCACTAGCGGCGGTCTCGATGCTGGCCTATTGGACCGTCACGCGGAATTCGGTGTTGAACCGGTTGCGCGGCGCGACGTGGGCGACGGTAATGACCCTCGGCTTTGTCGTGATCATCTCGATCCAGGCCGGCGCTTATTGGCTCGGCCTCGTCGCCGGGGGACTCATTTAATCACATGACCAAGCTTTCCATGCACGCCGTGAGCGCGCCCGTATTCGTGCGCAATCTGAACAACCTCGCTTCGATCCTCACCAACGCCGAGAAGCAAGCGAAGACGAAGGGCTACGATCCGGCGGTGCTGCTGAGTTCGCGTCTGGCGCCAGACATGTTTCCGCTGACGAAGCAGATTCAAATCGCGACCGATCACGCCAAGGGTTGCGTCGCGCGGCTGGCCGGACATCAGATCGAGGCGATCGAGGATACGGAAACGACGTTCGCGGAGCTGCAGGCGCGGATCAAGAAGGTGCTGGGCATCGTCGAGAGCTACAAGGCTGAGCAACTCGAAGGCTCGGAGACGCGCGAGATTTCGATCAAGATTCCGAACCAGGAACTGAAGTTCAGCGGCCTCGACTATGTGAACGGCTGGGCGATGCCGAACTTCTACTTCCACGTCACCATGGCCTACGCGATCCTTCGCCATAACGGCATCGAGCTCGGCAAGAAGGATTTCTTGATCGGGTAGCCCTTCAAGGGACGATCAACTACATCGTCATCCCGGACGCGCGGAGCGCGATCCGGGACCCAGAAACAACCAGCTAATCGTTGGCCCCTGGGTCCCGGGTTCTCGCTTCGCGAGCCCCGGGATGACGGACTTATTTTTGGGATTGAAGTCATGAGCTTTCGCCGGATTGAGGATGCGCCGTCGGGGAAAACCGCTCTGGTGCGCGTGGACTTCAATGTGCCGATGCAAGACGGCGCGGTGAGCGACGATACGCGGTTGCGCGCGGCGCTGCCGACGATCAAGGCGCTGACGGCAAAGGGCTGCAAGGTTGCGCTGCTGGCGCACTTCGACCGGCCGAAGGGCAAGCGCGTGCCGGAAATGTCGCTGAAGCCGGTGACGGCGCCGTTGGCGAAATTGCTCGGGACTGATGTTGCGTTTGCGGATGATTGCGTGGGCGATGCTGCGAAGGCGGCTATCGATGCGCTGCCTGCAGGTGGCGTGATCCTCTTGGAGAACACGCGCTATCACGCCGGCGAAGAGAAGAACGATCCGGAGCTGGCTAAGCAGATCGCGGCGCTGGGCGATTTCTATGTGAACGATGCTTTCTCCGCCGCGCACCGCGCGCATGCTTCGACGGAAGGTGTTGCACACGTTCTCCCCGCTTACGCCGGCAAGCAGATGGAGCGGGAGCTCGATGCGCTGGACGCAGCGCTGGGTGCGCCGAAGCGGCCGGTGTTGGGGATTGTCGGCGGGGCGAAGGTTTCGACGAAGCTGGAGCTGCTGCAGAATTTGATTGCGAAGCTCGACAAGCTCGCCATTGGCGGCGGCATGGCGAACACGTTCCTTTATGCGCAAGGCGTCGAGATCGGCGGCTCGTTGGCCGAGAAAGATATGGCCGACACCGCGCGTCAGATCATGGAAGCGGCGAAGGGTAGGTGCGAAATCCTGCTGCCGGTCGATGTGGTCGTGGCGAAGGACGTGAAGCCGCACGCGGAAGCGCGGATGACGGGGCTCGACGACATCGCACCGGACGAGAAGATTCTGGATGCCGGCGAGAAGACGGTGCGCAAGCTGCGCGAGGCGATGAAGCACTCGCATACTTTGATTTGGAACGGGCCGCTTGGCGTGTTTGAAGTGCCGCCGTTTGATCAGGCGACGGTGATCGCGGCGCAAGAAGCGGCGGAGTTGGCCAAGAGCGGCAAGCTCATTGCGGTTGCGGGCGGCGGCGATACGGTCGCTGCGCTCAATCACGCGGGCGTCGCGGGTGATTTCACGTTCGTCTCGACGGCGGGCGGCGCGTTTTTGGAATGGATGGAGGGCAAGGCCCTCCCTGGTGTTGAAGCGCTCAAGCGCTAGGAGAGAAGATCATGGCGTCACTGCAAGACATTCAGCTGAAGCGCATCGATGGCGGCGCGGACACGTTGGGCGCGCACAAGGGCAAAGTG
>CADEDT010000227.1 GCA_902826145.1 uncultured Caulobacteraceae bacterium
CCGCGGGATCACACTACGAACATCCCTCAACGTTCTGAATGCTGTCGCCGCCGGCGTGTACTGCGGTGACGACGCCTTCGGCGTTGGTTTCGTAGCGGACGCCGCGGGCGGTGGGGTCTTGCACGAATGGGGCGGACGCCGTCGGGCCGCCCGTGGTCCAGACCGTGATGTATTCCGCGCCATCGACATACTTGTGGGGCTCAGACACGGCGCTTGCGCCGTAAGCCGCCTTGATCTCCGCCGCCGTGCTGCCGATGCCGAAGCCGCGATCGGTTTTGAGTGTCGTGTTGTTGCGGAGCGTGATGGAGGTCAGCACGTCTTGCTGGATCATCACCAGCATGCCTTCTGGCGCGTTGGCGGGATGGAAGAGATCGCAAGCCTGCGGATCAGCGCCGCCAACGGTGTTTGGGTTCGCTTGCGCGCCGACAGCGGCGGTGACTTGAGCGCGCGTCATGCCGACGCGCAGCGTGGTCCAGCCTTCTGAGGTGATGGCGTTCGCGTCGACGGGTGCTGTCGTGACCGGCGCTTCCGTCGTTGCGGGCGGCGCCGCGGATTGGCCGCAGGCGGCGAGAAGGGCGAGAACGGCGACAGTCGTGAGCAAGCGCATGGGAACACCTCAGTGGCGGCAGTTCAGAGCGAAATGCCGGCAGCGCCAAGGTGTTCCCGTGTTCCGCTGTCAACGGGCCGCTTTGCTCAAGCTGTCGAACTCTTCGGCGCTAAGTTCGATGGCAGCGGCTTCGGTGTTCTCTTCGAGGTGCTTCACTTTGCCGGTGCCGGGGATCGGCAGCATCACCGGGCTACGCTTCAGCACCCAGGCGAGGGCGATTTGGCTGGGCGCGGCGCCCTTCGCTTTGGCGATCTTGTCGAGCACCGAGCCTTCGCGGGCGAGATCGCCGGCGGCGAGCGGGTACCAGGGGATGAAGCCGATGTTCTGCGCTTCGCAATAGTTCAGCACGTCTTCGCTTTGGCGGTTGGCGAGGTTGTAGAGGTTCTGCACCGTCGCGACTGGGAAGACCTTCTGCGCGGCCTTGATTTGGTCGACGCTGACTTCGGAAAGGCCCGCGTGCGCGATGATGCCGTCATCGAGTAGCGACTTCACCGCGTCGAACTGTTCGTTGGCCGGCACCTTCGAGTCGATGCGGTGAAGTTGCCAGAGTTTGTGCTGTTCGACACCGAGGCGCTTTAAGCTGCCCTTTGCATCAGCAATCAGTTTTTCTGGGCGGCCGTCCTGGCCCCAGATTTCCGGGCCGCCGCGCGTCAGGCCGCCTTTGGTGGCGATGAGGATGTTGTCGGCATAAGGCGCGAGAGCCTCGCGGATGAGTTCTTCCGAGACGTGTGGGCCGTAGGATTCCGCGGTGTCGATGAAGTTGATGCCGAGTTCCGGCAGACGCTGCAGAACCGCGATCGCTTCCTTCTTGTCCTTGGGTTGGCCCCAGATGCCGGGGCCCGTGACGCGCATGGCGCCGAAGCCCAAGCGGTTCACTTCGTATTCGCCGCCGATTTTGAATTGGCCTGAACGCGCGGCAAGGGATTGCGACATGAGCGTATGTCCTGAGTGAAGCGAAGTCGCGCCGCCCAAGAAGGCGGCGCGTTTCGGGGAGAATGGGAGGAGCGCCGAAGAGCGCATCCAGCATTTGGGAATGTGGCGCGTTCGTGGCAAGGGCGCGCCAACGTGAATGTTCGGAGAACACGCGCATAGGCTCATTCGTGTGCCTTATTGCGTGTCGCGCTCGGGCGCATATTTCTGTGCCGGGAGATTTCGTCATGAGAAAGCTGATCGTCGTTCAGGATGCGCCGCGCCCACATTGGGTGGGAGATGGCTTTCCCGTGCGCTCGATGTTCTCGCCGCAGTCGCATGGCGCGTTCTTGTCGCCGTTCATTCTGCTCGACTATGCGCCGCCGACGGAGTTTGCACCGGCGCCGCAGAAGCGCGGCGTCGGCGTGCATCCCCATCGCGGCTTTGAGACGGTGACGATCGTCTATTCAGGCGAAGTCGATCACCGCGACAGCACCGGCAATGGCGGCCACATCGGGCCAGGCGATGTGCAGTGGATGACGGCGGCTTCCGGCATTCTGCACGAGGAGTTTCACTCGGCGGCGTTCACGAAGAGCGGCGGCACCATGGAGATGGTGCAGCTCTGGGTGAACTTGCCGGCGAAGGATAAGATGTCGCCGCCGGGCTATCAGACTTTGATGGACGCGGACATTCCGCTGGTTGAGCTGGCGGATGGCGCTGGGCGCTTGCGCGTGATCGCTGGCGAATATGCCGGTGCGCGCGGCCCCGCAAAGACGTTTAGCCCGATCAGCATTTGGGACGTCCGTTTGAACGCCGGCGCCAAGGCGACGTTCGAACTGCCCGAAGGCCACACGCTCGCCGTGCTGGTGCAGAGCGGGGCGGTGAAGCTCAACGATGCGGAAGTCGCGCGCGATGCGCAATTCGCGATCTTCGAGCGCGAGGGCGGCGCGATGGAGATTGAGGCGCAGAGTGACGCGAAGGTACTGGTGCTGAGCGGTGAGCCGATCGATGAACCGGTGGCGTGGTACGGGCCGTTCGTGATGAACACAGAAGCGGAAATCCGTCAGGCGATCACGGACTTCAACGCTGGCAAGTTCGGCGACATCAACGCGTTCGCTTAGCGTTTGACCTTCGGCAGCCGCCGCGCGGCTAGGATAGCGAGCTTCTCGCTCGGTGGGTACACGACGACGCCGCCATCTGGCGCGGTGACGAGCACCATGTGCGGATCAGGGCGCTGGATCGGCCCGGCGGGTCGCGAGAGCGCGGCCGTCTTTACACGGAAGGAGCTGACCGCTTCCAAAGTGGCCGGCACGTCGCCGCCGCGCGGCGGAATGGGCGCCAAGGACTGAGCCATCCGACGATCCTCTCCGTTTCCCCCTCGAAATTGCTTAAGGCAAACAAGGCACGTCGCGAAGTCCGCCGGAACAGCCGATGTTCCACTTGTGTTCTAAGAACAAACGCGGTACAAATGATTCCTCGGCGGGCGCATGGGCTGGCCGATGGCCTTTAGAGCTGGACTCAGGGCCAAGTGGGAGGCGGATAGATGGCCAAGCTGAAGCTCGTTGAGGAAGCGGTGGAAACGGACAAGCAGAAGGCCCTCTCAGCCGCTCTGAAGCAGATCGACCAAGCCTTCGGCAAAGGCTCGGTCATGCGCCTGGGCGAGAAGCCGGTTGTCGAGATCGAG
>CADEDT010000228.1 GCA_902826145.1 uncultured Caulobacteraceae bacterium
GGGAAGAGGTCTTCCGACTTGATCATCAGGGCCACGGTGAGGAAGTCGCGATAGCGCAGGTTCAGCGCTTCGTTGAGCGAGGCGGGGAGCGGGAATGTCTTCGCGGCCAACTCTTTCATCGGCGCCGATGAAATGATGTGCGCGGCGGAGATGACGCGCAGGGCGCCGTTGGTATCGGTGATGACGACGCGCCAGCGCTGCGTGGCTTCGTTGAACGAGAGCTGGGTGACATCGGCGCCCATTTCGACGCGGCCGCCTTGCGCGATGATCTTATCGCGCGCGGCTTCCCAGAGCATGCCCGGGCCTTTGCGCGGATAGCGGAAGCTTTCGAGTAGCGTCTTCGTCTGCATGCCGTCGTTCTTCTTGCGCGACAGCATCGGGATCGAGCGCTTCAAGCCGTCGATGACGGCGGTCATTAGGTTCAAGCCTTTGATGCGTTGCGCGGCCCAGTCGGCTGAGATCTCATCACAGCGCATCCCCCACACTTTCTCGGTGTAGGTCTTGAAGAAGATTTGGAAGAGCTCGTCGCCGAACTGGTTCACGACCCATTGTTCGAACGTCTTGACGTCCTTGTGCGGGAAGACGCGCCAGCGGGCGTAGGAGAGCATGCACATCGCGCTGCGGAAAATGCCCAGATTGAAGAGGGCTTCGAACGCGCGCAGCGGGTACGAATAGAACTTGCCGCCGTAATAGATGCGCGACATGCGCGGGCGGACGATGAAGTCATCCGGCAGCAGTTCGTTCCAGAGATCGACGACTTCGCTCGACTTCGAGAAGAAGCGGTGGCCGCCAATGTCGAAGCGGTAGCCCTCGTGCACAACCGTGCGGCTGATGCCGCCGACGTATTGCGGATCCTTCTCCGCGACGAGAACGCTCACACCCTGCTTTGAGAGAAGATAGCCCGCGGTGAGGCCAGCCGGGCCTGCGCCGATGATCGCGACGTCGACGGACGCGCCGGTTGCACTTGCCTGCGCCATGGCGCACCCCCGAAAAATACGTATCGGGGTTTTCTAGGCGTTCATCGTAAAGATCAGCTGAGCAAACGGGCTTAACCGGCCTTAAGCAAGGTTGCTCGCGTGTTGCTAGCGGCGGCGGCGTTCGCGGTCAGCGAGGCGGCGTTGCTCCGGAATCCAATTGTGCACCAGCGTATCAAGAACGCTTAGCGGAACTTCGCCTTGCAGCAACACCGCGTCATGGAAGCCGCGCAGATCGAAGTCGGAGCCGAGTTCGTTGCGCGCTTCTTCGCGCAAACTCGCGATCTCGCGCCGGCCGAGTTCGTAGCCGCAGGCTTGGCCAGGCCATACGATGTAGCGATCAACTTCGGTAACGACCACACCGGGTGCGTCGCCCGTTGTCTGGCTCACGTAGTCGATGGCTTGCTGACGCGTCCAATTCTTGGAATGGAGGCCAGTGTCTACGACGAGGCGCACCGCGCGCCACAATTGCCAGCGCAGATAGCCAATGCGCCCGGCCAGGTCGCCTTCGTGAAAGCCTTGCTCGTCGGCGAGCTGTTCGGCGTAGAGGCCCCAGCCTTCAGCGTAAGCGTTGAACGAGATGAGCCGGCGTAGCAGCGGCGTATCAGTCAGCTCCTGCGCGAGCGCGATCTGGAAATGGTGACCGGGGACGGCTTCGTGGAAGTCCTGTGTCGGCAGGTCGATGCGCGTCATCTCCGCGAGATTGCGCATATTGATGAAATAGACGCCGGGGGACGAGCCATCGAGCGAGGGTGCGTTGTAGTAGGCGCCTGGTGAACCGGCCTCCGCGAAGACCGGCACGCGGCGCACTTCGAGCCGCGCCTGCGGTAGACGGCCAAACCACTGTGGCGCCCGCTCGAGCACGCGATTCACACGTGCTTGCACGTCCGTGATAAGCTGAGCGCGGCCGGCGTCGCTGTCTTCGTATTGATAGCGCGGATCGGCAGTCATCTGGGCGAGGCGTTGGCCGACTGGGCCCTCGGTCATACCGAGGCGGCGCAGCGCGATGTCCAGCTCTCGGTTCAGAGCGGCCACGCGATCAAGTCCGATGCGGTGGATTTGGTCGGGCGTGAGGTCTGTTGTGGTCTCGATCTTCAGCGCCGCAGCGTAGAACTCAGGTCCGCGCGGCAGCCGCGCTACGCTGGCGTCGTCGCTGGCGTTTCCGCGATCGCTGCGAACAAAAGCTAGTGCGCGTTGGTGCGCCGGGAGCACGTGCTCGCGTACAATGGCTTCCGCGCGTGCTAGCAAGACTTGATTGTCACGCTCGATCGTTGCGCGGCGTTGCGGGTTGGTCTCTGCGGCGGCGATTGCGTCGAGCTTGCGTTTGAATCCTGTGAAATAGATTTGCGCTACTGGCGGGTCGCGCAGCACACTTTCCAGCATGCCGGCGACCGTATCCATGATGAAGCCCGGCGGACGCACGCCAAGCGCGGCGTCAGCGCGCGCGCGTTCAGTCTCCTGGTCCACTGCCGTGGCGACAGCGCGCAGGCGCGTCAGATATGCTTCAGCAGAGGCGGCGTCGGTGACATCATGGCGATCGTCGAGGAACGTAGGCAGCGTAATGAAGGCGCTGTCCATTTGATTGAGGACGTACGGATGAATCCCGCCGAGCGGTGTGAACTCGCCGTAGTTGAACGCCGCCCCGCCAGCGGTGTTGGCGAACTGATCCTGTAGTACAGCGTAGGTGAGCCGTTCTTCGTCGGTTAGGCGGCGTTGGTTGAGTCCGCGAAGCTCGGCGATGCGGCGCAATGCGGCGCTGCGGCGGGCTTCGACGGCGATGGAGGAGCGATCGTCCAGACGATCCGAGTAGTCGCCGCCAGCTACGTCGTTCTGCACACCGGCCACGCTCGCTGTTTCGGGGCTGTCCGAGAGAATTTCACGCGTCCAGTCGGAGAGCTTGCCTTCGAAGGCGGTCATCGGTTGCGCTTGGCGGGGGCCGCAGGCGCTGGCGGCCAATGTCAGGCCCAGCGCAATCGAAAGCGCCCAACGGATCGGCTTCATAAAACCCCCAAACCAAGCCTTGCGCCGCCGTAAGGCGCGGGGGCGGGCATAGCATGCGGCGCGACTGAGAAAAGGCCGCTCAGCGCAGTAGATTTGCGCTAACGTGTTGCGGAAACCGCGCATTCGTGGTTTGGACAGCCCCCTGTGGTAGGGAACTCGCGGAGACACCCATGACGACCGC
>CADEDT010000229.1 GCA_902826145.1 uncultured Caulobacteraceae bacterium
CGACGCCGGCGGCAACGCCCTCGCCTTGTTCCTTCTGCGTGCGGGCATAGACCGGCACGAACGCCTGTGTGAATGCGCCTTCCGCGAAGATGCGGCGAAATAGGTTCGGAAACATTTGCGCGGTAGCAAACGCATCGCCCATAGCGCCCGCGCCGATGACGTTGGAAATCGCCCGATCTCGCGCGTAGCCCAGAATGCGGCTGAGCAGCGTGAAACTAGTTTGCACCAGCGTATTGCGGGCGAGGCTCATTGATTCCCCGATGGACGGCGCGCGTGTCTAGCGCGGCGCTACCGCGCCGTCGAGGCGCGCGCCACAGCGAGCGGCGCCTTTGCCGGATCTGCTGGCGCGGCGGGTTCGGCGGCGCGCAGCACTTCTTCAAGTTTGCTGCGAACAGTGGCCGGGCGACGCCCGCTGGCGAGTTGTCCACCGCCCTCTTCTTCCTGCACGTAGAACACGTCCGACGCTCGTTCGCCGTACGTATCGATGTGCGCGCTGACGATGGAGACCCTCGATTCCGCGCACACACGGGCGAGCTCAGCCAGCAGGCCGAGCCTGTCTCGTCCAGAAGCCTCGATGACTGTTGCGTCTGGCGTGATGTCGTTGTCGATCCGAACCCACGGTTCGATCGTGAACGCTGCGTTCCGCCTCGACGGTGGCGCAGAAGCCGGCGGAGCGTGATCGCTCAGCGCAGCGCGAAGCAAGCGACCCGTGAGCGAGTCGAGCGCGCGCGGGTCCGTCATGCCGAACGGCTTGTGACCGGTTGTTTGGATGGAGAACACGTCGAACGCGGCGGCGTCCTTGGACGTATGCACACGCGCACCAACAATATCAGCGCCGCATGCTGAAATCGCCGACGCCAAGCTCGCGAACAAACCAGCGCGGTCTCCGGCATAGACCAGTACTTCCGTCACGCCCTGCGGCTCTCTGATCCGCGTCGCTATGTGTGGAATGGCGCGATCGGTGCGCGCGCGCATGACTTCAAGCGCATGCCATTTCAGCGCGTCGGCGTCATGGTTCAGCCAATAGCCGTCATCGAGCGCATCCAGCCAAGCTTGCAAGACATCAGCGCGCGCGCCGCCGATATCCTTCAACAATTGCTCCTTTGCGGCACCCGCAATTTCGGCGAGGTGCGCACGCACGCTGTCCTCATCCGAGCGCCCGCCGTGAAGCGCCGCCTCGGTTAGGCGATAAAGGTCGCGGAGCAGCTGACCTTTCCAGTCGTTCCAAACATTGCCGACAGCTCGGATGTCCGAGACGGTGAGCACAAGCAGCAGCCGCAGCCGCTCTACGTTTCCAACGATCTCCGCGAATTGCGCCACGGTGCGCGGATCACCGATGTCACGCTTTTGCGCAACATCGCTCATCACCAAGTGATGGCGGACGAGCCAGCCGACGAGATCAACTTCTTCCTGCGGCAGAGCGAGGCGTTCGCACGCCGCGCGCGCGGATTTCTCGCCTTCGATCTGTTGATCGCCATCGCCTTTACCGGTGTCGTGCAGCAGCATTGCAAGGTATAGCGCGCGGCGGTTGATGATCTTCGGGAAGATTTCGCTCGCCAGCGGATGCTGATCCTTGTGCCGTCCATGCTCGATTTCGGACATCGCGTCGATGGCCCGCAACGTGTGCTCGTCGACCGTATAGTGGTGGTACATGTTGAATTGCATCTGCGCGACGATTCGGCCGAACTCCGGCACGAATTTCCCAAGCACGCCAGCTTCGTTCATCAATCGCAGCGCCGCGCCGGGATGTCGCTTTGATGCGACGATATCGAGGAACGCCGCGCGCGCCTCGGGGAGCCGCCGCCATCCTGGCGGAAACGCGCGCACACGACGCGACGCCTGACCGAGCGCCACTGGATGCACGTCGATGTCCAGGCGGTCTGCAATGGCGAACAAACGCAACACGTTGACGGGCGCGGTTAGGATTTCCTCACTGTCAGCATTCAGCCGGCCGCCATCGATGGAAAAGCCGGGTTCGACGGCGGACGTCTTCTTGCGCGACGTTGGCAAAAGACGTTGCAGCCCCTTAGGCGTTTGCTTCGCGTTGTCTGCCTCCAGCCGCGCGCACAAAGTGCGCGTCAACGCGCCGGTCTCTTTGGCGGCAAGGAAGTAGCGCTTCATGAAGCGCTCGACCGCGCTGTGCCCGGCGCGAGCGCCATATCCCATGCGCTTGGCCAACTCCGGCTGCAGGTCAAACGTCAGCCGTTCTTCCGCGCGGCCCGTGATGAAGTGGAGATGGCAGCGCACTGTCCACAGAAACTCAAGGGCACGGCGGAACGCGTTGCGCTCTTCGTTCGTGAAGACACCGGCTTCGACATAGTCGCGCGGCCGCGAAAATCCGTAGCGACGGCGGGCCAACCAAAAGAGTGTGTGCAAGTCGCGAAGCCCACCCTTCCCCTCCTTGATGTTGGGCTCAACCATGTAACGCGACGCACCCGCACGCGCGTGCCGCTCGTCTCGTTCGGACAGCTTCGCCGTGATGAACGCGGCGTGGTCGCGATCGGCGACCTCTTTGCGAAAGCGTTTGAACAGGTCCTGCGCCAGAGACTCGTCGCCCGCGATGCGTCGAGCTTCCAGTATCGCAGTTTGGATGGTGTGATCCTCGCGCGCGAGCTTCAGGCACTCGTCAATGTTGCGGGAGGCATGACCAACTTTGAGACCAAGGTCCCAGAGCATGTAGAGCATGTACTCCGTCACGCTCTCGTCGAAAGCAGTTTGCTTGTAAGCGCGCAGAAATAGGAGATCGAGGTCGGACGAAGGCGCCAACTCTCCGCGCCCGTAGCCGCCCACTGCGACAACAGCAAATCGCTCGCCCGCAGTGGGATTGCGAGCGCGGAAGATGTGCGTCGTGGTGTAGTCATAAAGCGCTGCGACGATTTCATCGGCGACCTGCGCGAGCAACCGCGCGACGGCGAGACCGTTCTCTCCTGCCTCAAGCCGCTCCTTGGCAATCGTTCGGCCACGAAACAAAGCAGCTTGCAGAAGGTCGCGAACGGTTGCGCGAGCGCCCTCACCATTGGCCGCATACGCCGCGCTTAATTGCGCGCGTAGTTGAACGCCGTCGACGACGTGCTCGATGTTGGCCGGTTTCAGCCGTTGGGCGACCATTGGATTGCTATTTCGTCATTCTGGGGCGCCGGCGCCACTGTTTCGGG
>CADEDT010000230.1 GCA_902826145.1 uncultured Caulobacteraceae bacterium
CGTATCTTCGGACCGGTGCCGCGCGAACTGCGCGCGAAGAACCAGATGAAGATCATCTCGCTCGCGCCGGAGGTCCTCTAATGGTCGCCCGTATCCGCAAGGACGACACGGTCATCGTCATCGCCGGCAAGGACAAGGGCCGCTCGGGCCGCGTCCTGAAGGTGATGCCGAAGGAGGATCGCGTTGTCGTCGAGGGTCTGAACCTCATGAAGCGTCACACGGCGCCGAACGTCACGCATCCGAATGGCGGCGTGATCTCGAAGGAGGCCTCGCTTCACATTTCCAACGTCGCGCTGCGCGACCCGAAGACGGGCAAGCCGACGCGCGTTGGTTTCAAGACGAACGATAAGGGCGTGAAGGTCCGCGTGGCCAAGGGCTCGGGAGTTGAAATCGATGTCTGAGACGCCTGCCGATAAGGGCGCGAAGGCCAAAGCGGCCGCAGCGGAAAAGAAGGCGAAGGCGCAAGCCGGCGCCTCGAAGCCGCGCGCGCCGAAGCCGGCCGATTACACGCCGCGCATGAAAGAGCGCTACGTGAAGTCGATCCGCGCCAAGCTGAAGGACGAGTTCAAGTACACGAATGAGATGCAGATTCCGCGTCTCGAAAAGATCGTGCTGAACATGGGCGTTGGCGAAGCGACGGCTGACTCCAAGAAGCTCACTTCGGCGATTGACGCGCTGACGGCGATCGCCGGCCAAAAGCCCGTGGCGACGAAGGCTCGCAAGTCGATCGCGGCGTTCAAGCTGCGGGAAGGCATGAGCATCGGCGCGAAGGTCACGCTTCGCAAAGACCAGATGTACGAATTCCTGGATCGCCTCGTTACGATCGCGCTGCCGCGCGTGAAGGACTTCCGTGGTCTGAATGGCAAGAGCTTCGATGGCCGCGGCAACTACGCCATGGGCATCAAGGAACACATCGTGTTCCCGGAGATCAATTACGACCAGATCGATCAGATCTGGGGCCTCGACATCGTTGTCTGCACCACGGCGCGGACCGACGACGAAGCCAAGGCTTTGTTGAAAGAGTTCGATTTCCCGTTCCGGAACTGATCGCGACAGCGATCCACCCCAGAACGTACCGGGAGAGAGTAGAGAGTATGGCCAAGACTAGTTCTATTGAACGCAACAAGAAGCGCGAACGCCTGGCGAAGAAGTACGCCGCGCGCCGTGCGAAGCTGCGTGCGGCTGCGCTGAATGAAGATCTTCCGTTGGAAGAGCGTTTCGCGGCGCGCCTCAAGCTCGCGCAACTGCCGCGCAACTCGTCGGCTACCCGCATCCGCAATCGTTGCGAGCTGACGGGCCGCCCGCGCGCGTTCTACCGTAAGCTGAAACTCTCGCGTATCGCGCTTCGCGATCTGGCCTCGAAAGGCCAAGTCCCGGGCATGATCAAGTCGAGCTGGTAAGGGAGCGTCGATAGATGAACATCAACGATCCTGTCGGCGATCTGATCACCCGCATCCGCAACGCCCACCTACGTGGCCGCTCGAAGACTCAATCTCCGGCCTCGACGCTGCGCGTTCGCGTGCTGCAAGTGCTGAAGGACGAGGGCTACATCCGCGATTTCCGCGAGATCGAAACTGAGGGCCGCAAGGAACTCGAGATCGAGCTGAAGTACTTCGAAGGCGCGCCGGCGATCCATGAGATCCAGCGCGTGTCGAAGCCGGGCCGCCGCGTCTATTCGTCGATCAAAGACCTGCGCCTCGTCCGCAACGGCCTCGGCATCTCGATTATCTCGACCCCGAAGGGCGTGATGAGCGACAACGCCGCGCGCGATGCGAACGTCGGCGGCGAAATCCTCTGCGAGGTCTACTAAGATGTCCCGCCTCGGTAAAAAACCGATCCCGGCTCCGAATGGCGTCACCGTTACGGTGAAGGGCCAGGACGTGAGCGTGAAGGGTCCGAAGGGCACGTTGAACTTCCGCGCGCATGACGATGTCGAAGTGGCGTTCGGCAACGGCGAGATTTCGGTAAAGCCGCGCCACGAAACGACGCGCGCCCGCGCGCTGTGGGGCACGGTTCGCGCCGTGCTCGCCAACAACGTCAAAGGCGTCACCGAAGGGTTCGAGAAGAACCTGGAAATGACCGGCGTCGGCTATCGTGCGGCGATGCAGGGCAAGAACCTGCAGATGCAGCTCGGCTACAGCCACGAGATCATCTACCAGCCGCCGGAAGGCATCACGATCGCTGTGCCGAAGCCGACCGAAATCAAGGTCAGCGGCATTGATCCGCAGGCCGTCGGCCAAGCCGCCTCCGAGATCCGCTCCTACCGTCCGCCTGAGCCCTACAAGGGCAAAGGTGTGCGCTATGTCGGCGAGTACATCCGCCGCAAGGAAGGCAAGAAGAAGTAAGCCATGGTTCGCAAGCTCAACACCACCGAGCATCGCGCTCGACGCAATCGCACCCGGCTGAAGAAGCTCGCTGGCGAAGGCCGGCTGCGCCTCTCCGTCTTCCGCTCGTCGAAGCACATTTCGGCGCAGCTGATCGACGATGTGAAGGGCGTCACCGTCGCTTCCGCTTCGACGCTGGATGAATCCTTCAAGAAGGCTGGCGTGAAGAGTTCGGACAAAGCTGGCGCCGCCGAAGTCGGCAAGTTGATCGCCGCCGCTGCGATCAAGGCCGGCAAGAAGTCGGTCGTGTTCGATCGCGGTCGCTATGTGTTTCATGGCCGGGTGAAAGCCCTGGCCGATGCCGCCCGTGAGGGCGGTCTCGAATTCTGAGGTCGTAGAGATGACGGACGAAACCGCAGGCGGCCCGCCGGCCGACGCACCAGGTTCAGATCAGCGGCCAGCTCGTGGTTCGCGCGGCCCACGCCGCGGCGGCCCAGGCGGCGGCGCTGGCCGTGGTCCGGGTGGCCCAGGCGGCGGACGTGGTCCGGGTGGCGGCCGTGGCGGCCCGCGCCGCGACGACCGCAATCGCAACGCTGGTCCGGAAGAACGCGCTGAAGGCGAACTGGTCGATAAGCTCGTCGCCATCAACCGCGTCGCCAAGGTCGTGAAGGGCGGTAAGAACTTCGCGTTCGCCGCGCTCGTCGTCGTTGGCGACAAGAAGGGCCGCGTCGGCTTCGGCCACGGCAAGGCGCGCGAAGTGCCGGAAGCGATCCGCAAGGCGACGGAAGAAGCCAAGAAGTCGC
>CADEDT010000231.1 GCA_902826145.1 uncultured Caulobacteraceae bacterium
CGCACGCAAATCACTTCATAAGCGGGTCTTAGGCGCAGGCATGCGTCATGTTCCCACTGCTCAGTTTCGAACACAGCGAGCTTCATCTTTGTCCCTTCGCGCCGGAAGGATGGAAGGTCACCGGCTGTTGCATCTGGCCGGCGCCCGCCGCTAACCGCACGTCGCAAGCTGGCGTTGCACAAAGCCTCCGCTCGCGCGGCGTGTCAGCGCGCGCCAGCCCTCGCATTCTCCTGCGCGTCCTTGCCGCCAACCACGACACGGGCAATAGCGCCCAAAAGATTATAGAAGAACACGAAGACGACGGCGACGAACCAGCCATAAAGGGCGCTGGCGATGAGCCCGTAGAAGAAGCTCGGCAAAGTGAGCAGCTCAAATTGGGGGAAGATGGTCGAGAGCAGCGCGTGCGTGGGAAGCTCCGGCATGAAGGTCCAGATCGCAAGGCACGCGAGATAGATGGTCATAAACAGCATGCACGCGCCGAACATCGTCGGCAGATAGGGGAGCGGGTGATACTTGATCATGAGGCGCCTCCTTGGCGGCCGCGGGGGCGAGGACTTGCCCGAAATGGACGCCGGACTCACCTGGCTATACGCGGGCGGGCCGTTCACGCCCTGGTGGAAATCGTTCGCCGTAAAAAGACGCGAAATGAAGCAGGGCAGAGATGGGCGGCCCCGCGTTGCGGCTTGGTCTTCGTCGCTTTGGCTGTAGCGGCCTAGATCACAAAGACGGGCGCAAAACCCCCGCCAGGCGTGCGCAAGTTAGTGGTCTGGCCCTGATAGAGACGGGCCGCCGCCAGCACGATCTTGGCGTCGTAGGTATAGAGCCGCACATCGACTTTGCGGTCCTGGTGCGCGCCGTCGAACAAAATCGCACGTGTTCCCGGCGGGGCAAAGGTTTGCGCGACATAGTCGCCGGCGATGATCTCGGCCCAGACGCGCTGCGTGAGCTTATCGCCGCGATAAGCCGCCTTGCTGCCATAACCGTGGGCCGGCTTGAAAAACCAATGCTTGCGCTCGGCCCAGAGCCCCGGCGCGCTTTCGGACGTGACGCGGCGAGTCCTTGGGATCGCTGCGAGCGCTGCGATGTCAGCTTCGGGCACGTTCCACGCGCGGAGCAAAGCGCTATCGCTCATCAGTGTGAGATTGCGCTTGTCGGCGAAGAGCGCATGCGCGTGCGGATTGGGCGTCACCACGGCCACGCCCGATTCATAAGCGGCGCGCAACGGCGCATGCACGGCTTCCGACAACGAAAAATCGACCAGCCGGTTGTAAACAAGATCGATCGCTTGGCCGTCGACACGGAGACGCCCGTCGGAGAACTTAAGGTCGCGCGCATCAGCCACGATACATTCGACGCCATGGCGTTCGAGCGTGCGCGCTGCGAGCAGGAATTCCGGGTAAAGGAATTGCGCGCTCGGATCATCGTCGACGATCGCGATAGAAGCAGGGCTGCCTGCGCGACCCTGCGCGCGCCATTCCGCCTCGATCATGGCGAGGAACGTATCCTCGAATTGTTCGGCCGGCGCCGCCGCGATTCGCGCTTCCTCACAACAGACACGCTGCGCGCGCGCGAGCGGCGCATTCAGAAAGGCGCCGCCAGCATTGGTGTTGACCTCGATCAGCGCAGGGCCGGTCGCACCGAGATGGAAGTCATAGCCCATAAGCACCCCGCGGGGCCCGTAGTCGCGGCGCGCTACAGGAGGCGCCCAGGCCAGAGCCGCGGCGATATAGGCAGGGCGGCGCGTCAAACTCTCGATCGCGGCGACGACCTCGCCCATGGTCTCGATTTCGGAACGCGAGACAAACACCGCGACGTTGGAGAAGAGGTGGGGCCGATTGCCCAGCAAAGCGTCGCCATCAAGCTCGCGCTCTAGCGCCGATCTAAGCGCGGTCTCGTCAAGCGTTTGGCAGAGGCATGACCGGTTGAGGGCATGAGCAGTCTCGCCCAGCGCACCCTCTTCTTCGCAGATCCGCGTCACGGTCGCTCCTCTTTGCGCGTGTTCCTCACTTGCTCGCCCGCGGCAAGTTCTTTGTGCATCAGTCGGGCAAGGGCAGCGCGGCGGCGTCATAGACAAAGTTCAGGCGCGCCACTGGCTGATCGGGACGGCGCGCCTCTATGGTCAAATGATAGCGGTCGCGCGCAAGTGTCGTGAAGCCGCCATAGGCGAGGGCGCCTTCAATGCGCATGGGCTCAAGCCGCAACCGGCGCGCACCGCGGTGGCGTTCGCCGCGCAAGGTCGCGTCGACCGCCGCATCTTCGATGCGCGCGCCGGTGTTTGCGTCAAACAGCGCGATCATGACATGTGCGTTGCCGCCGCCCTCGCCCGCATGTATGCGCCGCTCTGCGTGATTTGGCGCGTGCGTTGCGATCAGCGCGCTGGGGGCAACCCCCAGATATGCGGTGACCCCATCAGTGGTCTGGACGAACATGGTCTCATGCCGCGGCGCAGGCGCGCAGGCCGTAAGAGCCATCAACGCGAGCGCTGCGATGAACCGGCGGCGCACGCAGTTGCGCGGGACTTGATCGAGCCTCATGGCGCCGGACGCGCGGGCGCCGCTGCAAAGAGAGAAAGTCCAAAGCTGATAAGATTGATCGCCAAGAAGGCGCCAGGCGCGATCATGCCTGAGTGCGGCAGCGCCCAAATGAGCAAGCCGCCCAGAACGATCGCGAGTACGCCGCCCAAGGCCATGCGTCCCCACGGACACGATGTGTGCGTGCGATGCGCCAAGGCGTGTCCAATCGCGATCGCTCCCTGTGCGATAAGCGCCGCGCCCAGTATCACGGTGAGTGCGAGCGCCCCCGGCCAGGGATGTAGAAGCAAACAGATTCCGCCGAGGATCGCGACCACCGACCAGAGCAGGCGCCACGCAAAACCCTTCGCGCGCCAATCGACGATTAGGAGCGCCAAGCCGGAGACGCCGGCGGCCAGCATGGCCGCGCCGAACCACACGCTCGCGGCGAATGTGGCGAGCATCGGCGCGAAGGCGGCGGCGACGCCGAAGGCGATCATCAATGCGCCGACAACCATAAAGATGAGCCGGCCGCCAGGGCGCGGTGAAGCTTGAGGCGCTTGGGCGGGTGGGGCTGCGGTATCGCTCATGG
>CADEDT010000232.1 GCA_902826145.1 uncultured Caulobacteraceae bacterium
TCCGCCGTCTGCTTCATCTTTTGCAGCACGAACGCGGAGACTTCCGACGGCGCGTATTGCTTGTCGCGGCCTTGAATCCAGGCGTCGCCGTTTGGGCCTTTTACAATTCTGTAGGGGACGAGGCCGATGTCCTTTTTCGTGATCGGATCATCGAAGGAGCGGCCAATCAGACGCTTCACTGAGTAATAGGTGTGCTCAGGATTGGTCACGGCCTGGCGCACCGCTTGGATGCCAAGCAAACGCTCGCTGTCGGAGAATGCAACAACCGACGGCGTTGTGTTCGTGCCTTCAGAGTTCGGAATAACCTTCGGTTGCCCGCCTTCCATCACGGCGACGCACGAGTTGGTCGTGCCGAGGTCGATGCCGATCACTTTGCCCATTTTTTTAGTCCTCGTTCCTTTCTTCAGCGGCGCGGCTCGGCTGATCGGACCCAAAACCTGGCGTCCCCGATGTCCGCGTCCTGCTACTCGTTACAATGTTGAACGGCCCGTCGCCCCCTCAAGCTCCGAGCCGCCTTCGTTCCGGGTTCATGTGGTGTATCACCCGGAAGGTGCAAGCCTTTCTGGCGACCTATCCGCATTCGCCGCATGGGAATAGTGGAGGCCCGTTCCAGGCTGACGCATGGGCCGGAACAAAAAAGAAACCGAATACCTAAATAGGCTCGATGGCGATGACCCGCCCTGCCTCAGACCTCGAAGGCTTCCGGCTTTGGCCGGGCCTTCTCGATCGTGCCGCGCAAGAGGCGCTTCGCGACGAGGTGTTCGCGCGGATGCGGGGCGGGCCGCTCTACATTCCGCGCATGCCGAAATCCGGCGCGCCGATGAGCGTGCGGATGACGAATTTGGGTTCGCTCGGCTGGGTGACGGACAAGGAGCAGGGCTATCGCTACCAGGCGACGCACCCTGAAACCGCTAAGCCGTGGCCGGAGATGCCGCCGAAGGTGCTGGAGCTTTGGAATGAACTAAGTGGCTACGACGCTCCGCCGGAAGCTTGCCTCGTGAATTTGTACGAAGGCGATGCGCGCATGGGGCTTCACGTCGACAGCGACGAAGATGCATGGGATGCGCCCGTGCTGTCTATCTCGCTTGGAGACACCGCGCTCTTTCGCATCGGTGGCAGTTTGCGATCCGATCCAACGCGCAGCGTGCGCCTCGCGTCAGGCGACGTGTGCATGCTCTCGGGGCCGGCGCGACGCGCGTATCATGGCGTTGACCGCATCATGATCGGCACGTCGCGCCTCTTGCCGAAGGGCGGGCGGCTTAATTTGACGGTGCGGCGGGTGACTGTTCCGTCGTAGTGGCCGGTGACGCAGCTGGTGGCGTCGCGGCAGGTTCTTGCGTCGGCTCTGCGTTTGTGGCCGCGCCGCGATCGCGCACGAAATCAGGGACCCATCCCGGCGGCGGGCCGCCTGGCGTGTTTGGCAAGCGTCCAGCGGCGATCTCGTGCGCCTTCCAGACCATCGCGTTGTGCACGCGATTCCAGCCCGACGGGTGATCGTAGAAGAACCACTCCTCAAGCGCGGAGGGCTCCATCTTGCGATATTCGCTGAGCAGCACTGACGCTTCCGCGAAGCCGTCCGGTTCGCGTGCAGCGTTCAGGCCGAACATGTCAGCCTGCTGCTCGTTGAAATAGATCAGATTGCGCTGGAGCGGGGCGGTGATCAGCCCAACGACCGCCAACAAAACCATAACCAGTGGTAATCCCGCCGGATCCGAGATGTCTCGTATGCCCCAACGCTCATTCTTCGACGCCCATCCGAACGTGAAATGCACGAAGGCGAAGCTAAACACGATGAGGATAGAGCTGAAGATCAGACCAGAGATGTTGTGCTTCAGCACATAGTGGCCGATCTCGTGCGCCATCACCGCGCGCACTGCTTCCGGGCTCGTGCGCTCCAGCAACGTGTCAGCAAGCGAGATGCGAGTTGTTGGCCCGAAACCCGAGACGTTGGCGCTGATGCTGTTCGTCTGCCGTGAGCGGTCGTAGACATAGACATTGTCCGCCGGCACGCCATTGGCCTGCGCTAGCGCAATGATGCTGTCGCGCAGCTCGCTTTGCTCCATTGGCGTCGACGTGTTGAATAATGGCGCGATGTAGACGGGGTAGAGCATGCTCATCACCGCAGCGAACGCGACGGTGACAACCGAACCCCAAATCCACCACGTCTTCCGCGCGGCGCGAATAATCAGGTAGAGGACAGTCAGGAAGATCGAACCGATAACGATACCGATCCCCAATCCGATCAGCTGCTCGTTAAACCACTCACCAAATGTTTGGGTGGACAAATTGTATTCGTGCTGCCGCACGAACCCCATGTACCAGGAGAACGGGAACGTCAGCACGCTCGACACGAGAATATAAAAGAGCGACGAGCCGAACGCGACGAGCGGGAACCATTTGAGCTTTTGCTCAATCCACGTGCGGACGCCACGCGCCCAGCCGAGGATGAGCATCAAGCCGGCAACGACAATGGAGATCGCAGTGCCGGCGAAGTCGAGCAGGTAACCGCCCTCAAAATACGAGTTGGAGCGCGCAGTTGCCTCCGGACCCATCGTGGCGAGCCATGCCTGCGTCGCTTCCTCCGGATTGAAGGGCAGGGCTGCGGCCATGGCCGGTCCCGCAACTGCGAATGCTGCGGCGAACGCCGCCATACCAAAGAAACGCATTGAACCTTCCCCCGAAGATTTGACTGGCCGAAAGCCTGCGCCCGCTCCAGATGACGCGCAAGGGGACGCGCGCCAAGCGTGATCCAGAAGGAGACGAACGGATGAAGCTTGATGCGCCCGAAGGCAATTTCCCGCCGACACGTCGAACAATGGCGGCCTCGCTCTTCTTCGCGGGTTACGCACCGGCAGCGCTCGCATCTTGCGCAAGCCCCGTGACCACATCGAGCGATGAGTTGGTCACCGAAGACGTGAGCTTCACCGGCGCCAACGGCTACGCGCTGCCCGCGTACGTCGCGCGCCCAGCAGGCCGCGGGCGGCGCAGCGCCGTGATCGTCGTGAACGAGATTTTTGGCATCCACGATTACATCAAGGACGTCTGCCGACGCTTCGCGCGCGAAGG
>CADEDT010000233.1 GCA_902826145.1 uncultured Caulobacteraceae bacterium
GTGATGTTCTGCCTGATGGACGTCTCCGGCTCGATGAACGAGCACATGAAGGATTTGGCGAAACGCTTCTATTCGCTGCTCTATCTCTTTCTCAATCGCCGTTACGAGCACGTGGACGTCGTTTTCATTCGCCACACGCACGAAGCGTCTGAGGTGGACGAGCAGACGTTCTTCTATTCACGCGAGACCGGCGGCACCGTGGTGTCGACGGCCTTGTTCAAGATGGCCGAAATCATTCGCGATCGTTACCCGGTCGATCAGTGGAATATCTACGCCGCGCAAGCGAGCGACGGTGACAACACCTCAAGCGATAACGCGGTCGTGCTTGGTCAGTTGCGCGACGTGATCCTGCCGATCTGCCAGTACTATGCTTACGTTGAAGTCGGCATGGATGACGAGGACGATCATCCCGGCGCCGGCGAGCCCAGCACCAACCTGTGGCGCGCGTATCGCCGTGTTTCGGTCGACGCGCCGTTTGCGATGCGCAAGGTGAAACACCGCCGCGACATCTATCCTGTGTTCCGCGAATTGTTCGCCCGCCGCCCGGAAGGCGTTGCAGCGGATGGCGCCTAAATGACTTTGCTCGCTCCCGACCCGAAGCTGCTGTTCAAAGGCCCTGATTGGGATTTCGATCTCATCCGCCGCGTGCACGACGCGTGTGGCGAGATCGCCATCAACGAGATGGGCCTCGATCCTTATCCCAATCAGATCGAAGTGATCACGACCGAGCAGATGCTCGATGCGTACGCGTCAACGGGTATGCCGCTCTTCTACCGGCACTGGTCGTTCGGCAAGGAGTTCGCGCGCAACGAGGCGCTCTATCGCAAGGGCTATCAGGGCCTTGCGTACGAGATCGTCATCAACTCGAACCCGTGCCTCGTCTACATCATGGAGGAAAACTCCGCGATGATGCAGACACTGGTGATCGCGCACGCCGGCTACGGCCACAGCCACTTCTTCAAGAACAATTACGTCTTCAAGCAGTGGACCGACGCCGACGGCATTCTCGATTACCTCGAGTTCGCGCGCAGCTTGATCGCGAAGTACGAAGATCGCTACGGGCAAGAGGCGGTGGAGCGCGTACTTGACGCCGCGCACGCACTGCAGAGCCATGGCATTCATCGCTTCCCGCGCAAGCGTATGGCCGATTTGCGTTCAGAAGAACGCCGCGAGGAAGAGCGGCGCCTTCACGGCGAGCAGCTCTTCAACGACCTCTGGCGCACGGTCCCACAAGGCAAACGCAAGACGACGCCGGATGAAGACGCGCGCCGCAAAGCGTTGCTCGGCCTGCCGGAAGAAAACCTACTCTACTTCCTAGAGAAGACGGCGCCGCGGCTTGCGCCGTGGCAGCGCGAAATCCTGCGCATCGTGCGGCTGATCAATCAGTACTTCTATCCGCAACGGCAAACCAAGGTGATGAACGAAGGCTGCGCTACGTATGTGCACCATCGCATCATGAACCGCCTGCACGAGAAGGGTCAGATCGACGACGGCGCCTTCCTCGAATTCCTGCACTCGCACACGGGCGTCGTGCTGCAGCCTGGCTTCGATGATCGCCGCTATTCCGGCATCAATCCGTACGCGCTGGGTTTCGCCATGTGCAGCGATATCGAGCGCATCTGCACAAAGCCGACAGACGAAGACCGCGAGTGGATGCCGGATATTGCCGGCAACAATGATCCGTACGGCACACTCAAGGAGATCTGGGCGAACTTCCGCGACGAGAGCTTCGTGTCGCAATATCTCTCGCCCGCGTGCATCCGCGACTTCGGCCTCTTCAACGTCCGCGACGATGAAGAAGACGAGGAAATGAACGTCGCGGCTATCCACGACGAACGCGGCTACCGCAAAGTTCGTCGCGCACTCTCAAAGCACTACGACACAGCGTATCGCGATCCAGACATTCAAATCGTCGATGTCGATCTCGCGGGCGATCGCAAGCTCATCCTGCAGCACCGCGTGCTCGACGGCATCGTGTTGGAAGAGGCGGACGCCAGCAGAGTGCTCCAGCACGTCGCCGACCTTTGGGGCTACGACGTGAAGTTGGTGGAAGCGGATGACGCGGGGACGGTGCGTGCCGAGCACACCGCGAGCCCGCGCCGGCCGATTATGTAGACCCGCCATTAGCGCTCGGGCGAAATTCCCTCTGCAGCAATGAGCAATGCCGTGAAGGCATCCGACGCGGCGGTGTATGAACCATTCGCGTCTAAGCTTATCAGCCAGGATGACAGTGCGTCGCCGTGCGCAAGGACCGCGCTCCTGACGTGCAGCGCGAGCTCCCTTGGCGTGCGCTCAAGCAAATCAAATCGGTAGCCGTCGTCGGAAATCCCAAAGACCTGAGCGTAAGGGATCAGCGCTTGAAGGTCGGTCGGGACATCGGACACCAAGAAAGGAGGATTGTTTTCCGGAATCGAGGCATCCCAACCCTGAACTAGTTCCTGGTAGGTCATCAGCTGCACGGCGAACACCTTGCGAGGAACACACGGCATCAAAATTCGATGTCTCAATCGGCCAAAGGCGACCTAGACCCCGATCCGTCTCAAGCCATCGGCGATCGCCGGGTCGACCTGCACATCTCGCGGAGAAAGCGGCCGCGTCAGCCGTAGCGTCTCCATGCTGCGCGCACGTGAGAGCGCCACATAGGTCTGGCCCGGCGCGAAGGCGCCACGGCCGAGATCGATCTCGACGCTGTCGAGCGTCATGCCTTGCGCTTTGTGAATGGTGAGCGCCCAGGCCGGTGCGAGAGGGAATTGCACGTATTTGAATTCCTCTTTCACCTCCATGCGGTTTTCTTTCTGGTTCCACGTCCAGCGCGCTTGCGGCCACGTCGCGCGCTCGACGTCCACCTCTTCGCCTGCGTCGAGCAACACCTGCACCACGTCGTCATCGAGCGCCTTCACGGTGCCGAGCGAGCCGTTCACCCAGCGCCCCTCAGGATCGTTCTGCGTGAAGATCACGCGCGCGCCGCGCTTCAGCACCAATTCCATCG
>CADEDT010000234.1 GCA_902826145.1 uncultured Caulobacteraceae bacterium
GCTTTCTTCTGCGCATTGAACGCAGTGGCGTCGTCCTTGAAGTATTGGATGATGGTGCCGGGCTCAGGACCCTCGAACAGGATCTTGGCCTTGCCTTCGTAAATCTTCTTGCGACGCGACATCGTGTGCTCCCTCCTTGAAGGGCGCGAACCGGCCTTGCGGCCGGGGCGGGGCTCATGCGCGGCGGCGGAATCGCCGCTGCGCACCGGTTAAGAACTTAGGGCAGCCCGCGCAGGGTCACAATTGGCCACAACCGCTGAACTGCCCTCCGGCTGCGGTTGATTGGGGCTTATCGGACCCCTATTCATGGAGGGGACAGAGGAGACACGACCGGCATGAGCCAGTTTGACGATCGCAAACGCGCCCAAGAGACGAAATACCAGCTGGATCAAGAGCTTGAGTTCAAGGCGCAGGCGCGCCGGGCTAAGCTGGTGGGCCTCTGGGCGGCCGAGCTCATGGGGCTGAAGGACGAGGCTGCGGCCGACTACGCCAAGTCCGTCGTGGTGGCTGACCTGGAGGAAGCCGGTGTGGAAGACTTGTTCCGCAAGATCCGCGGCGACCTCGACTTGCACTCTGTGCAGCTCTCCGATCACCAAATCCGTTCGAAGATGGACGAGGCGCTCGCAGAGGCGCGCGCGTCGGTGGCGGCAGGCACTTAAGCGTCTCACCCAGCCGAAGAGGCAAACGCCGGCGGTGACGCCGGCGTTTTTCGTTACGGGTTCATGTCTCCCAGAACGTAATTCACGATGCGGTCTGCATCTTTGAACACGGTGGTGAGATCGGCGGCGCCTTCGCGCTTGTGTAGATGAGCCATCAGCGCGTGTTCGAGCCCGAACTTGCGCACCTCGACCATCACTTCTTCTTCCCATTCGTCGTCCGCAGCAAAATCATCGCTGGCCATGGCTTCATCCCTCTCTTCAGGCGTTCGACCCGCTAGGGATTCGGTCTGGGGAGCAATCGCGGGAGCGGCGATTCGCGCTCATGGCTAACCGGCATTAACGCCGTCGATGAACTGTTCCCTCATGACGCCCTCCGATAATCCGCGCCGGGTAGGGAATGATCTTCATGAAACGCGGCTTGGTCTTGGCCCTGGCGGCTGCGCTCAGCGCGTGCGCGCCTGCGCCGGCGCAGATGCCGGCAGCGCAGGCGTCTGAGGTGTTGAACCTGTTCGCCGTCGGCCGCGGGCCGGCGAACCTGTGCTCGGCAGACGGCCGCGCGCTACTGCGTGGCGCCGTGCGCGCCTACAGCCGCGAGATGGAGCGCTCCGGCGTCGCCTGGCCGATGATGCCGAATGGCGGCCAAACGCAGCAGCTCACGCATGTTGACGTGTCAGTTGTGATCGCGTTCGCCGCAGGGTTCGTGAAGGCAAACGATTTTCGCGGCGGGCCACGGATGCTGATGAGTCAGCTGACACTGTCGCAATGGCCCGAGATCCGCGCGATGCGTGCTGCGGCGCACGAGGCGTGCGGCGACGTTGCGGCGTTGCAGCAGGCAGCGGCGACGTTCGTGCTTGAAAGCACGCGCTATGAGCAAATGACCCAAACCCCGCGCACTGGCCGGGGGCCAATCGAGCGCTTGCGTCGCCAATCGGTGCGCATGCAACGCGCGCACGAGCGCATGCAGGAAACGGCGGCTGTCGTTAAAGCGCGAATGGACGCGCAAGGGCCCGAGGCGCGCTAGCCGAAGACGCGTTTGAAGATGACGTCGACGCGGGCGAAGTGGTGCGCGTCGTCGAAGCAGCCTTCCAGCGTTTTGGCGTCGAGCTTCTCTGTGACGTCTTTATCTGCCCTCAGTTTGTCGATCAGCGCTGTCTCGGCGCGCGGCGGCGGGCTTTGCCAGACTTGCATCGCATTGCGTTGCGCAAGGCGATAAGCGTCTTCGCGGCTCACACCTGCTTGCGTCAGCGCCAGCATCACGCGTTGCGAATTGTGCAGGCCGCCTAGCAGCGCGAGGTTACGCGCCATGTTTTCCGGATAGACGACCAGTTTCTCGATGACGCTCGCCATACGGTGCAGCGCGAAGTCGAGATGGATGGTGGCGTCGGGGCCGATGCCACGTTCGACGGAGGAGTGGCTGATGTCGCGCTCGTGCCAAAGCGCGACGTTTTCCATCGCGGGCGTCACGGCGCTGCGCACGAGGCGCGCGAGGCCGCAGAGGTTTTCAGTCAGCACCGGGTTGCGCTTGTGTGGCATCGCCGATGAACCCTTTTGACCCGGTTCGAAGAATTCCTCGGCTTCCAACACTTCCGTCCGTTGCAGATGGCGCACTTCGGTGGCGAGGCGCTCGATGCCGCTGGCGACGACACCAAGGGCCGCGAAGAACGCAGCGTGGCGATCGCGTGGGATGACTTGCGTTGAGACGGGCTCAACCGCCAGGCCAAGTTTCTGGGCGACGTACGCTTCAACGCGCGGATCGATTTGCGCGAAGGTGCCGACGGCGCCGGAGATGGCGCAGGTGGCGACCTCCGCCCGCGCTGCCCTGAGGCGATCCAAGTTGCGCGCGAACTCGGCGTAGTGGCCGGCTAGCTTCAGGCCGAACGTGGTGGGCTCGGCATGGATGCCATGCGAGCGTCCGATCGTCGGCGTCATCTTGTGCTCGATGGCGCGCTTCTTCAGCGCCGCCATCACGCGCTCGCAGCCTGCGATTAGCAGGTCAGACGCGCGCGCGAGCTGCACGGCCAAGCACGTGTCCAGCACGTCGCTCGATGTCATGCCCTGGTGGGCGAAGCGGCTCTCGGGGCCGACGTGTTCCGCGACGCTGGTGAGAAATGCGATGACGTCGTGCTTCACCTCGCGCTCAATCTCATCGATGCGCGCGACGTCGAACTTGCCCTTCTTGCGATACTCGTCGGCGGCGCTCTTCGGGATCGTGCCGAGTTCCGCCATCGCCTCCATGGCGAGCGTTTCGATCTCAAGCCAGATGCCGTAGCGGCTCTCGGGCTCCCAAATCGCCACCATTTCGGGGCGTGC
>CADEDT010000235.1 GCA_902826145.1 uncultured Caulobacteraceae bacterium
GCGTTCATGGTCAATTCGAACAACGGCCGGAAGTTCGGCGCGAACTTGCGGAAGAAAAAGCCATGAGCGACACGCCGCAACAGCGCGTCACGGCCGCGATCGAGCGCATTCCGTATGCGCGCTTCCTCGGCATTCGCGCCGAGCTGAAGGGCGATGAGCTGACGCTCGTCATGCCGTTCAGCCAGCACCTCGTCGGCAATCCCCTGCTGCCGGCACTGCATGGCGGCGTTGTTGGCGCGCTGCTGGAAGTGACGGCACTGACGCAGCTCGCGATCGCGTCGAAGAGCGAACACTTTCCGAAGACCGTCGATATCGGCATCGACTATCTGCGCTCAGGCAAACCGATCGATACGTTTGCCCGCGCACGTGTCGTGAAGATCGGGCGGCGAATTGCGAACGTGCAGGCGGAAGCATGGCAAGGCGAGAAGACACAGCCAATCGCCACGCTGCACGGACACTTCATGACGCCGGAGACGGAAGAGATTTCAGCGTAGCAACGCCGCTACTCAGCTTCCCGCGACCACGAGCCACGCGATCACGCCGAACCCCAGCCACATGACCGTGAGCAGCCAAATCTTCATTGAGGGCCGCAGCGAAGCGAACCAGGAGTCGTTGCGTTGTGATGATGGCATGAGCGCGGCTCCGAACAGGCAAGAGCTTTGCGCATCTCTCAGCCGCCGGCGCCCAGGACCAACCTAGCCAGCGATATCTACCACGTGGTGTTCAGCGCCGCTGATACAAGCTCGGCGGCCCCGATTGTTCCATCAAACGCAACTATCGCTGTCGCGCAGCATTGCGGTCCGAATGTTCGCGCAATTCAGCTTGGGGCGTGTTAGGCTTCAGCTTCCAGCAACAGAACGACTCGCTTTCTGCCGCCCGCAAGGGCGGCCAATGCCGCGTGGAGCGCCGAAACATGACGCCAATGACAAGACTGCTCAAGCAGAGGTCGGCCCTGAGTAAACGCGCGGTCGAAGCAACGAGCGATGTGAACGAAGCCTACCTAATCGTGCACCAAGTGATGGCCCGCGCGATCAGCCGCGTCAGCGAGCACGATTCCGATCTTGGCCCCTCTTTGGGAGTCGCGCTCGATAAGCGGGCAGCGCAGGCGCGAAACGCCAGCGTCGCAGCATGAGCACGCCGCCTTCAACTTTGCGTATCATTGTCAGGCACAGCATATGGCGCGTGACACTAGATGGCGCTTTTTATGGCGACTATCGCTCTCTCGGCGACGCCACGGATGGCGCTGAAGTTGCAGCCGCTGGACTGCGCGCAGAAGGACGCACTGTCTCGATCGTCGCGCCGGCGCCGTCGTGAGGCATATTCCAGCGGCGGTGTTGGCCGTCATCCTCGGTCACTTCGCGCCGGCGAGCGCCACGGCTCAACCTGCCGTCACGCCACCCGCGAACTCCCATGCAAGCACCTATGGCGATGGCTGGGACTGCAATTATGGCTACGCGGACAACGCCACTGCCTGTGTGGCAATCGTCCTTCCAGCAAACAGCCGCCTGAGCGCCCGTGGCAACCGCTGGGAGTGCGTACGCGGATTTCGAAGCAATGGCCGCGAATGTCGGGCCGTTGTCGTTCCAGAAAATGGCTACCTCGATGAGTATGGCGGCGGCGCGGGCTGGGATTGCAACCGTGGATTCATTCCCCGCTACGATAACTGCGAGGCCGTCATCGTTCCGGCCAACGCCTTTCTCAACGACCGGGGTAACGATTGGGAATGCGCGCGCGGTTATCGGCGCGAAGAATCGGTTTGCGCAACCATCGTTGTGCCAGACGGCGCATTTCTCACACGTGGCACGACGCGAGGTTGGGATTGCGATCGAGGTTACAGCGCGTCTGGTGCAAGCTGCGTTGCCGTAAGCATTCCTGCGAACGCGTATCTCAATCGCCGCGGCGATAGTTCGAGTTGCGAGTACGGTTTTGCCAAGGTCGCGCTGGCGTGTGTCGCCGTTGTTGTTCCGGAAAACGCCCACATAAGCGCCGCCGGCAATGCATGGGAGTGCAATCAGACTTATCGGGCGGTCGACGATGCGTGCATCCGCATCAGGTAGCCAGCCGCGTCATCAAGAGACGCCGGGCTGATGTCAGAAGACCGCTTCTTTGAGCTACGCGCTCGCGCGTACGATCTTGCCGACACCGGACGCTTCAAGCGTTGGGATGAAATCGCCTACGCACTGCAAGCGGAAGGCTTCTCGCCCACGCTCATCACGCGCCTCAATCAAGATGGGTTGGCGGTGATGATGATCACGCGCTGCTGCGACATTGCGCGGTCGTGAGGCACTAATCCATCGGACGCCATTGTAACTGCACGCATCCAGGACCACTTGCGATCTGTCAGACAAACTCTGACGCTTTCCAGAAAAATCAAAAATGACAAATGATCCGAAAACGGCGCCGAACGCGCCTGCGAACGAATCTGCCAATCAATCCGCCAAAGTCGCGCCGGAAGCGAAGCCCGCGGACAGCTCCGCGCCCGCGCCTCAAGCCGCGCCGGTCGAAACTAAGAAAACCTGAAGCGACTCGCCCGGGAGAACGACACGCGTTCTCCCGGCTAGAGCGGAGCAGACAATATGAATTATTCCATTCGATACTTGAGCGAAGGCGGCATCACCGAGCGGTCCGAGTTTCTAGCGCTGGACTCTGACGCCGAAGCAAACAGTCACGCGAAGCTCGAAATGGCGCAGCACTTCATTGTTGAAGTATGGAAGGACGAGAACCTCCTCTCCCGCACCTTCCGCGATGTCCCGGTAAACTAGCTAATTCAGCACTCCGAACAGATAGAGCAGAATGATGATCGGCAGGGGGATGCCGATGACCCAGAGAACGCAACCTTTGCCAAGTCCTTCCACGATGCAGTCTCCTCAAACGCTCGGCGTGTTCTGATAAGCGACGGCGTCGTCGAGACGCGGGCGCGTTTCCCATTTCGGATGC
>CADEDT010000236.1 GCA_902826145.1 uncultured Caulobacteraceae bacterium
TCACGTTCCCGGTGAAGGTCTATTCGATGCTGCGCTTCTCGGTGACGCCGGAAGTCAACGCCGCATCCACCATTCTCATTGTTGTCACTGTGATCCTCACGGCCGTTGGTCTGCAGATGCAGAACAAAGAGCCGAAGGGTGAGAAAGCCTGAGCGCATGACCGACGCACAAGTTTCCAACGCGCCCGCGCCGAAACCGACGCCGCATGTCAAAGACAATGCGATCATCTCGTTTCAGGGCATCACCAAGCGCTTCGGCAAGATGGTCGCGGTCGACAACGTCAATCTCGATATCCGCGAGGGTGAGTTCTTTGCGCTGCTCGGACCATCGGGTTGCGGCAAGACCACGTTGCTCAGGATGCTCGCAGGCTTCGAGACGCCTACCGAAGGAAAGATCCTGATTGATGGCAAGGATGTCGCCGATCTGCCGCCGAACAAGCGGCCGGTGAACATGGTGTTTCAGTCGTACGCCGTGTTTCCGCACATGAAGGTGCAGGACAATGTCGGCTACGGGCTGAAGATGGATGGCGTCGCCGCCGACGAGATCAAGCGGCGGGTGACCGAGGCGTTGGAGTTGGTGAAGCTTGGCGGACTTGGCGAGCGGATGCCGGACCAGCTTTCCGGCGGCCAACGTCAGCGCGTGGCGCTGGCGCGTGCGCTGGTGAAGCGGCCGCGCGTGCTGCTACTGGACGAGCCGCTCTCGGCGCTGGACGCGAAGCTGCGCGACCAGATGCGTTCGGAACTCACATCGCTGCAGGAGAAGGTGGGGATCACCTTCATCATGGTGACGCACGATCAGGACGAAGCGCTCGGGATCGCGACGCGCTGCGCGGTGATGAATCGCGGTGTGCTGGCGCAGGTTGCGACGCCGGGCGATCTCTATGAGTTCCCGAACTCGCGCTTCGTGGCTGATTTCGTCGGTAGCGTGAACATGTTCGAAGGCACGCTGGCTGAGGACGAACCGGGCCATGCTTTGGTCCGCGCGGCGGAACTTGGCGCCCCGGTTTATCTCGATCACGGCGTCACCGGCGCGAGAGGCTCAACCGTTTGGGTCGCGCTGCGCCCTGAGAAGATCGAGATGCACAAGCGCGTTGAAGGCTCGACGGCGATGAAGATGGAAGATGCGCCCGCTGGCACCAACGTGGTGGCAGGCACGATCCGCGATATTGTCTACCTGGGCAGCGAAACCAACTACGAAGTCGAGCTGCAGGGTGGGCGGCGCGTGAAGACGTTCCGCTCCAACCTGACACGCTACGATCAGGAAGATTTCACTTGGGACGAGCCGGTTTGGCTCGCTTGGCATGCATGCTCGCCGGCAGTGCTGCTTTCGTGACGTCAGTAATGGACGATGAGCGGCAGGGCGGGACGCAAGTCGCGCCGCTGGCCTTGCCGGCCGTTGTCCAACGTCATGATCGCGAGCCACTGGCTGCCTTCGTACATCGCCGCGGCGCCGCTATCGTTCACGAATTGCGTAGAGGGCGGCAGGCCTTCGGCGTCAGGCGCGATGACAACGAGATTTGTGAGGCGGTGCGTGCCGTTGGGGTGTTGGAACTGCCACGCGGCTTCGCCGCCGGCGGCGATGGCGCGGAGGTTGGCGGCTTCATCGGTGAAGTTGGTATGGACGGCGACGTTGACGGCGCGGCTGCCGCGGGGCGTCAGCATCTCCATGTAGCGGCCAGCTTCCATCCAAGGCGCGCTGATGCGCCAAGTATCGAACGGAAACTCCTGTGGCGTGGTCGCCGTGCGTGCGACGGCCAAGCCGAACGGGGAGACGTTGTTCTCGCGCCAGTGGGCGCGCTCGGTGAATCTTTGGAAACCAATGCGGCCGCTGTCGCTGGTGATCGATACACTTTCGTCCGGGTATATGAGTTCAAGGTAGCCGTTCTCGAACTCGATGGTTTGCGAGGCGGTGCCTTGGCCTTCGTGGCGGTTGACGGTGGGCGAGATGCGGAACCCGGCGGCTTCGAGCGCAGCGCGTTCCGCCGGCGCGTTGGTGGCCGTGGCGATCCACATATGGTCGAGCTTCAGCGTCGGCTGGGCCGTTTGCGCACCAGCCGTCGCGGACGCGGCCAACAGACACATCGCGCTCAGAATGATCGTGCGCATCATGCACCTCCCTTGCGTAACGCCTATTTAAGGCAGGGCGCGGCCTATGGCGCAAGATTGGCGCGCTACGGAGAGATGAAGTGACGGCAACGCGGCCTGTTCTTGGTGTCATTGCTTGCAACCGCACGGTTGAGACGCAATCGGCGCAGGCGGTGATGACGCGCTATCTCGTCTCGGCGCTGAAGTACGCAGATGCAGCAGCGCTGCTGGTGCCGGCCATGCCTGAGCTGATGCATGCGAAAGAGGTGGCGCCGCGGCTGGATGGCATTCTGTTGACGGGGACGCCGTCGAACCTCGATCCCAAGCGCTACGGGGTGATCGTCGACGATGCGCCGGGACCGTTCGATCCCGCGCGCGACGAGATGACGGCGCATCTGATCGAGGCGATGCTGGAGGAGGGCAAGCCGGTGTTCGGGATTTGCCGCGGCTTCCAGGAATTGAATGTCGCGTTCGGCGGCACGCTGCGGCGCGACATGGCGGAGAATCCCGATCTCATTCCGCACCACGCGCCGAGCCAGAAAACGTTCGCAGAATATTTCGAGCACATCCATCCGGTGAATCTTGTCGAAGGCGGCGTGCTTGAGCGCGCTTACAAGACGGACGCGCTGGATGTGGTGAGCGTGCACTATCAGGGCGTCGACAAGCTTGGCGCTGGGCTTACGGTGGAAGCGACCGCGCCAGATGGCGTCGTCGAAGCGATTTCCGCGAACATGAATGGCGCGCAAGTTCTGGCGGTGCAGTGGCACCCGGAATGGAAGGCGCACGAGAACCCGCAGAGCCAAACCTTCTTTAAGCTTTTGGGCCGAGCTCTGCGCCGCG
>CADEDT010000237.1 GCA_902826145.1 uncultured Caulobacteraceae bacterium
CCCATGGCGTGACCGGGTGACGGCCGCCGGAGGTCTTGCCTTCACCACCGCCGTGCGGGTGATCGACCGGGTTCATCGCAACACCGCGCACCGACGGCTTGCGACCCAGCCACTTTGTACGGCCGGCCTTGCCCCAGACTTCGTTCATGTTGTCAGGGTTCGACACGGCGCCGATCGTGGCCATGCAAACGTCTTGAACCATGCGCACTTCGCCCGAAGCCATGCGGAGCTGGGCGAAACCAGCGTCACGGCCAACGACTTGCGCGTAAGTTCCGGCCGAACGCGCCATCTGGGCGCCCTTCAGCGGCTTCAGCTCGATGTTGTGCACGATGGTGCCGACCGGAATCGACTTCAGCGGCATCGCGTTGCCCGGCTTCACGTCGACGCGCTCGTTCGCGACGACCGTGTCGCCGACCTTCAAGCGTTGCGGCGCGATGATGTAGGCCTGCTCGCCATCCGTGTACTTGATGAGCGCAATCCACGCAGTGCGGTTCGGATCGTATTCGAGACGCTCGACCTTCGCTTCAACGCCCCACTTGCGGCGCTTGAAATCGATCTTGCGATACGAACGCTTGTGGCCACCACCGGTGCGGAACGCGGTCACGCGGCCAACATTGTTGCGGCCACCCGACTTCGTCAGGCCTTCGGTCAGCGCCTTCACCGGCTTGCCTTTGTGCAGCTCGGCGCGATCAACGATCACGAGCTGCCGGCGGCCAGGCGAAGTCGGGCGGAAAGTCTTCAACGCCATCTTAGAGCCCCGTCGTCACGTCGATTGAGTAACCGTCGAGCAGGGTCACGACCGCGTTCTTGTGGTCGGAGCGCTTGCCCGGCGTGCCGCGGAAGTTCTTCGTCTTGCCTTTGCGGACGATGGTGTTCACCGCGCCCACTTTGACGTTGAAGAGCTTTTCAACGGCTTCCTTGATGTCCTTCTTCGTCGCCGAAACGGGCACGCGGAAGACCACCTTGTTCTGCTCGGAAAGCAGAGTGGCCTTTTCCGTGATCACCGGCGCAATGATGGTGTCGTAGTGTTTGTTGAGCGCGCTCATGCCGCGGCCCCTTCAGCTGATTTCTTCTTGGCTGCCGGCTTCTTCGAAGCTTGCGCTTCTTCGCGCTCACGGCGCGAAGGCTTGTAGTCCTTGAAGCGATCGTGGATCGCCTTCACGGCATCCTGCGTGAGCACGAGCTTGTCGGCGCGAAGGATGTCGTAAACGTTGAGGCCAGCGTTCGGCAGGACGTTGATGTGAGCAAGGTTGCGAGCGGCGCGCGTGACGCTGACGTCGACCTTCTCGCCGGCGATGAACACCGCCTTCTCAAGCTTCAGGTTCGTCAGCGACTTCTGCAGCGCGGACGTTTTGCCGTCCTTCACCGTCAGCGCATCGATCACAACGATGGCGCCGGCGTTTGCCTTGGCGGAGAGTGCATGGCGCAACGCCAGATCGCGGAACTTCTTCGTCAGATCGTGCGAATAGTCGCGCGGCAGACGATTGTGCGCGTGACCACCGCCACGGAAGATCGGCGCGTTCGCCGCACCGTGACGCGCCTGGCCCGTACCCTTTTGCTTGTAGAGCTTGGAGTGCGAGCGCGAGACTTCACCGCGCGATTGCGTCTTGTGCGTGCCGGCGCGGCGCTTGGCGAGCTGATACTTCACCATACGCTGCAGGATGTCGGCGCGGACTTCCTTTATGCCGAAGATCGTCTCGTCGAGATCGACGGAGCCGCCCTTCTTGCCATCGAGAGTTTGAACGTCGAGTTTCATGTCCGCCCTCACTCAGCCGCGGCTTGCGCTTGGCGGATGCCAGCTGGAGTCGGCGCTTCCTTGGGGAGCGCAGTCTTCGCGGCATCGCGCACTTCAACCCAGCCGCCTTCGGCGCCGGGCACTGCGCCACGGACAAACAAAAGTCCGCGCTCGGCATCGACGCGGACGATTTGCAGATTTTGAACAGAGACGCGCTCGTCACCGAGGTGGCCGGCCATCTTCTTACCTTTGAAGACTTTGCCCGGATCCTGGCGCTGACCGGTCGAACCGTGCGAACGGTGCGAGACCGAGACGCCGTGCGTGGCGCGGAGACCGCCGAAATTCCAGCGCTTCATGGCGCCGGCGAAGCCCTTACCAATGCTGATGCCAGCGACATCAACCTTTTGTCCCGGAACGAAGTGCTCAGCTGAGATCACCGCGCCGACCGGCAGCAGGTTGTCTTCGCTGACGCGGAATTCGCGGATGACGGCCTTCGGCTCGACCTTGGCGCGCGCAAACTGACCACGCTCGGCGGCGGTCTTGTTCTTTGCCTTCGTGGCGCCGGCGGCGAGTTGCACGGCGTTGTAGCCATCGCCCTTCGCTTCACGAGCAGGCGGCGCCTTCTTCTCGTTCTTGCGCGACTTCTTGGCCTTCAGCGCAACGGCTTCGCCGGCGGAGTTCTTGAACTCCTCAGCGCCAACAGTGCGGCGGCCAACAACTTGGCAGCCAGCGAGATCAAGCACGGTCACCGGAATATGCGCGTTGTCTTCGCCGAACACGCGCATCATGCCGATCTTGCGCGCGATGACGCCAGTACGACGGGAAGGTTCTTTGGCCATCGTGATCAACCCAGAACTTGGATCTGAACGTCGACACCCGCGGAGAGATCGAGCTTCATAAGCGCATCGACCGTTTGCGGAGTCGGTTGAACGATATCGAGCACGCGCTTGAACGTGCGAATTTCGAATTGCTCGCGGCTCTTCTTATCGACGTGCGGCGAGCGGTTGACCGTGA
>CADEDT010000238.1 GCA_902826145.1 uncultured Caulobacteraceae bacterium
TTTGCCATTCTTCAATCTCACGCTTGGCTTCAATCGCGGCGTGGCGTTCGGTTTGTTGAACGATGCAGGCGACGCGGTGGTGTTAATCGTCACCGCGGCCATCAGCGTGATGTTCGGTTTCTGGTTCTGGCGCGAACCTCGCGCCCTCACGCGACTTGGACTGGCTTTCGTGCTCGGCGGCGCTATCGGCAATTTCCTCGACCGGTTGTGGCGCGGAGAGGTCACCGACTTTTTTGACCTGCATCTGTTCGGGACGCATTGGCCCGCGTTCAATGTCGCGGATGCAGCGATTACGTGCGGGGTTGTGCTGGTGGTCCTCGACATGCTGCGTGGAAGCAAGGCCCGGGGTTCGAAACCTGGATCAATGAGCTCCAACGCCGCCGAGGAGGGCCCATGCCAACCGTAACTTATCGCGTGACCGGCATGGATTGCCCCTCCTGCGTGACGAAGATCGAGAAAGCGGCGCGCGGCGTGAGCGGCGTGGAGGGAGCGGAAGCGTCGCTCTCCGCGCAGACTATGTCAGTAGCGGTCGACGACGAAGCGCTTCTGCCGTCCATGGAAAAGGCCGTGTCCGACTTGGGCTATCGGCTGGTGCGAGCGCCGGTCAACGCTGGGAGCGATGACGATGACCTCTTGCCGGATCTCGCGCATGTGACGCCTGCCTATAAGCGCGCCCTGTGGATCGTCGTGGCGCTCAACGTGAGTTACGGCGCGGTCGAACTGGTCGGCGGCTTTCTTGCGGCTTCGCAGGCGGTCAAAGCGGACGCGCTCGACTTTATCGGCGATGGCCTAATCTCGTTTTTGGGGTTGGTGGCGATCAACTGGCCGCCGTCCTCCCGCGCACGCGCCGCTTTGCTGCAAGGTTTCTTTCTCGCGGCGTTGGGCTTGGGCGTGCTGGCCGCGACCGTCTATCGCGTCTTCGTGCAACAGGCGCCCGAGGCGCCCTTGATGGGCGCGCTCGGTCTTGCCGCGCTCGTCATTAATGTCGCCGCCGTCTGGGTTCTGCTGCCGCATCGGGGCGGCGACGCGAACATGCGCGCGGTCTGGCTCTTCAGCCGCAACGATGCGATCGGCAACGCCGCCGTAGTCGTCGCCGCAGGTCTCGTCGCGTGGACAGGATCGGCATGGCCGGACCTTGTCGTGGCCTTCATCGTCGCCTCGCTCTTCCTGCATTCGGCCTGGGCGATCATCGCCGATGCGCGGCGCGAACTTGTCCGGAGGCGCACGTGAAGTTTACTCCCGAGCAACAGGGCGTCATCGCCGCGTCCGCGATTGCGATCGCCATCACGGCGGCGGCGCTGGCCGGCGCCTATTATTTGTTGCCGCCAACTTGGGGTGGCGTCGATGATGCGCCGCCGTTGGCCGAGCGGCTAGTCTTCGCGCTCAAATGGAATCTCCTGATGCTGCTTTGGCTGGCGGGCTGCGTCCGCGCGGTCAGCAGCGGACGCTTCCGTTCCGAAGCGGACATCCGGGGCTCCGCCTACGCGCCGCCAAGTCCTGCCGTCGCTGTTCAGGCCGCGGTGTTGCAGAATTCGCTCGAACAGACCGTGCTCGCCTTCGGCGCAACCCTGACCCTTGCAGCGATGCTGCGCGGCGCCGAACTCGTCGTCATTTCGGTGTTGGTCCTACTCTTCCTCGTCGGCCGCATCGCGTTTGCTTGGGCCTATGCGAAGGGTGCGGCGGCGCGCGCATTCGGCATGTCGCTCACTGGCGCAGTCTTCATCGCGAGCGTCGGCGCCTCGGTCGTTTTGATCGCTGTAGGACGCTGACTGGCCCCATGTCCGAACCGACGAAATCCTTCACACCCGCGCTGGGTCGCGCCGCGCTGACGCCGCTCTATGATAGCGCCATCGCCCTGCTCACGCGTGAGCAGCGCTGGCGCGGTGCATTGCTCGATCAAATTTCACCGCGCGCCTCAGACGTCATTCTCGATGTCGGCTGCGGTGCCGGCACCTTCGCGCTCATGCTGAAGCAAGCAGCGCCCGATGCGACCGTGATCGGACTCGATCCAGATCCCGATGTGCTCGCGCGCGCCGCGAAGAGAGCGCGACACGCGGGCCTTGCGATCGACTTCGAGCAGGGCTTTGCGCGTGACGCTGCCCGCTTCGCCGATCGCGGCGTTACCAAGGTTGTATCGAGCCTCGTCTTTCACCAGGTGCCGATGGATGAGAAGCGCGCCGCTCTGGGCGCCATGCGCGCGGTGCTCGAGCCCAAGGGAGAAGCGCACATTGCCGATTATGGTCTGCAGCGTACGCAGCTCATCCGGCTCCTGTTTTCGCAAGTGCAGATGCTCGACGGCAAGGACAACACCATGCCGAACGCGGAGGGAATTTTGACGCGGCTCATGGCCGAGGCAGGCTTCGCCAAAGTGGTGGAGACGGAAGTCATCGCCACACCAACCGGATCCATCTCTCTTTACCGCGGCAAAGCCTTAGGGAATCGCGGAGTTCAAGCGTGAGTGACAAGTGCGGTGATGGCTGCGGAAAGGTTGGCCCGGCTCCCGTGGATCAGCGCGCGCGGCGCATCCTCTGGGTCGTGCTCATCGCCAACGCTGCGATGTTCGGCATCGAAACAATCGGCGGTCACGCCATTGGATCGCTGGCGCTGCAGGCGGACGCACTCGACTTCGCCGCCGACGCCGCGACTTATGGCGTGACGCTTTGG
>CADEDT010000239.1 GCA_902826145.1 uncultured Caulobacteraceae bacterium
CAGACATTCAACTTCGCCGATGCCGCGTTCTTTAATCCAATTCGAAAAGCTCATGACACACACATGTTGCTGCAAGCGCGCACGAATACGCCCGCCGAGACGGCGCGCGAGAACCGCAGATGAAATTCTTTCTCAAACAGACGCGGCTTTCCCTTTGGGGTGCAGCTGCGAAAGGCAGCCCGCGAGCCGCGCCCATTCGCCTTCATGAGAAGGCAGCGGGGGCGCATAAGTCACCTGAAGCCGCCAATATCCCGGCCCGCCCCCTGCCAAGTCAAGGCGCCACAGTCCGGGCGGGAACGCATCTCGCCTGTTGATTCCGCGTGATTTCTTGGAACCGTTGAGGTTAAGAGCCCCGTTATGATCCTCAACTTCAAGGGCTCGGACGAGGGCCTGAACTCAAGCGTCTACGCTGAACTGCGCCAACGCATCGTCACGGGGCACATCTCGCCGAACCACGAATTGTCGACGCGCGGCATCGCCGGCGAGCTTGGCGTAAGCCAAACGCCAGTGCGCGATGCGCTTTCGCGTCTGTGCGCCGAGGGCGCCGTTTCCATTCGCTCGAAACGCCGCGTGCGCGTGCCGGAGATGACGAGCGAGCGCTTCGACGACTTGCTGCGCTGCCGGTTGCTGCTTGAACCGGAAGCAGCTGCACTGGCGCTGCCGATGCTGAAGCCGGCTGACGTTGCTCGCCTGCGCGAGATCGACACGGCAATTGATGCGGCGATCGCCAGCGGTGATGCAGCTGCTTACATGCAAGCCAACTACAATTTCCACTTCACGCTCTATCGCGCGCAGCCACAAAAGACGCTAACGCAGTTGATCGAGACGCTCTGGCTGCAATTCGGCCCGTACATGCGCGTCGTTTATGGGCGCGTCTCCAGCGCAAAGCTGAACGACAGCCACCAGTCCGCGATCAAAGCGATCGAGTCTGGCGACGCGGCTGCGCTGCGCGAAGCCATCGCGCGTGACATCTCCGACGGCATGGGCTTGCTCGGCCGCACCGGGCTTTCGCCGGCCGGCGCCGCGAAGAGCGTCTAATCGTCCGCCTTCAATGCGCGCAACGCAGGCTCTGCTTCGCGCAGTGATCGGCCGATGATGTCCACCATGCGATCGATCTCGGCGTGCGAGATGATCAGCGGCGGGCACATCACGATAGAGTCGCGAATACCGCGCACCATCAAGCCGTTCTTGATGCACGCATCACGCACGACCGGCCCGGCCTTGCCCTCCTTGCCAGTGAAACGCTCGTTCGTGCCTTTCTTCGAGACGATCTCGACCGCGCCGATTAGGCCAAGTGAACGCACTTCGCCAACCAGCGGATCGCCATCGAGACGCTTAAGCGCCTCGGCAAAATACGGCCCGACATCGTTTTTCACGCGATCGACCAAGCCTTCGCGCTCGATGATCTCCAAATTCTTCAGCGCAACGGCCGCCGCAACCGGGTGACCCGAATACGTATAGCCATGCACGAAGTCCCCGCCTTTCTCGCGCAGCACCTCGACGATCTTGTGTGAAACACCAACAGCGGAGATCGGCAGATAGCCTGAAGACAAGCCCTTCGCCATCGGCACGAGATCCGGCGTCACGCCGAAATGCTGGAAGCCGAACCAGGACCCCAAGCGGCCGAAGCCGCAGATCACTTCGTCGATCACAAGCAGAATGCCGTACTTCTTGCAGATCGCGTCGACGCGCTTCCAGTAGCTCTTCGACGGGATGATCACCCCACCAGCGCCCTGCACCGGCTCGCCGATGAACGCCGCGACATTCTCCGGCCCAACAGCGATGATGCGATCTTCGATCTCCTGCGCGCAGCGCGCGTAGAACGTCTCTTCGTCTTCGCCGAAGCCTTCGCCGAACTTGTACGGCTGCGCCACGTGCTCGACGCCGGGAATCGGCAAACCGCCGATCGGGTGCATCGCCTTCATGCCGCCCAAGCTCGCGCCGGCCATGGTCGAGCCGTGATAGGCGTTGCGACGGCTGATAAACACGGTGCGCTTCGGCTGGCCGCTGACATTCCAATAGTGACGCACCATGCGCATCACTGTGTCGTTGGCTTCCGAGCCCGATGAATTGAAGAACACGTGCTGCAGGTCGCCGCCGAGCAAGCTCGCAAGCTTCGCCGCGAGCATCACAGTCGGTGGCGTCGCCGTCCTGAAGAACGTGTTGTAGAACGGCAGCTCCTGCATTTGCTGCGTCGCCGTATCCACCAATTCCTGGCGGCCGTAGCCAACATTCACGCACCACAAGCCCGCCATGCCGTCGAGGATCGCGTTGCCGTCGCCGTCATAGATTGTGCAGCCATCGGCGCGTGTGATGATGCGGCTGCCGCCGAGCGCTTGGATTTCTCCGTAGTTCGCTTGCGCCGGCAAATGGTGTGCGACGTCCAAACGGCGCAATTCCGGAATGTCATAGTTACGCGCAGCCATTGCATGTCCCTCGTCGTTCTTGCGGCGCTCGTCTCGACCTAACGGGAGACGAGCGGTTCGCGGCGCAGAGCTCGGCCCAAAAGCTTAAAGAAGGTTTGGCTCTGCGGGTTCTC
>CADEDT010000240.1 GCA_902826145.1 uncultured Caulobacteraceae bacterium
AGGTCTGGAACACGTCTTGCGTCCTTTGAGGCCCCGGTTCAGGGCAGGTTCAGTGGACAGAGTCTAAGACTTGTCGCTGGGAGGTTTAAAGGGCGAACCTCCGGAAAATCCGGCCTCGGCCGCGGAGAAGACATGAGTTCTTGGGTCAAACTGGCGTTCGCAGGGCTTCTCGCCCTCGTCCTCACCGCCGCCCCTCCGGCGGCGGCGCAGGTGCCGCCTGGGCTCGCCAATGACCTGATGATGGGTCTCGACGATCAAGAGGACAATCTCTTCAACGAGGGCTTCGCCCACGCTGCGGGCCCACTCTACGGCGATCTCGCGCAGAGCCGCGGCAGCGTGCTCACCGTCAGCCTTCGCGCTGGCCAGGAATACACGATCGCCGGCGTCTGCGACCGCCGTTGTGGCGACATCGATCTACGTCTCATCGATCCGCGCGGCCAGATGATCGCGAGCGATGTGCGCGGCAACAACGAACCCGAAATGCATGTGCGCCCGACCGTCACTGGTCAGCACAGCATCCAAGTCGGCATGATCCGCTGCGAGGCGCCGACGTGCTGGTTCGCCGTGAACGTCTACACGCGCGGCTGAGGCTTTCGCCACACCAGCGTCATCCACGCTTCTTTCGGAATCTGCTTCTCAAGTATCAGCCCGCGATTGGCGTATGCCTCGCGCACTAGCGGCGCTTGCTGACGCAGCAGCCCTGACAGGATGAGTGTGCCGCCGGGTTCGACCGCGCGCACCAGCTTCGGCGCCAGACGGATCAGCGGCCGCATCAGGATGTTCGCGAACACTAAGTCGAACTTCTTGCCGGCGATGAAGCGCGCGCCGTCACCGGCGATCACCTGCATCTGGTTGGCGACCTTGTTCTGCTTCGCATTGATCTCGGCAATCGCCGCTGCGCGATGATCGATCTCGATCGCCAGCGCCTCCGCGCCGTGCTTTGCCGCCGCGATCGCCAGTACGCCTGAGCCTGCGCCCATGTCGAGCACCCGCGAAACGCGCCGCTCGCGCAGCACGCCTTCGAGCGCCATCAGGCAGCCCCATGTCGTGCCGTGATGGCCGGTGCCGAACGCTTCGCTCGCCTCGATCCAGATTTTCGTGCGCCCGTTGGCTTCGCCCGACAGCGCATGCGCGCCCGCCACAACGAAGCGCCCCGCGCGCACTGCCGGTAAGCCTTCGAGCGACATCGCCACCCAATCGGCCGCCTTCACCTTTTTTTGCTTCAGATGAAGCTCCGGCGCCGCGGCGCCGACAATCGCCTCGACCGACGCCGCGTCCTGCTTTGTCGGCACATAGACTTCGATGCGAAACTTACCCGGCTTCTCCTCAAACCAGCTCACAGCATCAGCAGGCGAGGGATCATGCCGATCCAACTCATCCGCCGCCGCGCGGATTTGCGTGAGGGTGCCGAGGGCAGTGAGGAGAAGCATGGGGCGCTGCGTTAGCGGCTCAGGTCGCCGATGTCACTAAGCCGCGCTTGCCGGGACGACGAAGCTATCGATCACGCGCTTTTCGCCGGCCTTCTCGAACTGCACTGTAAGCTTGTTGCCCTCGACGCCGCTGACGCGCCCATAGCCGAACTTTTGGTGAAAAATCCGGTCGCCGCGCTTGTAGGCGGAGTCATCGCCGCTTGAGCGCGCCACGAGCCGTGCTTCGCCTTCGATCATCGGCGGCTTGCCTTGGAATGCGCCGCGCTCCTGCGCGCGCCGCCAGCCGGGCGATTGGTAGCTCGACGTGAACGGCTCCACCGCCATGTCACGCACGCCCGGTTGCACGCCGTAACCGGTCTCGCTGATCACCTCGACATTCGCCGCCGGCAGCTCATCAATGAAGCGCGACGGCAGCACCACTTGCCAGCGTCCATAAATCTGCCGGTTCGCCGCAAACGAAATCCGCGCGCTCTCCCGCGCCCGCGTGATGCCGACGTAAGCAAGCCGGCGTTCTTCTTCCAAACCCTTCTCGCCGCTCTCATCGATCGAGCGTTGCGACGGAAAAACCTGCTCTTCCCAACCCGGCAAGAACACCAGCGGAAATTCCAAACCCTTCGCGGCATGCAACGTCGAAAGCTGGACGTTCTCGCCATCGCTCTCGCTCTCAATATCGAGCACCAAAGCGACGTGTTCGAGATACGCTTCCAGCGTATCGTACTGGCCCATCGACTGGACCAATTCCTTCAAGTTTTCGAGCCGTGTCTGCGCTTGCGGAGACTTGTCGTTGCGTAGCATGTCCGAGTAGCCGCTCTCGTCGAGCACGATTTCCGCGAGTTCAACGTGCGACATCGTCCGCGATTGCTCACGCCAGCGATCGAGATCGGTGAGGAATGAACGCAGCGCCGTGCGGGCCTTCAACGGCAGATCGTCCGTCAGGATCATCTCCCGCGCCGCGCCGATCAGCGTGCGGAAGCGCGTGGCGCCGCCCGGCGCCTCGGGCTGCTCCGTCACCACTTCGCCGGTGTCCTGGTCGAAGAGGGGGCCGTTGTC
>CADEDT010000241.1 GCA_902826145.1 uncultured Caulobacteraceae bacterium
GAGTGCGATGTAGTCCCGCCAAGGGCTTACCGGCGTGTTTGCAACGCGGAGCGCGGCAACAATAAGCAATCCATATCTGAGGTCGTTGTTCGATTCCGCGCCACGCACGCGTGAGCCATTGGAGCGCACACCGTCGGCGCCTTGGATATCGCTCGCGCCACCTTGGTCGCCCGCAGCGGCATTGCCGCCGGTATCGCTAGCCGCGGCGGCCGCTGCTGAACGCCCGCTGCTTTGACGCGTACGCGCCGCAGCAGGGTTCATGCTGCCCACGCCCGTCGAAGACACATGCCACCAACGGATCGGACGCGGCACATTGGCGAAATCTTCCATTGCCTCGCGGCCAGCAGTGACGCGCGCGTCGCCGCTATAGAAGCCCAGCATGTCGCGCCGCTGATCGACGATCTGGCGCGTGATGGCGTCAGAGTCACCGGAGAACACGACCATTACGTTAGCGCGGCAACCTGGACGCCCCGGGCGCAAGCCAACGGCGCGCGCACGGGTGGAAACAACGTCGACGAGCTGCTGCAGCTGGCTGGCGTCGAGGCCAACTGCGCCAACGCAAACGCCCTCGTCCCACCGCGCCAATGGATTATCTTCACCCGTCGCCAGCGCGATTTCATGCGCGTAGTCGTGCGCCGTTGGCTGCTGCGCATGAGCGGCGGTGACCAATGAAGCCGCGGCGATCAAGGCCGCCGAAAAATGGAAAAATTTCATGGTTTCCCTTCCCAAACAGTGCGACGGCATCCGCCGCGTCTTGTGTCCACTTACTGCGCGGGCGCGCTCCTGATGCGCCGCGCAATTGAATTGATCTGCCGGTTCGAATTCTCGCCGCGGACGCTATAGAGGCCTTCGAGATAAGCCAAATCCCAAGTCGTAAGCTCAGTGAGTGACGTCGACGGTTCTGAAAACAGATTGAGTATCGTCGGATAGTTGGCGGTGCGCGCGTCTGGATTGATCTGCGCGAGCGCATTGAACGCAACATAGTCCATCCAAGCACTCGCTGGCGTGTTCGCGATGCGGCGCGCGTCCACCACGATTAGTGCGTAGCTCAGGTCGTTGCGTGCCTCGGCTGCGCGCGTCCGCGAACCGCTCGATCGCACAGCGTCAGCGCCTTGGAGGTCAGTCACACCACCTTGGTCACCCGAAGCGCCGCTGGTTCCACCTCCGCCGGCAGCAGCGGCAGCGGCGGTGCGGCCGTTGCTTTGGCGCGAGCGCGCCGCGTCGGGTCGCATGCTGCCAACGCCCGTGGACGACACGTGCCACCAACGGATCGGCCGAGGCGTGTTCGCGAACTCTTCCATCGCCTCGCGGCCGGCGGTGACTTGAGCGTCACCGCCATAGAAGCCCAGCATGTCACGGCGCTGATCAACGATCTGACGTGTGATCGCATCGGAGTCATTTGAGAACACAACCATCACATTGGCGCGGCAGCCCGGACGGCCTGGCCGCAAGCCCACGGCGCGCGCGCGCTGCGAAACACGATCCACCAGCTGCTGTAGCTGGGTGGAGTCGAGTCCAACGGCGCCGACGCAAACATCATCATCCCAGCGCGCCAGCGGATCGTCGTCGCTCGCCACGAGCGCAATCTGCCGTACGAAATCTTGTGGGCTCGACGCTTGTGCGTTGGTCACGCAAAAGAGCGATACGGTCGCGATCGCGACCGCAGAGAATTGAACGAAACGCATACAGGTTCCCTAAAACCGGGCCAAACCGTAGCGACCGTTCCGCCATCTCACAATGGCGAACCGCTGCTTCACATGCCTGTGAACTGCCCCTCAGGCGGCGCTGAAACCTGCCCCTTCGGGCAGTTCGCGCTTCTCGTAGACGCGGTCCACGATCCCGAACGCGCGGGCTTCTTCGGCGGTCATGAAGTGGTCGCGGTCGAGGGTCTTTTCCACGCGCTCATACGGTTGTCCCGTATGCTTCACGTAAATCTCGTTCAGCCGGCGCTTCGTGGCGATGATGTCCTCGGCGTGACGCTCAATGTCCGAGGCCTGACCGCGGAAGCCACCTGACGGCTGGTGCACCATGATGCGCGCGTTCGGCAGCGCGATGCGAAGGTTCTTCTCACCCGACGCCAGCAGCAGCGAACCCATCGAGGCCGCCTGGCCGATGCAGACCGTGGAGATCGGGCTGCGGATGTATTGCATGGTGTCGTAGATCGCGAGGCCGGACGTCACGATGCCGCCGGGGCTGTTAATGTACATGGCGATCTCGCGCTTCGGGTTCTCGGACTCCAAGAACAGAAGCTGCGCCGTCACCAAGCTCGCCAAACCATCTTCGACACCGCCGGTGACGAAGATGATCCGCTCCTTCAGGAGACGCGAGAAAATGTCGAAGGCCCGCTCGCCGCGGCTGGTCTGCTCGACCACCATGGGGACGAGGTTGGCGTAGGTGGCGATGGGATCGAACGACTTCATGGGGACCTTTCGGGAGCGCCCGGAATCAG
>CADEDT010000242.1 GCA_902826145.1 uncultured Caulobacteraceae bacterium
CGCGTAGTGTCGTGAGTCTGTCCCTGCCAGCACCAGGCCCGGCGCAACCGGCGCGTCCGGCATGACGGCGTGCGAGAGCCCGGCGATCAGCGCGTAGCTTGTAGATGTCGAACTGGAGACTGGCGACGCCTCGCGCGGCTCTTCGGCCCAGTCCACGGTGACGCCTTCAAGGTCCGCCACCTGCTGACGCGCGCGGCGCAACAGATCTGCTGCATTGTCGCGTGGATGGATGCGGAAATTGATCATTGCGGTCGCTTCGCCCGGCAACACGTTCGGACGCACGCCGCCCTCGAGCATGGTCGGTGCGATGGTGGTGCCAAACAATGCAGAAGCCGCAGGATCGCCGTCGACGCGCTGACGCAGCAACGGTGCAAACAGCCACTCGTTCGAGAGCGCCATGCGATTGGTGAGGCTGAGTTCGGGTGATAATGCCTGCATCATTGCAAGCGCCGGCCCGCCTTCGAGGCGACGTTCAATCGGCATGTCGTGAATGCGCACTACTGCTTCCGAGACAAGCGAAACCGCCGTCTCGGGCGGCGGCATCGAGGAATGGCCCGGCTGCCCAACAGCGCGCACGCGCATCGTGCCCGAGCCGCGCTCAGAAATACCAATGATGGCCGCCGGCCCACCGGTTAGCGGGTGGCGGTCGAGCGCCGCCATGCCTTCGTCGAGCACGAACCATGCATGCACGCCGCGCTCAGCTAACGTGCGCGCCATCAGCACAGCGCCGCCCTCGCCGCCGAGCTCTTCGTCATGTCCAAACGCGAAGATGATCGTACGTTTCGGCCGCTTGCCTTGCGCCGCCAGAAATTCCGCCGCTTCCAACAATGCGATCAGCGAACCTTTGTCATCGATCGAGCCACGGCCCCAGACGTGACCATCGCGCACAACGCCGCCGAACGGATCGACTTGCCAGTTTGCGCGCGTGTCATCCGGCACCGGCACCACATCCTGGTGCGCAAGCAACAGAATTGGCGGCTGCCCCGGATCGCTGCCTTCCCAGGTGTAGAGCAACGAAAGCTCGCCAATCACCTCGCGCTTCGCCGCGGCGTGAAACGCGGGATAGCGATCCTGCATCCACGCGTGGAATTGTTCGAACTGCGTGCGATCGTCGCCGTCCTGCACCAACGACACCGTGCGGAAGCGGATCGCTTCGCCGAGGCGCACCGCCGCGGCGCTCGCGTCAACGGCGTAGGTGGATGTGTCCGGCAGCTCGACCGCGGCAGGCGGCGGCGGCGCGGTGAAGGACATGGTGCGATAGCCGATGAAACCCGCCGTCGCGACGAGCAACAGCGCCAGTCCCGCCAAGATTAGACGCACCATCCCGTTTCCCCTGCGGCGCTCTCCCGGCGCCGGCCGCGAGAATTGGACCGCCCCGGCCAGCCCAGGTCAATTGCGCTCTACCGCAGAAACCTACGAAGGCGGCCCGCCGCGCCATTGCGGCAACGGCGCCTTGCCGATCGCAACCGCCACCGCCGCGTGCGCCAGCAGGCGGGTGGAGTCGAGCGTCGGCAGCGACGAGTTCGCCGGCGTGACGACGAGGGGAATTTCGGTGCAGCTCAGCGCCGCGGCGTCGCAGCCTTGCGCCTTCAACTCCTCGATCACGCGCAGAAACGCGGCGCGGGCACTATCGGTGAATTGGCCGACGCAGAGTTCATCGAAGATGAGCGTGTTGAGCAGCTCGCGATCCTCGGCATTCGGGATCGCCATGTCGAGGCCGTGGCGCTCGAACGCAGCGCGATAAGCGGCGCCCTCCATCGTGTACTTGGTGCCCAGCAGCGCGATCTTCCGGCGTCCCTCAGCCTTGGCGTTGCGCGCAACCACATCGCAAATGTGCAAGCCCGGCAGCGGGTACGGCTCAGTCGCTGCATCGAGCGCCAAGTGCGCCGTGTTGTCCGGGCAGACGAAGAAGTCGCAACGCGCATCGGCCAGCCGCTGCGCCGTTCCACGCAGATGCGTGTTGATCTTCGCCAGATCGAGCGCATCCCACCACGGGATCGTCGGCCCCATGGGCAGCAGCGACATGGTGATCTCAGGATGCGCGTGATCGCCCAGCAACCGCGCACTCTCGCGCACGCATTCGAGATAACAGAGCGCCGAGCCGTCAGCGGAATGGCCGAGAATGCCGATGTGTTTCACGCGGGAAGTTTAGCCCCGCGCCCCACTCAGCTCCAGCACATCCTCGAACGTCCTGAGCCCGCTGCGCTGCGCATTCACGAGCACCGCCATATTCCCCGGCGCGTGCTTGTTATCGAGCATCTTCTCGTGTGCGTCGGGGATTTTGTCCCATGGCAGCACTTCCGACATCGCCGGATCGATGCGGCGGTCGATGACGAGCTGGTTGGCTTGGCTCGCATGATAGAGGTGCGCGAAGTGTGAGCCCTG
>CADEDT010000243.1 GCA_902826145.1 uncultured Caulobacteraceae bacterium
GTCGGACAACACCGAAGCGTGCCGCGAGGGTAGCACCGCGTCGTGGTCGAACAGTCGTGTGATGCGCGACACCGGCGTGCAGACGCAGGTTGCCGCGCGCTTCTATGACCGCACTCGCGTTGTGAGCTCGACCGGAGGTCGGTCGTACCTCCACCGGGAGAAGGACTAACCGCCGCGGGTAGCTTTCCCCGTGCACCGTCTCGCCCAAGGCGATGTTACGCGCTTCCGCGCGCTGAACGCCATGTTCGGCAAGGCGTTCGATGACGCTGAACACTACGGCGCTAAGCCGCCGAGCGAGGCCTATATTGAAGGCTTGCTGGCGAAAGAGCACGTTATCCCTCTCATCGCGATTGCAGGCGAACAGATCATCGGCGGCCTCGTCGCCTACGAACTGGACAAGTTCGAGCAAGAGCGCCGCGAGATCTACATCTACGACCTCGCCGTCGACGAGGCTTGGCGTCGCCAAGGCGTGGCGGCCGCCTTGATCAAGCATCTAGGCGAAATCGCCTCCGATCGCGGCGCCTGGGTGATCTACGTTCAGGCCGACTATGGCGACGACCCAGCCATCGCGCTCTACACAAAATTGGGTACGCGTGAGGACGTGATGCACTTCGATATCGACGTGGAGAAGCGTAGCTGATGCCCTGGTTTCGTCTCTTCGCTTGCGGCGAGGATTTCCCAGTGATCATCGATGGCAACGCCGAGATCGTCGGCTTCTACACGACGCGCTATGTCGAAGCGCCAACACAAGGCGAGGCCGAGGCGCTGGCGTCCGAGATGCTGTTCGAAGACGAAGATCTCCAGCCGCCGCCTGGCGATTGGGACGATCTCCAACCGCGCATTGTCTTCGAGGAAGTCGAACAAGTCGCCCAACCACTCGACATCGACGACAATTTCTCGTTCTTTCCGATGGAGGAGGAGGGCGAGGAAGATTATTAATTTCGCTTTTAAGCGCTTGAACCTTGGGTCGGCTCTTAGAAAATCTCACCTGCGTTAACACGCGGGGCGCGCTATCGTATTGGCATGACAAAGCTCATGTTTACACGCCGCGCGGCGCTCATCAGCGCCGCCGTACTCGCCGCCTGCAAGCCAAACGATGCGTCTACTCCTGCGTCCTCCTCCGCGGCGTCACCGCCACTGCTACCCGACGATCCGCGTTTCGCAACGATCGAAGAGATGCTTCGGGGTGGAAAAATAGGCGTCGCCGCTCTCAACACCGCCACCAGCGCCTGGCTACGGCACCGCGCCGACGAGCGCTTCGCCATGTGCTCGACGTTCAAGTGGGTGCTTGCCGCGTTTGTCTTGAACAAGATTCAAAGTGGCGTTCTTCAGGCCGACGCCCGAGTTCGCTACACGGCAGCTGACCTGCTTGGAAACTCCCCGGTGACCCAAGCCAACGTTGCGCGCGGCTGGATGACGATCGAGGACATGTGCGCTGCCACCGTCTCGCAAAGCGACAACGCCGCCGCCAATCTGCTCTTCGCGCAAGTCGGCGGCCCCGCAGCGCTGGACGAGTTTGTGCATGAGCAAGGCGACACCGTCACAAGCTTCGATCGCACCGAGCCCGAGCTCAATCAGATCGTCGCCGGTGACGACCGCGACACCACCACGCCTGCCGCCATGACTTCGATGATGCAGAAGCTGTTGCTCACCGACGCAGCGCTCACCGAAGCATCTCGCCAACGGCTGCTCGGCTGGCTCGAAGCCGCGACGACCGGCGTCCATCGCCTGCGCGCCGGCCTTCCCGCCGGGTGGCGCATCGGTCACAAGACCGGAACCAGCGACCAGGGCGCCGCCAATGACGTTGGGATCCTGTGGCCGCCGAGCGGCGCGCCGATTTTGGTCTCGTGCTATGTCCTGGCGCCTGATGTAGACGATGCGACGCGCGACGCGGCCCATGCCGCTGTTGCCCGCACGATTGCCGAAACTTGGGGCTAACCATGGCGAAGAAGGTCACGATCTATCACAACCCGAAATGCACAACCTCGCAGAACGTGTTGGCGATGATCGAAGCGACCGGCGCCAAGCCTGAAGTGATCGAATATCTGAAGGCCGGTTGGACCAAGGCGCAGCTTAAACAGCTCTTCGCCGACGCAGGCCTCACGCCGCGCGAGGCGATGCGCAAGAAAGCGGCGGAGGATCTCAAGATCTCCGAGAAAGCCACCGCCGCGCAAATTCTGGACGCGATGGTGGAACACCCGGTGCTCGTCGAACGTCCCTTCGTCGTCACACCCAAAGGCACGCTGCTCGCGCGGCCGAAAGAGCGCGTGCGGGAAATCCTTTGACGCGCCGCCGCCCGCGCGTACACATCCGCTGCCGGTTAAGGGAACGCGGTGCGAAACCGCGG
>CADEDT010000244.1 GCA_902826145.1 uncultured Caulobacteraceae bacterium
GGCGATTCGTTTCGCCACTGTGATGGAATTAGGGGTCGGCTTTGGACGGAAGCTTGCTGGTAGCGGCTGGCTCGGCCGCGATTGCGATCGCGTCGCTCTTGTGGGCGATGCGCGTCACCGAAGGCGCGCGCGGCGGCGTCGACGCGTGGAAGAAGCGCGCGCGCGAACTTGAAGACACCGTCGCGTGGGCCGACGCCGTGTTTGGCGCGCACCCCGGCGTCGTGCTGATCTGGGAAGACACGCTGGCCGACAGCGAAACCGATTGGGGCAAGCCGCGCATCTACGGCAGCCCACTCGCGCTCGCATCGTTGCTGCGCTTCTCCGGCGCCGCTCACGCTGCTGAGCCCGCCATCCGCATCCTGCAAGGCCTCACCGGTTTCGACGCGCGGGGCGCCACAGGCGTGATGACGCGCCTCGCGCCTGCATTGACGCGCTTGCGCCGCGAAGGCGCGCCGTTCTCGCTCACCATCTCAACGCCTGACGGCATTTATGTCGAAGTCGACGGCCGCACCGCCGGTGCGCGCGCGGTTGTCTGGATTCTCGACGCCAGCGTACGCGGCGTGGAAGAGGGCGGCGCAGGCGGCCGCATCGACGGCGCCACCGAAGTCATCGCCCGCGATCCGGCCGCGTTTCTTGAGATGTGGAACGAAGCGCCGTTCATGGCGTGGCGCGTTGACGGCGCGCTGAAGCTGCAATGGGCCAATCCGAACTATCTGAGCGCGCTCGAAGCCAAGTCGCTCAGCCAAGCCATCGACCGCAACCTGCAGCTTGACCAAGGCGCTACCGACCTTGCGCGCAAAGCCATCGAAACCGGCGAAGCGGTTGAAGAAACCCGTTCGGCTGTCGTTGGCGGCCAGCTCCGCACGTTGCGCCTGCGCGTGTCGCCCGTCGCCGGTGGCGCAGCGGGCCTCGCCATCGATGTCACCGACAGCGAAGCCGCGAACGACACCATGGCGCGCCAGCAGCGCGCGCATGATGAAACGCTCAACCACTTGGCCGAAGGCATCGCCGTCTTCGACCAATCGAAGCGTCTCGTCTTCCACAACCGCGCGTTCGAGCAGACTTGGAATCTCGATCCTGCCTTCCTGCAAGAAGGCCCCTCGCACGCCGCATGGCTCGACTACCTGAAAGAGAAGCGCAAGTTGCCGGCGCACGCGAACTACGCAGAGTGGCGCGCGCGAGAACTCGCGCTCTATCAAGAGCCGAGCGACCTGCCGCAAGATCTCTGGGTGCTGCCCGACAGCCGCATGCTTCGCGTCGCGCGCCAGCCGCACCCCGGCGGCGGCATGCTGCTCATCTTCTCCGACATCACCAACGAGGTCGCGCTGAAGAGTTCTTACGACGCGCTGTTGCAAACGCAGAAGGCGGCGCTCGATAAGCTCCACGAAGCTGTTGTCGTGTTTGGCCTCGATGGCCGCTTGAAGCTGCACAACGCCGCGTTCTCGACGATGTGGAAGCTTGAGCCCGGCGCGCTCGAAGACGAGATGGCCTTCGATAAAGTGATCGGCGCCTGCGAGCACCTGTTCCACGATCGCGCGACCTGGGCGCAAGTCCGCGCGCGCATCACCGACCCGTCACCCGAAGCGCGCACCGAATTCCGCGGTGAAATGCGCCGCAGCGACGAGAGCGTGCTGAAATTCCTCACCCGTCCGTTGCCGGACGGCGCGACGCTCGTTGCGTTCCAAGACATCACCGCTGACCGCCGTGTCGAAGACGCGTTGCGCGAGCGCGCCGAAGCGTTCGAACAAGCCGACAAGCTCAAGGGCCAGTTCGTCGAGAACGTTTCCTACCAGCTCCGCAATCCGCTGCAGGCGATCTTCGGCAACGCCGAATTGCTCGCGCACAAGGTCTTCGGCCCGCTCAACGATCGCCAGATCGAGCAGGTGGGTTCGATCATCGAAGCCTCGGGCTCGCTCTCCAAGCTCATCGACAACATCCTCGATGTCGCCATGGTTGAAGCCGGCAACGTGCAGCTCGATCTCGCGCCGATGAACATCTACGAGACGATCGCGGAAGGCGTGCAGATGGCCGCCTCCAAAGCGCGCGACACCGAAGTGCCGATCAAGATCAAGTGCGATCCGAAGATCGGCGAGATCAACGCCGATCCGAAGCGCATCACGCAAGTGATCGTGAACCTGCTCTCGAACGCGCTCCGCCACACCGAGCGCGGCGACACCATCACCGTGTCGGCCGAGCGCCTCGACGGCGTCGTGCGCCTCACGGTGGCCGACACGGGCAAGGGCATGGGCTTCGAGCAGCAAGCCCGCGCGTTCGATAGCTTCGAGTCCGGCGATCGCCGCGG
>CADEDT010000245.1 GCA_902826145.1 uncultured Caulobacteraceae bacterium
GACATCACCGCGCGCGTGACGCCGCGCGATATGGAGATTGGCGGCTGCCCGATGAAGGCGCGTGAGTCGATCATCACACTGTTGCGCTCGGCCAATCACGATCCGGAAGTGTTCGACAACCCGGACGCGTTCGATGTGTCGCGTAAGCCCGGGCCGCATGTTGCGTTCGGCGGCGGTTCGCACATTTGCATTGGCGCGCCACTGGCGCGGATCGAGGCGACGGCGGCGTTGTCGAAACTGTTTCAGCGCTTTCCGAATTTGCGCTTGGCGCGGCCGGATGAGCGACCAGAGAAGCGCACGCTGCCGTTCTTCAACGGTATCCAGCGGCTGGATGTGCTGATCTAAACGTCCTGGCTCCAATCGGATGCGCGGACTGCCGCGAGGTGGCGTTCGAAGACTTGTTTTTCCAAGTCGTCGCCGTCGCCGGGCAGGAAGGCGTGCTTCTGCCAGTAGCCGCGGCCGGGGCGGCCAGTGTCCTTGCTGACGACGAGCACGTCGAGCGGCGGTTCGCGGCGGCGGCGGCATTGTTCGGCGATGGCGTCGAGCGCGCCCCAGAGCGAGTGCTGGTCGAATTCACCGATCTGCAGCTCCTCCTCCGCAGCGGCGGCGCGAAGTGCGTCTTCGGCTTCCTTGTAGGTGAAGGGCGCGCCACCGGAGAGAGCGCGGTCAACTAAGAGCGAGCGCATAAGATCGACCATCGCTTCCTTCTGACCGCCGGCGCGCAGGCGCGCGTTGCGGGCGATGTTCTTCTTGCCGAGCAGAAGCCCGAGCCGAAGCAGCACCTTCTGCATCTCGGGATCGTCCGGAAGGCCGTTCCATTGCGTAAGGTTGGCGGCTTGCAGCGCGTCAAACGGCGGGATCAGCGAACACGGATGGATCGTCACAGGCACGAGAATGCCGCGGTCCAGCCCAATCTGCGCTTCGCGCTTCACCCAATGCGATGAGATGGCGGCGAAGCTCCAGCAGACGACAACGGCTTTCGCCTTGTCGATCTGCTCGAGAATGCGCTGCTCCCACTCCATGCCGACTTCGATGCCGGTGTCGAACCAGACCGGCACGTCGAGATCGAGCAGAAGCGTGTAGAGCGCTTCGACGCGAGCTTTGTCCTCGCGTTTGTACGAGATGAAAACGTCGCTCATTCCCGCTGGGCCTAGAGCGATCCGCCGCCATGGTTAAGGCAAGGGGCGGAAAAACCTCACTTTTCCACAGGCTTGCGAGTGTTGCGGCGCCGGAAGCGGTTGCGGCCTAGGAAAACACCCCGAACCGACTTACCTGTTCGGCCATGACAGGAGCCTACGAAATGATCGGTTCGATCACCCGCCTCGACGAAGAAGACGGCAAAAACCCCGCCGACGCCCGCAATGCGCCGGACGTTATCGAGAAGGCGCTGTTCGACGCGCGCGTCGTGATGCTGACCGGCGAAGTGAACGACATTCAGGCGCGACGCATCACCGAGCGCTTGTTCGCGCTGGCCGCGCAGAGCGCCGAGCCGATCACGTTCGTGATCTCCTCGCCCGGCGGCCACGTCGAGAGCGGCGACATGATCCATGACGTGATCAAGTTCATCAACGCGCCGGTGCGCATGCTGGGCACGGGCTGGGTCGCCAGCGCCGGCGCTTTGATTTACTGCGCCGCCGAGCGTGAGAACCGCTTCTGCCTGCCGAACACGCGCTTCCTGCTGCACGAACCGCGCGGCGGCGTCGGCGGCATGGCGTCGGACGTGGAGATCCAGGCGCGGGAAATCCTGCGCATGCGCGAACGTCTGAACCAGATCTTCGCCAACGCGACGGGCCAGCCCGCCGACAAGATCAAGCGCGATGTTGATCGCGATTACTGGATGCTAGCGGACGAAGCGAAAGCGTACGGGCTCGTCGGCAAGATCGTGAAGAGCGCGAACGAGATTCGTTAGGGCGCTCTCGATCTCTACGGAATTGAAAGCCCCGGCTCACCGCCGGGGCTTTTGTTTAAGCAGCCGCCCGCTTCCGCACCTCGCGCGGGCTAGCGCCAAACCAGCGTTGGCTGGCGCGGGTGAAGGCGGAGGCTTCGGCGTAACCTAGCACTTCGGCGATATGGCTGAGCGGCACGTTGCGTTGGGTCAGCAACGCCTGCGCCCAATCGCGGCGAGCTTCGTCGCGCAGTGTTTCGAAGCTGGTGCCTTCATCCTTTAGGCGGCGCTGCAGCGTGCGTTCGTGGAGGCCGAAGGCGCGCGCGACATCGGCTTGCTCGAACTCGCC
>CADEDT010000246.1 GCA_902826145.1 uncultured Caulobacteraceae bacterium
GGCTTCATCACGCCGGACGGCGGCGGCGCGGACGTGTTCGTTCACGTCAGTGCTGTTGAGCGCGCTGGCCTCACGCAGCTGGTCGAAGGCCAAAAGGTCAACTTCCAGACGTTGCCTGACACCAAGGGCAAAGGCCCGAAGGCCGTGAACCTCAAGATCGCCGACTAAGCGCTCTTTAGAGCTAGACATGCGAAGGCCCGCGGGATCGCTCCCGCGGGCCTTTTGCTTGTCTAGCGTCCGCTATTGCAGCGGCAGGAAGATCTCGATCCGCGTCGGCACCGTGCCGTCGGCGCTGCCGGCTTCGTGCACGACTTCCCACGGCAATCCGCCCTCGCGAGGGGCGATGCGATGGGCCTGCATGTAGGCGTTCATTTGCGCGTAAGCCGCTTGGATATTCGCGCGATTGCCCTGCACCAGCACGTGCATCGCCTGGCCTGAGGGCGTCTCACCAACCTGCACGCCCACCACCGTCAGCGGCGTTGCGCCTGAGTAAGGATAGCCCACCCGGAAGCTCATGCGCTCTGCATCGTACGCCGTCACGACGCGTGTGAGCGCGCCAGCTTGGGTAAGATTGTATTCCCCCATGAAACGGCGAACTTGGTCGAGCCCTATAGCTTCAGCACGTTCGACTTCGGCGAGATTGTTCGCCGCCGTCTCCACAGTCGAATAAACGAACATCTGCGGTTCGATTTGATCGAATTGCGGATTGAGGTCCTCGAAGTTCACGTTCGGCAACTGCTCAGCAAGCGTCTTTAGACGGCCCAGGCCGCTATCCAGCTCGCGCTGAATCATGCCTTGCATGATGAGGTTCATGTAGCGGCACGGCACATTGATCCAACCGGCCGCGCACTCCGCCGTCACCGTCCACGCCACGGCCGTGCCGCCTTCGCTCGGGCGCAGCACCATATCGGCGTTCAGCGTCGCGCGCTCACCCATCTCTAGGATGCTTTGCACTTCCTCATTTTGCGCGGAGTCCACAATCGACATGCGGCCCGAGCCAACTTCACGCACGTCTGAAACCCAGCGCATCGTCTGACCGGATCCAGGTTCACCGTTGAAGGTGAAATCCGCGTCGGGATCGCGCGCGTAATACGGCGACCATTCCTTTGCGATGCGAAGATCGTTGACCATCGCGAAGACAGCCGCGCGTGGCCGATCAATCTGGACCGTACGCGTGACCTGCAATTCGTTTTTCAGGAGAAAGGCGCCTATGGCGTAAGACGCGCCCAGAACGAGCGCGATCACCAGCAGCAATCCAAGAAACCATCTCATGCGCTTGCCCCCGCGCGTAAGCGTAAGGGCTTAGCATTTGAACAGAATCCCCGCCACGCGCGACCATGCATGCTTGCAAGGCGCACGTCAGCCTCGCGCGAAGCGCGAACCACCGCAGACATTTTGTGCGTCATCACCCAACCCGGACGACGCCCTCCCAGCCGGGAGTTTGGTTACCATAAGGAAAGACGGTCCGTCAGCCCGCCGCTGCAGATGGCTCAGGCGCGTGTGGCGTCCCACACACTGAATTCATGGGCGATGCAGCGTTCCATCATCTCGCGCCAGACGGGCTCGGCGATGTCCCAAGACAGACCCTGGCGCTCAGCTTCCGCCTTCACATTAGCCAGCACCTGGTTGATGCGGGCCTCATCCCGTACAACTTCGCGGCTTGGCTTGATGCGGGCGGCGGCGTCCATATAGCCCTGCCTGCGCGCAATCAGCGCCACCAGCATGCGGTCAATTTCGTCGACGCCAGCGCGCACATCCAGCATCGTTTCGCAGCGCTCTGGATCGGGCGCGGCGAAGGCCTTGGCCGGCTTCGGCGTCAGCTTGTGAACATTATCCATACTTGGAACTTGGGTGAGCGGTGACCGGCGGTCGAGACGTCATGGCGTCGCGCCAGCTGGGAATGCGTATCACTGGGATCATGCAGCGGCGCTTCCCATTTGTTGCGATACAATGACGACTCGATGAGCGGCGCCGATAAACCCACCCTGCCCCCGCTGGAGCATCTGCCCGGCGAAGACGCGCCGGCGCCCGCAATGAAGGGCATCGAGGCGATCCGCGATGCGTGGAAGCGGCTGCCAGCAAGGCCAGGCGTTTATCGGATGCTCGGGGCCGACGGCGAAGTGCTCTATGTCGGCAAAGCGAAAAGCCTGAAGAACCGCGTCGGCCAGTACGCGCAGGGGCGCGG
>CADEDT010000247.1 GCA_902826145.1 uncultured Caulobacteraceae bacterium
CGATGTTCGCGGTAATCAAGACGGGCGGCAAGCAATACCGGGTGGCCAAGGACGATGTGATCGTCGTTGAGAAGCTCGACGGTAAGGCTGGCGCGAAGATCACGTTTAAGGACGTGCTGATGTCGGGCGACGGCAAGACCGTGAAGCTGGGCAAGGATCTCTCGGGCGTTACCGTTTCCGGCACCCTGGTTGAGACCAAGAAGGGCGACAAGGTTACGGTGTTCAAGAAGCGCCGCCGCAACACCTATCGCCGCAAGATCGGTCACCGTCAGACCGAAAGCCACGTGAAGATCACCGCCATCGGCGGCAAGAGCGACAAGGAATAAGAGGGCGTCATGGCTCACAAGAAAGCAGGCGGCTCTTCGCGCAACGGTCGTGACTCGGCCGGTCGTCGTCTTGGCGTGAAGCGCTTCGGCGGCCAGTCGGTCAGCGGCGGCGAGATTCTCGTCCGTCAGCGCGGCACGAAATTCCACCCGGGTTCCAACGTCGGCCTCGGCCGCGACCACACCTTGTTCGCCCTCTGTCAGGGCCAGGTGCAGTTCGCGACCAAGCGCGATGGCCGCACGTACGTATCCATCGCACCGCTCGCGGTGGCCGCGGAATAGGCGAGAACGGAAGAAATTCCCGGATCGCCTTCAACAGGGCGATCCGGTTCCCGAGATAGCGTGGGGCGCCCGGATCAAGGCGCCCCTTCTTTTTTGCCCCACGCGACAGAGCCAAAGGAGCGGCTCCTATGCGTGACGTGATTGAGATCGAAACACCCAGACTGAAACTGCGGCGCCTGCGCATGTCCGACGCGCAGCGCATTGCTCAGTTCTGTGACGATCCGGGCGTCGGGCGCAACCTCGCGCAGACGCCGCTTCCGTATCTGCCGTCCGCGGCCGAAGGCTGGATATTGATTACACACGCGCGTGCGCCGCTTGGTCGTGACTTCGTTTACGCGGTTGAGCTGCCGGGCGAAGGGCTCATCGGCGCGCTCGGTGCACACCGGCGCGCTGATGACAGCTTCGAGTTCGGCTATTGGTTCGGGCGTCCATTCTGGAACCAAGGTTTCGGCACTGAAGCCGCCGGCGCGTTCGTCATCGAAGCAAGCAAGCTCGGAGACCTGCGTGCCGGTCACTTCGTCGACAACCCAGCCTCAGGCCGTGTGCTGAGCAAGGTTGGCTTCGCCTATACGGGCGAGACCGAGCCGCTGTTCTCACTTGGCCGCGGTGAGAGTGTTGCGTGCAAACGCATGCGCTACGCGCCGAAGCTTGAACGCGACGCGCCAGTGCGCGAGGCTGTGGCGATGCACTAATCGGAGGCGGGCCACATGGTCGATCGCGTTGAACCTTTGACGCCCGACCTGTGGTCCGCCTTCGAGCGCTTGTTCGGCAAGCAGGGTGCGTGCGCCGGTTGTTGGTGCACGTACTGGCGCATGCCGCGAAAGCAATACGATGAAGCGCGTGGCGCGGACGCAAAGGCGTTTTTCAAGCGCCGCGTCATGAAGGGTCCGCCGCCCGGCGTGCTTGCCTTTGATGGCGATGACGCCGTCGGTTGGCTGCAAATCGGTCCGCGCGCCGACACGCCGCAATGGAACAGCTTGCGCCGCGCGACTGCGCCGCTCGATGAGAGCGATGCGGAGGACGAACGCGTCTGGGGCGCGACGTGCTTCTACATCAAGTCGTCAGCGCGCGGGCAGGGCGTGATGGGTGCGCTTGTGAAGGGCGGCGTTGCATTCGCTCGCGCGAACGGCGCGCGTTTCGTCGAAGCGTGCCCCATCGACGGCAAAGCCGGCAACGTCGACGCCTATGTCGGGCTGATGTCCGTGTTCGAGCGCGCCAAGTTCAAGGAAGTCGCGCGTCGCAAAGCGAACCGTCCGCTGATGCGGCTCGCGTTGCGCGCGAAGCGCTAGACGGGGACGCCAACGCGGCGGAGCAAGGCGACAGCGCCGTCGATCAGCCAGCGGAACGAACCTTCAGCATCCCAACCGCCGACGTGCACCGCAAAGAAGAGTGCGTAGCCGATGATGAACAAGACCGGCATCGAGCGCTCCAACGACCACCACTTCATGGCGCGGCGCTTGCCGGTGATGTTCTGCCACTCGTCGCGGATCGGATGCACACCGAGATCATCCTCGATCGCGTAGATGTTCTTGTACTTCGCGGCGAGCAGCACGGTGTAATA
>CADEDT010000248.1 GCA_902826145.1 uncultured Caulobacteraceae bacterium
TTCCACCAGTTCAACGAACTGCCGGTGATCAAGCCGGACACGCACCACTGAGAGGAGTGACGTGGCCGACGTCAGTTTCACACACGAACGCCCAGCCAGCGCGAGCGACTACGTCGCGCTGCTGAAGCCGCGTGTGATGAGCCTCGTCGTGTTCACGGGGCTCGTTGGCTACATGGCCGCGCCTGGTGTGGGCGATCCAGTCTTGGGCTTTGCCGCGATCTTGGCGATCGCGGTTGCGGCGGGCGCCTCCGGCGCGCTCAACATGTGGTTCGACGCAGATATCGACGCCGTGATGAGCCGCACGCGCTCGCGCCCGATCCCATCTGGCCGCGTCGCGCGCGAAGAGGCGCTGATGCTGGGGCTCACGCTTTCGCTGCTCAGCGTCGTGACGATGACGCTGGCGGCCAACGCGCTCGCCGCCGCTTTGCTTGCGTTCACGATCTTCTTCTACGCCGTTGTCTACACGATGTGGCTGAAACGCTCGACGCCGCAGAACATCGTCATCGGCGGCTTGGCCGGCGCGCTGCCGCCGGCGATTGCCTGGGCTGCGAAGGCGGGCTCGCTCTCGCTCGATCCGTTGCTGCTCGTGGCGATCATCTTCTTCTGGACGCCGCCGCACTTCTGGGCGCTCTCGCTGCTGCAGAGCCGTGACTACGCCGCCGCGCGCGTGCCGATGCTGCCCGTCACGCACGGCGCCAAGGCGACGCGCTTCCAGATATTCGCCTACTCACTACTGCTCGCCCCGCTCGGTCTCGCGCCGGTGTTCACTGGTCTCGGCGGCATGATTTACGGTTCGATCGCGGCTGTCGGCGGCGCGTTCTTCGTGTTCCTGGCCGGTCGCGTGCTGACGTCGCGTGCGGGCGAGGGCATTGCCGCCGAAGACAAGCGCGCGCGCGATCTGTTCGGCTTCTCGATCCTTTATCTGTTCGCGCTGTTCGCCGCGCTCCTGGCTGAGCGGGGGTTGGCATGACAACCAAGCCGCAAACCGATCTTGAGGAAATCAAGGAACTCAGTGAGCGCGCACGCGCGTATAATGAGTCCATTGATCGTCGCGTCGAAGTAAAGACGGACGAAACCGTTGCGCTGACGCCGGAGGAGCTGAAGGCGCGCAACCGTCGCAATCTCTGGATCGCGCTTTCGATTGGCGCGTTCGTCCTGCTCGTGTTCTTGATCACGATGGTCAAGGTCAAAGACGGCCTCATCGCAGGTGCGTCATGACCCAAGACAAGAAGCGCATGCGACGCACCGCGCTCATCGCTGGCGCCGTTGTCGCCGGCATGACTGGCATGGCGTTCGCCGCTGTGCCGCTCTATGACGCGTTCTGCAAAGTCACCGGCTATGGCGGCACGACGCAAGAAGCGCAGGCAGCGCCGACACAAATCCTGGATCAGCGCATCGAAGTGCGCTTCGACGCCAACACGTCGCCTGATCTGCCCGTCGAGTTCGCGCCGAAGCAAAACTCAGAGTCGCTGCGCATCGGCGAAACAGGCCTCGCGTTCTATCGCGTGCGCAACTTGTCGAACGAACCGATCGTCGCACGCGCCACTTACAACGTCACGCCGCACGTGGCGGGCCAGTACTTCGCCAAGCTGGAATGCTTCTGCTTCACTGATCGCGTGATCGCGCCGGGTGCGGAATCTGATCTGCCTGTGGTTTTCTTTGTCGATCCGGAAATCGTGTCGGACCCCGACACGGCCGACATCGGCACGCTAACTCTATCTTACACCTTCTTCCGCTCTACCTCGCCTGAAGCACAGGCGCTGCTCGAAGCGGCGGAAGGACAAACGAGCTAAGGACGCTGAGGGATCGACATGGCGCACGGCGAGGTCAAACACGACTATCACTTGGTCAATCCGAGTCCGTGGCCGTTCGTGGCCTCCGTGGGCGCGCTGATCGCAGCCGTTGGCGCTGTCGTGCTGATGCGCGGCATCGCTGAGACCGGCATCTTCTCGAAGGGCCAGTGGTACCTCTTCGGCATCGGTATGGTCACCCTGATCTTCACCTGCGTCGGCTGGTGGGGCGACGTGATCAAGGAAAGCCGCGCTGGCGATCACACGCCGGTCGTCGATATTGGCCTCCG
>CADEDT010000249.1 GCA_902826145.1 uncultured Caulobacteraceae bacterium
ACGGGATGGATTTCGACCTCCTGATCCTCGACGTGATGATGCCGGTCGAAGACGGCTTCTCTCTGGCCGAGAGCGTTCGGAAGACGTCGAAGGTGCCGATTGTGTTCATGACGGCGCGCGGGCTGGCGGAGGATCGCATTCGCGGGCTTTCGATCGGCGCTGACGATTATGTGCCGAAGCCGTTCGAGCCAGCGGAGCTGGCGTTGCGCATCAACGCGATCCTGCGGCGCACGGTGGCGACGCGCGGCGAAACGCCGGAGATCGTCACGTTCGGACCGTTCAGCTTCAACAGCGCGCGCGGCGAGCTGGCGCGCGAAGGTTCGACAGTGCGCCTGACGGAAGCGGAAGTTGCGTTGCTGCGTATTCTGGCGCTGCGTCCGGGTGAAGTGATTAGCCGCGAGGAATTGGCGAAGCGCACGGGCGCGGGGCTTGAGCGCTCAGTCGACGTGCAAGTGACGCGACTCAGGCGGAAGATGGAGGTTGACCCGCGCGCGCCGGTGTTTCTGCAGACTGTGCGCGGCGTTGGCTACAGGCTGGCGGCCGACTGATGGACGCGCCGCGCCCACGCATGCGCTTTCGCGACATTCTGCCGAAGGGTCTCTATTGGCGGACGCTGCTGATCATCGTGGCGCCGGCGGCGCTGTTGCAGCTGATCATCACGCTCGTTTTCCTCGATGATCACTGGCAGGCGACGTCGAAGCGCATGAGCCAGGGCGTGGCGGCGGATGTGGCGCTGATCATTCAGCTCTATGAGCGCAATCCGACGCAGGAGAACTTTGAAGCGCTGCGCGAATACGCGATGCGGCCGCTGCGGCTGGAGATCGAGCTCCAGCCCGGCGCGGAGCTTGCGATTCCGCGCTGCGGCGCCCTGGGTTCAACGCTCGATCGTTACCTCACGCGAGCGCTACAGACCGACATTCATCGCGAGGTCTGGTACGACAGCACCTGCCCAGGTCCGCAAGTACTCATCCGCGTGCCGATCGAAAACGGCGTGCTTCAGCTCAAGGCGTATCGCGACCGGGTGCAGGCACGCTCCGGGCCGTTGTTCGTGGCGTGGATTTCAGGTGCGACGATCTTTTTGATCGTCGTGTCCGTCATCTTCATTCGCAACCAAGTGCGGCCGATCGAGAAGTTGGCTGACGCGATGGAGCGCTTCGGACGCGGCGAAGATACTGGCTACATCCGCGCGCGCGGCGCGCGCGAGGTGCGCGGCGCGACGTTGGCGTTCCAGGATATGCGCCAGCGCATTAGGAAGCACATCGACCAGCGCTCGCAGCTTTTGGCTGGCGTCAGCCATGATCTGCGCACACCGCTGACGCGGCTGAAGCTGCAATTGGCGTTGATGCCGCCGTCTCCCGAGATCGACGACATCAAACGCGACTTGGCGGAGATGGAAGAGACGCTGGACGAGTATCTCGCCTTCGCCAAAGGCCTGGCAGACGAAGCGCCCGAGCAGGTGGATGTCGCCGCCTTAGCGCGCGAGATCGCCGCGGACAGCGCGCGCGGTGGTGGCGACGTCGCGGTCGAGGGCGCCGCTTCGGCGTCCACGCCGGGTCGAGCGCGGGCCCTGAAGCGATGCCTGGCCAATCTGATCGACAACGCCGTAGCGCACGGGGACAAGGTCCGTGTGGCCATTGCGAGCGACGAGGCGGCGATCACGGTTTGCGTCGACGACAATGGCCCGGGCATACCCGAGGAGCTTTACGAAGAGGCCTTCCGCCCCTTCTCGCGGCTGGATGAAACTCGGTCCCGAAACCAAAAGGGCGTCGGCTTGGGTTTGGCCATCGCCCGCGACGTCGCTCGCAGCCATGGCGGCGATATTCTGTTGAGCCAGAGCCCATTGGGCGGCCTGCGCGCGGCTTTGCGCCTACCACGCCCAGCCTAAGGGCTTGGGGATAAGCCCTGAGTTTTGGCTGCGTCCCGCGCTGGCGCCAGCCAGCCGCTTGGCGCTAAGCGCGCTCCAGGCGTATAGGGCTAGTGATGGACGACACGGGCGAGCGGGACTGGACCTCACGGGCGAGGATTTGCATCGACTTCGGCACCGCGCTGTCGAAGGCGTCGATCTGCCTTGATC
>CADEDT010000250.1 GCA_902826145.1 uncultured Caulobacteraceae bacterium
CTCTTCGAAGACCCAGACGGCATCCGCATCGAAGCCCTCTTCATCCCCGGCAGCGGCAATCTCGATCGCATCAAAGACGCCCCACTCATGCCCGTCGCATGACCGCGCATCGTGAAATTCTCATCGCCGCACTAAAAGGTATCGCGAAATTCCACCTCGCGGACGATCCCTCCGCGCAGATCGCGTACATGGACACGTCGGAAGAACTCTATCTTCGCTGGCACGGCGCCTACATCAAACGCGATTGGCTTCTGGCACAGTTCAACGAACAACAGCGCGCAGCGCTCGCCGAGTTCGATGCTTACTTCGAAGCGCTCTCCGCCAAGTACAACAGATTCCCGCCCATCCTGAAGTTCATCACCTCAGCCGACGGCAAGGCGCTCTGCGAACGCGCCATCAACTTGCTCAGAGTGTTGGGCGCCTAAGCGGCGTTCATCCGCCGCAGCTGTAGGTCCGAGATCACGCGGTCGCGGCCAGAAGCCTTCGCCGCCAGCAAGCAAGCGCGCGCGCGACCCAAGACGTCGTCGCCTTCGTCGCCGCGGAAGCACGCAACACCGGCCGATATCTTCACAGGCGCCAGCCGCTCGCCCGTCGACTTCACCAGGATCTGCTTCGATTTCACTGCCCGGCCAATACGCTCGGCGAACGCTTCTGCCAGGTTCACATTGGTCCGCGGCATGATGATCGCGAAATCATCGGCGCCGAGCCGCGCCGCCAGCACGTCGCCTTGCACGTGAGCCTGCAGCACGGCGCCAACATAGCAAAGCACCTGGTCACCCAGCGCCTGACCCCAATTGGTGTTCAGCTGCGCGAAATGATCGGCGTCGATCAGCAGCACACACAATTCACTGTTCGCGTCCCGCGCTTCGCGCAAGCGTCGCTGCAGCGTCTCATCGAACATCCGCCGGTTGGCGAGGCCGGTCAGGCCGTCCGTCAGCCCTTCAACCTTCACGCCCGCCAGCGCCGCCTTCAGCACTTCGATCTGGCGCGACGAAGCTTCGAGCTGCTCGGCCAGTTTCTCGCTGTGCTCGACCATCCCCTGCGTGGCCGACTTCAGATGCGTCAACACCTGCGCATTGCCGTCCGCGCCAAGCCGGCCAATCGCCACTTGGAGAATTCTGGCGTACGCACTCGCTTGCGCACCGCCATCGCGTAGCGAAGACACGGAGCCATTCAGATCATCCGAGATCAGCTTGCTCGTCTCCAGCATCTGCACAGAGAGCCGCGTGTTGGCGAAGAAGCGCTCGAACAAGTCGCCATTCAGCTCATCATTGAACGGCGCGCCGCTGGCGATCTGAGTCTCGATCTGAGCACTGAGCTCGGGAAAAATCCCCGCCACATGCGCGGTCCAAACTTCATAATTCGCCGGCGTCGGCGGAATGGCGTGCGCGCGCATGCGCTCGATGATCTCTTTCGCGCGCTCCACACCGGGCTCGCCGCGAAACAGGGACAAATCGTTGGCCATTGCGCCAGAATGCGAACCCGCCCTAAAGGCCGCGTTAATTCCTCTGCAACTTAGGCCCCGTCCAGCGCTTCGCTCGCCTCAAGCCAAGCCGCCTCCGCCCGCGCCAGCGCTGTCGCCGCATGCGCGCGCTCCTTCAGCAGCGACTCCCCACGCTTCTGATCCTTGGTGAACAGGTCCGGATCGGCCAGCGCCGCATCGATGCGCGCCAGCGCTTCGTTAGCCTGCTCGATCTCTTTCTCCGCCGCCTCAAGCTTCCGCGTCAGCGTGTACTTCGAGTGCTTCGGCTTCGCCTCCGTATGCGCAACCGCAGCCGCGACATGCTTCTCGCCCTCATCCGCAGGCCTATCCGCCGCCGCGACGAGCTTGCGATAGTCTTCAAGATCGCCGTCATACTGCCGCGCGCGCCCGTGATAGACGAGCCACAGGCGGTCCGCGCACGCCTCCGCCAAATAGATATCGTGCGTGATCAGCAGCACCGCACCTTCGTATCCATTGATCGCGTGGATCAACGCTTCGCGGCTATCGATGTCCAAGTGCGAGGTCGGTTCGTCGAGGATCAGCACGTGCGG
>CADEDT010000251.1 GCA_902826145.1 uncultured Caulobacteraceae bacterium
ACCTGCACGACGACAGTCTTGTCGCCCTTGTCGCTCACAATCGTTCCCTGCATCAGGCGGCGCGGCATGACTTAGACCTTCGCTTTCGGTGACTTTTCACGCAGCACCGTCTGCACGCGCGCGATGGAGCGGCGGACTTGGCGAATGCGCGAAGACTTTTCGAGTTGGCCGGTCGCTTGCTGGAAGCGCAGGTTGAACTGCTCCTTCTTCAGCGAAGCGAGTTCGTCCTTCAGGGCGGACGAGTCCTTATCGCGGACGGTTTTGATGTCTTGGGTTGCCATGACTCAGAGGCCCTCAATCCGCGAGATGATCTTGGTGCGAACCGACAGCTTCGCGGCGCCGAGGCGCAGCGATTCACGCGCGACCGTTTCCGACACGCCGTCGATTTCAAACATGATGCGGCCCGGCGCCACGCGCGCCGCCCAGAATTCCGGCGCGCCCTTACCCTTACCCATGCGGACTTCGATCGGTTTCTTCGAAACCGGGACGTCCGGGAAGATACGGATCCACACACGGCCTTGGCGCTTCATTTCACGCGTGATCGCGCGGCGCGCCGCTTCAATCTCGCGCGCGTTGACGCGGTTCGGTTCAAGCGCCTTCAGGCCAAACTGGCCGAAGTTGAGAGCGCTGCCGCCCTTGGTGTTCCCTTTAATCCGGCCCTTGAAGGCGCGGCGGAACTTGGTTTTTTTCGGCTGCATCATGGTGGGTTATGCCTCCGATTCCGAGCTGCCACCGTCTTCGCCGCGAGGCGGACGGCGACCGCGACGCGGCCGATCGCCCGGCGGACGATCGTCGCGCGGGCCACGCGGGCCACGGTCATCACGATCGCGGCGTTCACGGCTCTCGCCGGTTTCCAGCGAGCGCTTGTCTTGCGCCATCGGATCGTGCTCGAGGATTTCGCCTTTGAAGACCCAAACCTTCACGCCGATCTTGCCGTACGCTGTGTCAGCTTCGGTGAAGCCGTAATCGACGTCGGCACGCAGCGTGTGCAACGGCACGCGGCCTTCGCGATACCATTCCATGCGCGCGATTTCCGCGCCGCCCAGGCGGCCCGAAACGTTGATGCGAATGCCTTGCGCGCCTAGACGCATGGCCGATTGCATCGCGCGCTTCATGGCGCGGCGGAATGCGACGCGGCGCTCAAGCTGCTGCGCAACACCTTCGGCGACCAGCATGGCGTCGGTTTCCGGCTTGCGGACTTCGACGAGGTTCAGGTGCACTTCCGCACCCGGCGCCATCTTCGCGAGATCCTTGCGGAGCTTCTCGATGTCGGCGCCCTTCTTGCCGATGACGACGCCCGGCTTCGCGGTGTGAACCGTGACGCGGCACTTCTTCAGCGGACGCTCGATGATGATCTTCGAGATGCCGGCGGCGGCCAGCTTCTCACGCAGGAATGCGCGGATCTTGATGTCTTCGTGGAGCAGCCGCGCGTAGTCCTTCGTGTTGGCGTACCAACGCGAGTCCCACGTGCGGTTTACGCCCAGGCGCAGACCGATCGGATTGACTTTCTGACCCATCAGGCGGCCTCAGCTTTTTCGGGCTGCTTCGAGGTATCGCGCAGCACGATGGTGAGTTGGGAGAAGAGCTTCTCGATGCGCACGCCACGGCCGCGGGCGCGGGTGTGCATGCGCTTCATGGTGATGTTCTTGCCGACGTGCGCTTGCGCAACGACGAGACTGTCGACGTCGAGGCTGTGATTGTTCTCGGCGTTGTCGATCGCCGACTTCAGGCACTTGAGCACATCCTTGGCGATGCGCTTTTGGCTGAAGCGCAGTTCGTTCACGGCCTTCTCAGCCGAGAGACCGCGGATCGATTGCGCGACCAGGTTCAGCTTCTGCGGGCTGATGCGCAGCGTGCGAAGGATCGCCTTCGCTTCGTTTGACGCTTCACGGCGGCGATTCTTGCCGTCCGGTCCGCGCTGATTTTCTCTCGCGACCGTCATGGCTTACTTCCTCTTGGCCTTCTTATCGGCGCCGTGGCCGAAATAGTTCCGCGTCGGCGCGA
>CADEDT010000252.1 GCA_902826145.1 uncultured Caulobacteraceae bacterium
CACACGCGCACTGGCGTGCCCAAAGCGGTCAAGGGCGCTGGTGAGGGCCAAGGCGGCGTGGGGGATCGCCGTCATGTAGAGGAGACTACACGCACACGTTTAAGCTCTCGTTCAGAAAGCTGGTGAATGCGTGAAAACCATCTTTCCGAAACGTTACGCGTGAATGTCGCGATCCTTGGTTTCCGGCAGGAAAAAGAACGTCACCAGCGCTGCGATTGCGGTGACTACAGTGGGAAACCAAAGCCCCGCGTAGATCGAGCCGGTCGCGGTATTGATCGCAAACACCGTCGCGGGAAGCAGGCCGCCCAACCAACCGACGCCAACGTGATACGGCACCGAAAGCGCCGTATAACGGATGCGTGTGGGGAAGAGCTCCACCAGCGCCGCGGCCTGCGGTCCGTAGAGCGCCGTCGCCGCGACCACAAACAGCGCCATCATGAAATAGACGCCGATCTTCTCGCTGAAGACCCGCGCAATTTCAGCGAAGCTCCAGTTCTGCATCGCGCCGGGCGCGTGCGCCGGATAGCCGGCTGCATTTAAAGCGGGGCGCAGAACTTCGGTTTCGAACGTCGTGCGTGTCGTGCGGATTTCAGAATTCGATTGCCCAGCCGCGCTAACGCTTTCGACTTCCTGATTGCCGATGCGAATGCGCGCTAGCTCGCCCGTAGAGCCCGCCTCGGTCGTGTAGCTTACGCCGGCGCTTGTTAGCGCGCCCTTGGCGATATCGCATGAGGTCGAGAACTGACGTGCGCCGCCGGTGAGGTCGAGCTGGAACGTGCAATCCGCCGGATCAGCGATCACCGTTACGGGCACATTCTCTGACGCTGCCGCGAGAGCCGGATTGCCTTGTTGCGTAATGAAGTGATAGCCGGGGAAGTAGAGCGCCAGCATCATCACGATGCCGAACAGCATCACAGGCTTGCGTCCCACACGATCAGAAAGCCAAGCGAAGAAGATGTAGAGCGGCGCCGAAAGCGCGACGGCTGCGATCATCAGCAGGTTCACCGTGAGCGAGTCGATCTTCAGCGTCCGCTCAAGGAAGAACTGCGTGTAGAACGAGCCCGTGTACCAGACGACGCCCTGCGCCATGCATACGGTGAAGAAGGCGAGAAGGATGATCTTCAGATTGCGCCACTCGAAGAAGCTCTCCGCGTAGGCCGCCTTCGAAACCTTGCCTTCGTCCTTCAGCTTCTGGAACGCCGGGCTTTCTTCGAGCTGCACGCGAATCCAGATCGATATCGCGAGCAGAAACACGGAGAGTAAGAAGGGGATGCGCCAGCCCCATTCGCGCAGCGCTTCTTCGCCGAGCACGGCGCGCGTGATCGCGACAACGCCAAGCGCGCCGACCAAGCCAAACGCGGCGGAGGTTTGAATCCATCCCGTCGCGATGCCGCGCTTCTTCGGATTGGCATGTTCCGCCACATAGATTGCCGCGCCGCCATACTCGCCGCCGAGCGCAAAACCCTGCAGCACCCGGCAACTCACGAGGAGGATCGGCGCCCAGATGCCGGCTTGTTCCGCCGTCGGCAGCAGACCCACCGCGAATGTCGCCACGCCCATGATTGTGATGGTGATGAGGAACGCGCCTTTGCGGCCGGAACTATCGCCGATCTTGCCGAACACCAGCGCGCCGAGCGGCCGCACGACAAAGCCCACGGCAAACGTCAGCAACGTGAACACGAATGCTTGAGCGTCCGGGAGCCCCGCAAAAAAGATCGGTGAAATCACCGAAGCCAACGCGCCGTAGACGAAGAAATCGTACCATTCGAACACCGTGCCGGCGGCGCTTGCCGCCACCACTTGGCGCATCTTTTTGGGCGATACGTCATGGCTGCTCTGCGCAGGCGCGGGCGCGTCGGTCATTGCTCAGTTTCCCCCCGCCTTATCAGGCGCTTTTGTCGCTGATCCGCCGCCCTTGGGCCCGGTTGTCAAGCCGGAACGCACCGTGTTACTTCGCGCGCGCGTCAGGGGGTCCGCGCG
>CADEDT010000253.1 GCA_902826145.1 uncultured Caulobacteraceae bacterium
GGCAGGATCTCAGCGCTCATTGTCGAGCTCCGCGATGAGGCGTTTCAGTTCGGCGATGTCGTCTGCGCTGAGCTTTTCGCGCTCCGAGAAATGCGTGACTAACGAGGAGACGCGCCCGTCAAACAAGCGATCGATCAAGCTCGTGCTTTCTTCCGCGACGTAGTCCTCGCGCTTCAGCACCGGGCGGTAGAGATAGCGCCGGCCATCCTTTTCGGCGGCAATAGCGCCCTTTGAGAGCAGCCGGTTCAGCAGCGTTTTGACTGTAGCGTCGGTCCAGCCCTGATCCTTAGCGACGTCTGCCACGACGTCTTCAGCGCTCAGCGGCTGTTTCCGCCAGAGCGCCTCCATAACGATGCCTTCCGCCGAACTGACGCGCATGTTTACACCCGTAATCGCTCTATTGATTACAGATGTAAACGATGCCGTCAAGCGGATTTGCGCCGGATGGCGTTTGTCGCTGGCGGCTAACGCTGATCCAGTTGCGCTCGCACCGCAGCCAGCCCCTCGCGCGTGATGCGATAGGGGCCGCCGTTTTCACTCATGATCAAGCGCCGCCGGCGCAGGCGCTGAAAGACTGAAAGCGTGCAGTCGTCCAGCCGCCAACCTTCGCGGTTGAGGCAGTCGATCTCGACGATATGGCCGACGTCGTTCTTGCGATGATTGATGCGCCCGCCTTGCGCGAGCGTGTGCAGCGTCCGCTGCTCGTACTTCGAAATATTCACGTGGGATTTGCCTAGTCTGAACGCGTGCGTTCGCGCGCCGCGTTGGAGCGCAGTTCAGAGCGGGCTGGCGTTTACAAGAACGCGGCCCGCAGCGTCAGGCAATCTCAGGCGTCATAGGCAGCGGGTATTTGGCGAAGCGTCGCTGGATCGTCAAGCCGGGGCGTGTTCGAGCTTCGCTTCAGGAATTAGTGATCGCATGCGGTTGCCGAACGAGATCAGACACACTTCGGACGGCGAAAGCGGCCCAGTGGAATAGCTTGAGCTTTCCATGCCCTGCTGCACGCCTTCGATGAGATCGGTGTCTTCCGCGTTCACCTGGCGATTGATGCGCCAGTTCAAATAGCGCGCGGCATTCATCTCGCGGCTTGCGTTCGGGTGCACGTACGCGATCTCGCGGATCATGGTTTGGCTCGCCGAAACCGGGATGAACTGCATGAAGTCCACCTGATCCGGATAAATGTCGAACGCGACGTTCGGCCAAAGCTTGTAATAGGTCCACAAACGGCGGCGCTCTTTCGGGATGTGATCGAACGTGCCGAGCAGCTTTTGGTACTGGCGTTCCGGCCAATGATTGGAGGGCGTCTCGGTGACGTGCCCCCACATCTTATCGATCCATTCCTTGGCTTCGATCTTGTAGGTGCCCGCAAGCAATCGCGAGAGGCCCGGGTGCGCGACGGGAATGTGCATGCCATCGGAATAATTGTCGCCGACATTCTTCCAGTTCACCGGGCGCGGCCGCAGCGTCACGCGCCCATTCGGGACGAGCTTCTCTAGTTCAAATGACTCAAGTTCGTCCGCATAGGGCGCCATCATCTCTTTCACGCTTGGCAAGCCCTGCGCAAAGCGAACGAAGATGAAGCCGTAGGCGATCTCCTGATCGACCGGCTTTAGCCCGAGCTGTTTCGGATCGATGCCATCGAAGCCCTGCCACTTCGGCGCGCCGGCGAACGTGCCGTCGAGTTTGTAGCTCCACGCATGGTACGGGCACACGAGCCGGTGCCCGCACGAGCCGCGCGTTTCGCCGGCGATCTTGCCTGCGCGATGGCGGCACACATTGTGGAAGCTGCGAACCTTGCCGTCATCGCCGCGCACGGTGACAACGCGCTCGCCCATCATGTCGAGCGTCAGGTAGTCGCCGGTGTTCGGGATGTCGTTCAAATGGCCGACGATGTGCCACGCCTGCGCAAACACCTTCTCCCGCTCCAGCTCGAAGAAGCGCTGGTCGGTATAAAGCCACGCGGGCAGGGACATCGGGA
>CADEDT010000254.1 GCA_902826145.1 uncultured Caulobacteraceae bacterium
ACCGGCGCCGTTCCATGTGTTGGCGACGCAGAACCCTATTGAGCACGAGGGCGCGTATCCGTTGCCGGAAGCACAGCTCGATCGCTTCTTGCTGCAAGTCGACGTGCCCTACCCGGACGCGGAGATCGAGCGGAAGATTCTGATCGAGACGACAGGCCTGGAAGATCCGCAGCCGCAGGCGGTGCTGAACGGACAAGCTTTGATCCGCTTGCAGCAGCTCGTGCGGCGGATGCCGGTTGGCGAGAAGGTGTTGGCGTCGATCTTGGAACTGGTGCGCTCGGCGCGGCCGGGCTCAAGCACTGATCCGCGCGTGAACCAGCATGTGGCGTGGGGCCCTGGCCCGCGCGCGGGGCAAGCTTTGATGCTGGCGGTTCGCGCGCGGGCGTTGTTGCGCGGGCGCTTGGCGCCGGCGGTGGATGATGTCGCCGCACTAGCGCGGCCGGCGCTTGTGCACCGCATGCAGCTTTCCTTCGGCGCGCGCGCGGAAGGCTTGGATATCGACACGCTCGTCGACGAACTCGCGCAACGCGCGGCTTAAGGGAGAACGCAATGGCTTATGTTGACGGCTTCTTGTTGCAAGTGCCGACGAAGAACATCGCCGCATACAAGAAGATGTCTGCGAAGGCTGGCGAGATTTGGATGAAGCACGGCGCGCTCGACTATAAGGAATGCGCCGGTGACGACTACAACGCCGAAGGCATGGCGACGACATTTCCGAAAGCGATGAAGCTCAAGCCCGGCCACACGATCGTGTTCTCGTGGGCGACCTATCCTTCGAAGGCCGAACGCAATCGCATCCTGAAGAACGTGATGGCCGATCCGGCAATGAAGATGCCGAAGACCATGCCGTTCGATCCGGCCTCGATGCTCTATGCGGGGTTCGAGGTCATCGTCGACATGGCGCCGAATGCGGCGCCCAAGCGCGCAAAGAAGAGCGCAGCGAAAAAGAAGGCCGTCGCCAAGAAGAAGGCGCGGCGTTGAACGATACGGCGCGCCTCGACGCGCTCGCGCTGGCGGGCGATTTGCCGGGCGTGCTGCTCGATGCGAAGCGATTGGCGGCAAGCGCCCCGGGTTTGCACGGGCGGCGGCGTTCCGGCCAAGGCGAAGCGTTCTGGCAATATCGCGATCACCGCGCCGAAGATGGCGCGCGGTTGGTGGATTGGCGCCGCTCGGCGCGCGGCGACCGCTATTTTGTGCGCGAGCGCGAACGCGAAGCGGCGCAGACGGCGTGGTTCTGGATCGATGCGGATGCGGGTTTCAATTGGACGAGCGACGCGGCGCGCTCAACCAAGCTCAGGCGCGCACAGACGATTGCGCTTGCGCTGGCGACATTGCTGACCCGCGGCGGCGAGCGTGTGGGGAAGCTTGGTTTGTCACCGCGCAGTGGGCCGCGCGCTGTGGATCGGCTCGCGCATGATTTTCTCGCGCCGCAGAAGGATGCCGATGCGCCGCCGCGCAGCTGCATTGTTTTTTTCTCGGACTTCTACGCACCGGTCGAAACATGGCGCGCGCGGTTGAGTGCTGCGGCTGATGCCGGCGCTTCGGGCGCGCTGGTGATGGTGGCCGATCCGGCGGAGGAAGACTTTCCGTTTCGCGGGCGGACATTGTTTCTGGAGCCTGGCGGGCGGCGCAGTGAAACTTTGCTCGGGCGTCCGGAATCCGTGCGCGACGTGTACGCGGAGAGGTTGGAGACGCATCGGCGCGCGATCCGCACGCTCGGCGGCGAGTACGGCTTCCCTGCTCTCCTGCATCGCACCGATCATGGCGCGGCGCCGGCTTTGGCGATGCTGATCGCACTCGTCTCGGAGCGCTTCGCTTGAGCTTCGGGCCGTTTCTGTTTGGAGCGCCGGGCGCGTTGTTCGCGCTGCTGGCGTTGTCGGTGCTCTATTTCATCATGCGCGCGACGCCACCGCCGCCGCAGCGCGAACAATTTCCGCCGGCGCGTTTGCT
>CADEDT010000255.1 GCA_902826145.1 uncultured Caulobacteraceae bacterium
GAGCCGCCATAGCCGGGGCCGGCGTTCAGGAATTTGCGGCCGATGCGGTTGTCGAGGCCGATGCCCTTGGCGACTTCCTGCACGTTGGCGCCGACGGCTTCGCAGAGATCGGCGATCTCGTTGATGAAGGTGATCTTCATCGCCAGGAAGCCGTTCGCCGCGTACTTGATCAGCTCGGACGTGCGGCGCTCAGTGAACACCATCGGTGTTTCGTTCAGCGAAAGCGGGCGATAGAGCTGACGCATCACGTCGCGCGCGCGCTCATCGTGTGTGCCGACAACGACGCGGTCGGGCCGCTTGAAGTCGTTGATGGCCGCGCCTTCGCGCAGAAATTCCGGGTTCGAGACTACGGCGAATTCCGCGTCAGGCCGCGTCTTCTTGATGATGGCTTCGACTTCATCGCCTGTGCCGACCGGCACCGTCGATTTGGTGACGACCACCGTGTAGCCGTTCATCAGCGACGCGATCTCTTCGGCGGCGGCATAGACGTAGGAGAGATCGGCGTGGCCATCGCCGCGACGTGATGGCGTGCCAACGGCGATGAAGACCGCGTCGGCGTCGCGGATCGCGGCTGTCGGATCGGTCGTGAAGAACAAGCGGCCTTGCTCGACGTTGTCTTTCACCAGTTCATCGAGGCCCGGTTCAAAGATCGGGATTTCGCCCTTCTGCAGGCGTGCGATCTTGCCGGCGTCCTTGTCGACGCACGTCACGGTGTGGCCGAAGTCTGCGAAGCACGCGCCGGAGACGAGGCCCACATAGCCGGTGCCGATCATTGTAACGCGCATGCTTAGATTTCCTGATTGTAGGCGCCGACTTCAGCGAAGCGGGCGAGACGTGGTTTTACTTCGTTGCGGAATAGCGCCTTCATGTCGTCATCGCTGGTCATGCTTTCAACGACGACGACGAGTTCAGGCTTGTTCGAGGAGGCGCGCACCAGCACCCAGGCGCCGTCTTCCAGTGTGACGCGCGCGCCGTTCACGGTGTTTACGTCGCGAATCTTGCGGCCAAGAATCTTGCCGCCTTCGGCTGCGAGCTTCTGATAGTCGGCGACGACGCGATCGACGATGCCGTATTTCTTCTCGTCGTCGCAGTGCGGGCTCATGGTGAGCGAGGTGTAGCTCTTCGGCAGCGCGTTCTTCAGCGCGCTCAGATTCTTGCCCGGATTGCGGTCAAGCATCGCGAGCACTGCGGCGGCGGCGACGATGCCATCGTCATAGCCGTTGCCGAGTGGTTGGCGGAAGAAGAAGTGGCCTGACTTTTCGAAGCCGGCGAGGGCGCCGAGTTCTGTGGTGCGGCGCTTGATGTAGGAGTGACCGGTTTTCCAATAATCGACCTTCGCGCCGTTGGCTTTCAGCACCGGGTCGATCGCGTAGAGGCCTGTGGACTTCACGTCGGCGACAAACGTTGCGTTCTTGTGTTCGGCGCTGAGGTCACGCGCCAGCATGAGGCCGACTTTATCGGCGAAGATCTCGTCGCCTTCGTCATCGACGACGCCGCAGCGATCGCCGTCGCCGTCGAAGCCGAGTGCCAGATCGGCGCCGTGCTTCTTCACCGCCGCCGCCATGTCGTGCAGCATCTCGCTGTCTTCGGGGTTGGCGTTGTAGTGCGGGAAGGTCCAGTCGAGGCCGGTGTGCAGATCGATCACCTCCGCGCCCATGCGGCGGAGCGCTTCCGGCGCAAACGCGCCAGCCGTGCCGTTGCCGCACGCGGCGATGACTTTAATCGGGCGGGTGAGCTTCACGCGTGAGACGATGTCGGCGATGTAGCGCTCGCGCATGTCTTCGACGCGCTTGTAGGCGCCGCCGGCGCGTTCCTTGAATTTGCCGCCGAGCACGATGTCGCGGAGCTTGCCCATTTCGTCGGGGCCGAAAGTAAGAGGCCGATCGGCGCCCATCTTCACGCCGGTCCAGCCGTTCTCGTTGTGGCTCGCGGTCACCATGG
>CADEDT010000256.1 GCA_902826145.1 uncultured Caulobacteraceae bacterium
CAGCGAAGTCATGCATCGACGGCGTGTCGGAGACGAAGTCGATGCCGGGATAGATGAGGAGCTGGAGCACCGGCGGCTTCGTGCGGCGCGTCTCTTGCGCGATGATCGCGGAGAAGAGCCCACCCATGCTGTCACCGCCGATGGCGGCTTTGCTGACGGGCGCGCCGTAGCGGGCGGCGTTATCGACGGCCCAGTTGTAGGCCGCGAGGCAGTCTTCGAGACCGATTGGGTACTTGAATTCCGGCGCAAGGCGATAGTCGACGGAAAGCACCGGCGCACCGGCTTCCTTCGCGATCAGAGCGCAGAGACGATGGCAGCTCTCGAGCGTGCCGATCACACCTCCGCCGAAATGGAGATAGACCATCATTGCCGCGGAATTGTCGCGCACAGTCGGTAGGTAGAGGCGGCACGGGACGGAGTGACTGCGGCCCGTGACGTAGACTTTCTCGATGCGCACGCCGGAGACTTTGCCGCCGCCGAAGAGCGCTGAGCCCTGCTGTTCGCCGGCGCGCAGCATTGCGGGCGTCATGTTTTCCCACGGGATCGCGCGCAGGCGCGCTTGCGCTTCGAGAAACTGCATGCGCGGGTCGAGCGTCATGCCGCGCACGGTGCGCGGCTCGCCACCCGACGCTTTGATCAGCGCTTCGTCGGAGCGCGACAAAGCAAGATGCACAAGCGCTTTGCGCAACCAGGACAAATGCCGCTCCTAGATCAGCCTTGGCGCGGAGCGCCGACGAGGCCTTTGAGAATGAGACCGGTTGCGAAGTCTGCCGCAGCGTCAATATCCGGCGGCGAACGGCGCAACATGGCTGACCCCACCTCTTGCGCGATGCCGATGCAGGCGCAAGCCAGATAATCAGCATCGACACGCGGCGCGTCGCCGTGAGCGATCGCATCTTCGAGGCTTTGGCGCACTTCCTGGTAAACCGCCGTCATCTCCGGCGTGTCCATGCGGATGATGTGCGGGCGCCGCTCCTGGATCGGCCGGCCTTCAAGCTGATTGTCCTGCACGATGAAGTGCATGTACGCGACGAAAGCCGAGTGCAGATAATCCTCGAAGCTCTTGGCGTTCTCGCGCGCCATCCTGAGGATCGGACGAAAGCGGCGTGCGCCATCGTCAGCCAGCGCGTCGAACACCTCTTCTTTCGACTTGAAGTAATTGTAGAAGGTGCCGCTCGCGAGTTCGGTGCCGCGAATGATGTCGCGCACGGTCGCGGCCTCGTAGCCGAGTTCGGCGAACACTTGGCGCGCGGCTACGAGAATGGCCTGACGGTTGGCCACCTTGGTCTTCTCGCGCTTGCCGATCGGCTCGACGTTGGCCGTTTCGCTCATTCCCTGCCCCAAGTGACTCATTCGCAAGGTCATAGCGTCACAAAAGTGACGAAACGTCAATTTGCATCAATGGCGGCGCGCGCTGGCCGCTGCTAGCACGCTCTGATGAGCGACCAACCCACCTCCTATGCCTCTGGCGACGACCCGCTGGAGCGCGTGCGTGCGATGATCCAGTTCACGCCGCAAGCGAAGGCGTTGGGCATGGAGGTGACTAGAATCGAGCCGGCGCGGGTTTGGGGGCGCGTGCCTTATCGCGAGGAGCTGATCGGTGATCCGGAAACCGGTGTGATCGCAGGCGGCGTGATCACGACGTTTCTCGATACGCTTTGCGGCACGGCAGCCGTGGCGGCGATGGAGACTCCGACAACGGTGGCGACCATCGATCTGCGCATCGACTACATGCGCCCGGCGACGCCGCAGCGCGACGTGCTGGCGGAAGCGCATTGCTACAAGTTAGGCAAGAGCGTCGCGTTCGTGCGCGCGGTTGCCTACGACGAGACACCCGACAATCCGATCGCACACGTGGCGGCAGCGTTCATGGTCAATTCGAACAACGGCCGGAAGTTCGGCGCGAACTTGCGGAAGA
>CADEDT010000257.1 GCA_902826145.1 uncultured Caulobacteraceae bacterium
ATTTCGAATTGCTCGCGGCTCTTCTTATCGACGTGCGGCGAGCGGTTGACCGTGAACTTCTCGATGCGCGTTGGCAGCGGCACCGGACCGATGACCGTCGCGCCCGTGCGCTTCGCCGTCGACACGATTTCCTTCGCAGACAGATCAAGCGTGCGGTGATCGAAGGCTTTGAGCCTGATCCGGATGTTTTGCTGCATCATCGCAAAGTCTTCCCAAATTCACCTGCGTGGCGACTTGCATCGCTGAACGCAAAATTCGGCGACGCGCTTCTTTTGAAGCTCGCCGACGAGAAAAACGCCGCCCGAGACGGACGGCGCTTTGAAAGAGTGGATCGCAAAAAACGCTGCTCTTACGGGACTTTCCGTCCCGCGTGCTCAACCCCGCTTGTCCCGAGGAAGCTGCCGCGTAGCTTGCGAACCGCGTCTAAGCAGAAGCTTACGGCCGGCTCGAAGGGCGGTTTCCTATAGACGTGACACCTGTGCGTCAAGGCGCGTTTTGCGCGGCTTTCATCGGCCTACGGATACCTCGCCCGAGCCCCAAACTTCCTGGCGAACGCTGCCTGTGACGGATTGGGCGCTGACGTTGCCGGAGCCGGCGATCTCGGCCTCGAGCGTGCCGACCACGCCTGCCACTTCGACGTCACCCGAGCCCACGATTGAGACGTTAAGGCTCTGAACTGGGGCGGTGATTGTCACGCCGCCCGAGCCCGCGAGGTCGATCTCGGCACTGGTTACACTGCCACCTTGGACCGTGACGCTGCCGGAGCCGGCGCCGTCCGAGTTCAGGAAGCCGTTGAGCGAGGCCATGGTGACGGAGCCCGAGCCAGCGATGTCGATTTCCGCGCCCTCGGCGACTGCGCCGACCACGATATCGGCCGAACCGGCGATGTCGGCGTTTAAGCTGCGGACCGCGCCAGCATGCAGATCGCCAGAGCCGGCCGCGTCAAGGGTGAACGAGCCGGCGACGTCGCCAGTGGTTGTGGTGCTGCAGCCGCTGACGTCGAGGCTGAGCTCTTGGGAAGCGCCAATTTCGGTCGTGCCCGCGCCACTGCGGTCAATATTGAGCGTCCGGGGCGCGCGGATAGTGATGCGCGGCAGTTCGGCCGCCGGAATTTCGTCGTCGTCGGCGTAGCCACGAACGGTCGCCGCGCCGCCTTCGCCGCAATCGCGGACGCGGCCGCGCAGCTGGCCGTCGATCAGGACACGGCCGTCATCAGAGGCGACCGTCGGCATCGGCAAACGGCCGGCGGAATTGTCGATTTCTACGGCGTAGTCGGTGCGGTCCTCGGGGACGACGGTCACGACCGCCGCCATATGGCGAAGACGAAGGGTCTCACCGGTGAAGGTCTGGGCCTCCATACGACCGGGGCTGACCGCTACGATCGCGGCTGTGCCGCGGATGCCGTCGCCGTCATCGATGTCGACGTGGAAGTTACCCCAGTGCGAGCCACCGAATACGGCGCCAATGCCAAAGAGGATGGCGATGGCAATCGCCACGACAAACACAAACCGTTCCATCCACGTCTCCCTCGCGCCTGACGGCGCCCTTCGGACATAAAGGATGCGGGCGCAACCCAATTTGGATGCGCGCCTAGGTTAACGCTTTGAGTTACCGCGTCTATTTCTAACGGCACGAACGAAAAGGCCCCGGAGATCGCTCTCCGGGGCCTTCGTTTCTCGCGGGCGAGAGGACTATTCGATGACCTTCGCCACGACGCCCGAACCAACGGTACGGCCGCCTTCGCGGATAGCGAAGCGGAGGCCTTGGTCCATGGCGATCGGGTTGATCAGTTCCACCGACATTTTGATGTTGTCGCCCGGCATGACCATCTCGACGCCTGCCGGCAGCTGGCAGATGCCGGTCACGTCGGTGGTGCGGAAGTAGAATTGCGGACGATAGTTGGTG
>CADEDT010000258.1 GCA_902826145.1 uncultured Caulobacteraceae bacterium
TGCTGCGCGGCGACGCGTGAGGCCGCGCCATTGGGGCCGCGGAAGACGATCGAGGATTTGATCTGGCCGCCGGACATGTAGAGCGTCTTGGCGGCGGAGTTGATGATCTGGTCGATCGCTTGCATCGCGAAATTCCAGGTCATGAACTCGACGATCGGCTTTAGGCCCGCCATCGCGGCGCCGACGCCGAGGCCAGCAAAGCCGTGCTCCGTGATGGGCGTGTCGACGACGCGTTGCGCGCCGAACTCTTGCAGCAGTTCGCGCGTGACTTTGTAGGCGCCTTGGTACTCGGCGACCTCTTCGCCCATAACGAAGACGCGGTCGTCGGCACGCATTTCCTCGGCCATCGCGTCACGCAGCGCGTCGCGCACGGTGATCTTGATCATCTGCGTGCCGGCTGGGATTTCCGGATCGGCCTGGGTGACGGCGCCCCCGCCCCCTCGTGGGGCGGGGGTTGGGGGTGGGGGGCGATCGTCTACGCGCGGTGCGTCGGAACGCCCCCCCTCACCCCGCCCTCTCCCCCGCGAGGGGGGAGAGGGTTGTTGAGCTTCACCATCAAGCACTGCGATCGGCGTGTTCACCTTCACGCCTTGTGCGCCTTCGGCGACGAGCAGTTCAGTCACCGTGCCTTCGTCGACGGCCTCGACTTCCATCGTCGCCTTGTCGGTCTCGATCTCGGCGATGACTTGGCCGGGTTCGATTCTGTCGCCGGCTTTGACGTGCCACTTCGTAAGGTTGCCCTCCTCCATCGTCGGAGACAGCGCGGGCATGAGGATTTGCGTCATCAGACGAGGATCCCAAAGAGAGCGAGATAGATGATGGCGCAGCCGATGATGCCCGCGAACCAGAAGAGCGGACGGATGAACGGCCAGCCGGCGAGGTAAGTGATCGCGTGCGCGAGGCGCGCGAAGAAGAAGATCTGCGCGCCGAGGATCGTCCATTGGTTTGAGAGATCGATAATCGCCGCGATCAGAATCCCAGGCACGAAGAACCAGAGGTTTTCACGCATGTTGTCGACGTTGCGCTTGGCCCGCGCGAGGAACGTGTTCGGTCCGGGAAGATTGTCGCGATTGTTGGCGAGGACAAGGCCACCGTGCTGGCGAATGCCGGCGGTGGCCTGAATGAACACGATCACGAAGAACAGAATGATCGTGTAGGCGAGATAAGTAAGTTCCGGCGTCATGTGCTCTGCCCCCGCAAGTTATGCTTCGATGTAAATGTCAGTCATCAGTTCGCTCGGATCGGGCTCCGGGCTTTCTTGCGCGAAGGTCGCGCTTTCGCTGACGATGGCGCGGATTTCGCGATCGGTGTTTTTCAACTCGTCTTCGCTGGCATGGCCCGCGTCGGTGATCAGCTTCTTTACGTGCTCGATCGGATCGCGCTTGGCCTTTTGCTCGTCGACCTCTTCCTTGGTGCGATACTTCGCAGGGTCGGACATGGAGTGACCGCGATACCGGTAGGTCTTCATTTCCAAGAGGAACGGGCCATTGCCTGAGCGCGCGTGCTCGACAGCGCGCTTGCCGGCTTCACGCACGGCGACGACGTCCATGCCATCAACTTCTTCGCCGGGGATCGCGAACGCTGAGCCGCGCTTGTAGAAATGCGTCTCGGCGCTTGAGCGCTGCACGCTCGTGCCCATGGCGTATTGGTTGTTCTCGATGATGTAGACGACCGGCAGCTTCCACAGCGAAGCCATGTTGAAGCTTTCGTAGACCTGGCCTTGGTTCGACGCGCCATCGCCAAAGTAAGTGAGGCAGACTTTGCCGTCCTTGCGATAGCTGTTGGCGAACGCGAGGCCGGTGCCGAGCGAGACTTGCGCGCCGACGATGCCGTGTCCGCCGTAGAAGGCTTTCTCGATGCTGAACATGTGCATCGAGCCGCCCTTGCCTTT
>CADEDT010000259.1 GCA_902826145.1 uncultured Caulobacteraceae bacterium
TGCGCCCGTGCATTGCGTAAAGCTGGGGCTGCAGAAGTGCATGCAGTGACCCTAGCGCGCGTTGTTAGGCCAATTGATATTTCTATCTGACACTCTTGAGTCGGACATGGCCCAGGTAACCGTCTACACGCGCTCCTTCTGCCCGTACTGCACGCGAGCGATCGCGTTGCTTCAGCGCAAGGGAGTTGAGGTGAAAGAGATCGACGCCACTGGCTGCCCGTTGACGCGCCAAGAGATGATTCAGCGCTCCGGGCGTTGGACGTTCCCGCAAATCTTTGTCGGTGAAACGCACGTTGGCGGCTGCGATGATCTGCATGCGCTTGAGCAACGCGGCGGGCTCGATCCGCTATTGGCGGGCGCCTGATGCGTAAGTTGCGTGCTGCGGCGGTTCAGCTTCGCTCGGGTATCGAGCCTGCGGCCAATCGTGAAGCGGCGATGCCGTTGCTGCGCGAAGCGGCGGCGGCGGGCGCGCGCTTCATTGCGACGCCTGAATGCACGATGGTGCTCGATCGCGACAAGGCGCGGATGCTGAAGACGATCGGCTCGACGCAGATCGAGAGCGAGATCAAAGCCTGGGGCGCGGCGGCGCAAGAGCTTGGCGTGTGGCTCCTTCTGGGCTCGGGTTCGATCGATGCGGGCAACGGCAAGGTGTGGAACCGTTCGTTCGTGTTCGATCCAAGCGGCAAGGTCGTGGCGAAGTACGACAAGATCAATTTGTTCGACGTGACGCTGGGCGGCGGCGAGACGTATCGCGAGAGCGATACGTTCGCGGGCGGCTCTGAGGCAGTGATCGTCACGGGGCCGATGGACGCGAAGATTGGTCTGACGATTTGCTACGACGTGCGGTTCGCGCCACTCTACAGCGCGCTGGCGCGCGCGGGGGCTGAAGTGATTGCGGTGCCGGCGGCGTTCACGGTGCCGACGGGGCAAGCGCATTGGGAAACGCTGCTGCGGGCGCGGGCGATTGAGACGCATTGCTATGTCATCGCGCCAGCGCAGGGCGGCACGCACGAAGACGGCCGCTCCACCTACGGCCATTCGGTGATCATTGACCCGTGGGGCAAGGTGATCGCGAAGCTTGATCATGACGAGCCGGGTTTCATTGTCGCCGATCTCGACCTAGATGCTGTCTCTGTGGCGCGCGCCAAAATTCCGGCGTGGCAAGGCGGACGAAATTTCACTGGGCCATGATCCGGTACGATCTTAAGTGCGATAACGGCGACGAGTTCGAGGCGTGGTTCGGCTCGATCGCAGACTACGACAAGCAGGCGGAAGCCGGCTTGGTCGAATGCCCGCATTGCGGTTCCAAACACGTGACGAAAGCGCCGATGGCGCCGGCGGTGCAGACTGCGCGCAAGAAAGCCGCGCGCAGCGAGAAAGCTGTAGCCATGGCGATGGCAGCGAAGGTGCGCGAGCACATCAAAGACAATTTCGACTATGTCGGCGACAAGTTCGCCGACGAAGCGCGCAAGATGCATTCAGGCGAAAGCGAAGAGCGCGCGATCTGGGGCGAAGCGACGCCAGAGCAAGCGCAAGAGCTGGCGGAAGAAGGCATTCCGGCGTCGCCGCTGCCGCCGGGACTAGCGCCAGTGCAGCCGAAGAAGCTGAATTAGTTCTTCCGCCCAGCCATCATGTAGTTCACGTCGATGTCGCGCGAGATGGCCCAGCCACTGCCGAGTGGTTGGTAGGTGATGCCGACCGGCTCATCCCATTGCAGCGCCGGTGCGCCCGCGCGGATTTCTTCCGGCGTGACCAGCTTGTCGTAATCGTGCGCGCCTTCGGGGGCCCATTTGAGGATGCGCTCGGCGCCGGTGATGGCGAGCGCGCGGGCTTTGGGAGTGCGGTTGATGGTGGAGAGGATGAGCAGGCCGCCGGG
>CADEDT010000260.1 GCA_902826145.1 uncultured Caulobacteraceae bacterium
AGCTGGTCGAGCCGCTGCGCGATCTCTTCAAGGATGAAGTGCGCGCGCTGGGGCGTGAGCTTGGGCTGCCGGAGACGTTCGTTGGGCGTCACCCGTTCCCGGGGCCGGGGCTCGCGATCCGCGTGCCGGGCGAGATCACGCGCGAGAAGCTCGATATTCTGCGCGAAGCGGACGCGGTTTATCTCGACGAGATCCGCAAGGCCGGCTTGTACGACAAGATCTGGCAGGCGTTCGCGGTGTTGCTGCCGGTGAAGACGGTCGGCGTGATGGGCGATGGGCGTACGTACGAATATGTCTGCGCGCTGCGTGCGGTGACGAGCACGGACGGCATGACGGCGGACTTCTTCCCGTACTCGATGGATTTCCTCGGCCGCGCCGCCACGCGCATCATCAACGAAGTACGCGGCGTGAACCGGGTCGTGTACGACGTGACATCGAAGCCGCCGGGCACGATCGAGTGGGAATGAAGAAGGTCGCTGCCGACAAACCGCGTTGCAAGTGGCCGGGGAGCGATGCGCTTTACGTTGCATACCACGACGACGAATGGGGCGTGCCGGTTCGGGATGACCGGAAGCTCTTCGAGATGCTGCAGCTGGAGGGCGCGCAGGCGGGGCTGTCGTGGATCACAATTTTGCGCAAGCGCGAGAACTATTGCCGCGCATTCGACGGCTTCGATCCCGAGAAGATTGTCCGCTACACGCCGGCGAAGATCGAGAAGCTGATGAAGGACGAAGGCATCGTTCGCAACCGGCTGAAGATCGAGGGCGTGGTGGCGTCGGCGAAGGCGTATCTGGCGATGCGCAAGGAGGGGCTGACTCTGTCGAAGTTCTTGTGGGACTTCGTCGACGGCAAGCCGATTGTCAATCGGCTGAAGCCCGGCGGGCCGATCCCGGCGGAGACGGAGACTTCGCAAGCGATCTCGAAAGCGCTGAAGAAAAAGGGCTTCAAGTTCGTCGGGCCGACGATCGTCTACGCGTTCATGCAGGCGGTGGGGATGGTCAACGACCACCTCGTCACTTGCTACCGGCACCCCGACTACAAGAAGCGTTGAGGCTTGAAGCGCCGCTACGCGTGCGCCAAGTTTCGCACATGGCCGTCGAACTCAATCACACCATCGTGCACGCGGACGACAAGGATATTTCCGCTCGCTTCATTGCGGACATCCTTGGGCTAGAAGCCCCGATCGCGTTCGGGCCGTTTCTGGTGGTGAAAACGGCGAACGGCGTCAGTCTCGATTTCATCAATAGCGGCGGCGATCCGGTGAAGAGTCGCCACTTCGCATTTCTAGTCGGTGAGCACGAGTTCGACGCGATCTTCGCGCGCATCAAGGCGCGTGGCTTGAGTTATTGGGCCGATCCGATGGGCAAGATCGAGGGCGAGATCAACTTGCACTTCGGCGGCCGGGGCTTCTACTTCCGCGGCCCTGAGGGGCATTGGTACGAAGCGATCACGCGCCCGTACGAAATGGGCTAGCCGCCGCGTGCGTAGGTGACGCCGCCATCGACGATGATGGTAGAGCCGACGACATAGTCGCCCGCGCGTGAGGCGAGGAAGATCGCGGCGCCGGCCATGTCCTCTGTCGTGCCAACGCGCTTTGCCGGTATCGCTTGTGCGACCATGTCGCCGTGATCGCGCGCGATGCGGTTCATGTCAGACGGGAAGGCGCCAGGTGCAATGCCGGTGACGGCGATGCCGTCCTGGATCAGCCGCATCGCCATGCGCTTTGTCAGATGGATGAGGCCGGACTTCGATGCGGCGTAGGAATATGTCTCCTGCATGTTGACGGAGACGCCGTCGATCGAGGCGATGTTGATCACTTTGGCGAGATGGCCCTTCGCGGCGC
>CADEDT010000261.1 GCA_902826145.1 uncultured Caulobacteraceae bacterium
AGCACTCGATGACATCGCCTTGCTTGATGTCCTGGAACGGGCCGAAGCTCATGCCGCACTCTTGGCCGGCGACGACTTCGTTCACTTCGTCCTTGAAGCGCTTCAGCGTGGTGAGCACACCCATTTCTTGAATGACGATGTTCTCGCGCAGGATACGCACCTTCGCACCCTTGCGGACGACGCCATCGCTCACGCGGCAACCCGCGACCTTGCCGACCTTGGAGATGTTGAACACCTCCAACACTTCAGCATTGCCGAGGAAGGTCTCACGATTGATTGGCGTGAGCATACCCGACATGACGCCTTTGATGTCGTCGATCAGGTCGTAGATGATGTTGTAGTAGCGGATCTCGACGCCTTCGCGCTCGGCCAGATCGCGCGCTTCCTTCGAAGCGCGGACGTTGAAGCCGATGATCGGCGCCCCAGAGCCCTTGGCGAGCTGGACGTCCGATTCGTTGATGGCGCCGACGCCAGAGAGCACCACGCGTGCGCGGACTTCTTCGTGCGCGAGCTTGTCGAGTGAGCCGACAATGGCTTCGGCTGAACCTTGCACGTCGGCCTTGATCAGGATCGGCAGTTCCTTCGCCGTCGAATCCTTGAACTTCGCCATCATGCTTTCGAGCGACGTGCCCGTGCGCGTGCCGGCGTTGGTCTTTTGCTTCTTGGCGCGCGCGCGATAGTCGGCGACTTCGCGGGCGCGGTTTTCGTTTTCGACGACGTTCAGCACATCGCCTGGCTCTGGCACGCCTTCGAGACCCATGATCTCGACAGGCTCGGAGGGACCCGCCGTCTGCAATTGCTGACCGCGTTCGTTGGTGATAGCGCGAATGCGACCGATCTGAGCGCCGACAACGACGATATCGCCGCGCTTCAGCGTCCCCTTCTGAATAAGAACAGTCGCGACCGTGCCGCGGCCCTTGTCGAGCTTCGACTCAATCACCGTCGCTTCGGCTGGACGATCCGGGTTGGCCTTCAGGTCCATGACCTCGGCTTGCAGCAGGATCGTTTCCACCAGCTTGTCGAGGCCGGTTTTCTTCAACGCCGAAACTTCGACGGCCAGTGTATCGCCGCCGTGCGCTTCCGTGACGATCTCGTGCTGCAACAGGTCGGTCAGCGCGCGCGTTGGGTTCGCATCGGGCTTATCGATCTTATTGATCGCAACGATGATCGGCGCGCCCGAGGCGCGCGCGTGATGAATGGCTTCCACCGTTTGCGGCATGACGCCGTCATCGGCCGCGACGACCAGCACCACGATGTCGGTCACCTGCGCACCCCGCGCCCGCATCGCGCTGAACGCGGCATGGCCCGGTGTGTCGAGGAAGGTGACGCGTTCGCCGTTCTTTAGGCGCACCTGATAGGCGCCGATGTGTTGGGTGATGCCGCCATGTTCGCCAGCGACAACGTCCGTTTCGCGGAGCGCATCGAGCAGCGATGTCTTGCCGTGGTCGACGTGACCCATGACGGTCACGACCGGCGGACGCGGCAGCAGGTGATCATCGATGTCAGCGTCGCCGGAGAGGCCCTCTTCGACGTCCGACTCGGCGACGCGCTTCACCGTGTGACCCATCTCGGTCGCGATTAGCTCGGCCGTATCAGCATCGAGCTCATCGCTCTGCTTCAGCATCTGGCCTTGGCGCATCATGAACTTGATGATGTCGGCAACGCGCACCGCCATACGGTTCGACAATTCTTGAACCGTGATGGATTCAGGAATGATGACTTCGCGCTTGATCTGATCGCGCTCGCCACCGCCCATCTGCTTGGCGCGACGTTCTTTTTCTTTCTGCTGCGCACGACGATAGGCCGCGAGCGAACGCACACGGT
>CADEDT010000262.1 GCA_902826145.1 uncultured Caulobacteraceae bacterium
ACCGTGTGCGTTCGCTCGCGGCCTATCGTCGTGCGCAGCAGAAAGAAAAAGAACGCCGCGCCAAGTTGATGGGCGGCGCTGAGCGCGAACAGATCAAACGCGAAGTGATCATTCCGGAAAGCATCACGGTTCAGGAACTGTCGAACCGGATGGCCGTGCGCGTCGCCGACATCATCAAGTTGATGATGCGTCAGGGTCAGATGCTGAAGCAAAGCGATGAGCTTGATGCGGACACCGCCGAACTGATCGCCACCGAACTTGGCCACACCGTCAAGCGTGTGGCGGAATCAGACGTCGAAGAGGGTCTCTCCGGCGATGAGGATATCGACGATCATCTGCTGCCGCGCCCGCCGGTCGTGACCGTCATGGGTCACGTCGATCACGGCAAGACCTCGCTACTCGACTCGCTGCGTGAAACCGACGTCGTCGCCGGCGAACATGGCGGCATCACTCAGCATATCGGCGCTTATCAGGTTCGCCTGAAGAACGGCGAGCGCGTCACGTTCCTGGATACGCCGGGCCACGCCGCGTTCAGCGCGATGCGTGCTCGAGGTGCTCAGGTCACCGACATCGTTGTGCTGGTTGTGGCCGCCGATGACGGCGTCATGCCGCAAACGGTCGAAGCTATTCATCACGCGCGTGCCTCAGGCGCGCCAATCATCGTCGCCATAAACAAGATCGATAAGCCCGATGCGAATCCGACGCGCGCGCTGACCGATCTGCTGCAGCACGAAATCGTCACCGAAACGCACGGCGGCGATACGCTCGCGGTTGAAGTTTCAGCGCTGAAGAAGACTGGCCTCGACAAGCTGGTCGAGACGATCTTGCTGCAAGCCGAGGTCTTGGACCTCAAGGCGAACCCGGATCGGCCGGCCGAAGCCACGGTAATCGAGTCGAAGCTCGACAAGGGTCGCGGCACCGTCGCGACGGTGCTGGTACAAAAGGGCACGTTGAAGCGTGGCGACATCGTTGTCGTCGGCGCTCAGATCGGCCGCATCCGCGCCATCACCAACGAGCGCGGTCAGCAATTGCAGAACGCCGGTCCGTCGGAGCCGGTCGAGATCATGGGTCTCGAAGGCGTGCCGGAGCCAGGTGATGTGCTGAACGTCGTTGAGAACGAAAACCGTGCTCGCGAAGTCGCCGACTATCGCGCCCGCGCCAAGAAGCAGAAAACCAACGCCGGCATGCGCACGGGCACTTCGCTCGAAAGCATGATGGCCAAGTTCAAGGATTCGACGGCGAAAGAGCTGCCGATCCTGATCAAGGCCGACGTGCAAGGTTCCGCTGAAGCGATCGTGGGTTCGCTCGACAAGTTGGCGCACGAAGAAGTGCGCGCGCGCGTCGTGCTTTCGGGCGTCGGCGCCATCAACGAGTCGGACGTCCAGCTCGCAAAAGGTTCTGGCGCACCGATCATCGGCTTCAACGTCCGCGCCTCCAAAGAAGCACGCGATCTGGCCGAGCGCGAAGGCGTCGAAATCCGCTACTACAACATCATCTATGACCTGATCGACGACATCAAAGGCGTCATGTCGGGCATGCTCGCCCCGCAACATCGCGAAACCTTCCTCGGCAACGCCGAAGTGTTGGAGGTGTTCAACATCTCCAAGGTCGGCAAGGTCGCGGGTTGTCGCGTGAGCGATGGCGTCGTCCGCAAGGGCGCCAAAGTGCGCATCCTGCGCGACAACGTCGTCATCCAAGAAATGGGTGTGCTTACGACGCTGAAGCGCTTCAAGGACGAGGTCGATCAAGTCGTTGCCGGACAAGAGTGTGGCATGAGCTTCGGCCCGTTCCAGGACATCAAGCAAGGCGATGTCATCGAGTGCT
>CADEDT010000263.1 GCA_902826145.1 uncultured Caulobacteraceae bacterium
TTGTCAAGCCGGAACGCACCGTGTTACTTCGCGCGCGCGTCAGGGGGTCCGCGCGGTCGTGCGCAGCGGCCCCGCTGGCGTTTGGGTTTTCCCCAAGCGGCGTCATCCAGCAGCGGGCGGTCAGCAGGCCGTCAGCCGCGAGAGCAGCGAGACAGGCGTGGCTGATAAATTTGATGGCGAAGTTTCCGAGGCAGCCGGCCGTTACGCGCGGGCGGTGTTCGATTTGGCCAAGGAAACCAAGCAATTAGAGGCGGTGGAGCAGGACTTTTCGAAGTTCGCCGCCGCCTGGAAGGAAAGCGCAGATTTGCGCGACGTGGCGCGCTCGCCGCTGATCGACCCTGTGGAAAAGTCCAAAGCGTTGGTCGCTGTCGCCGAAAAGCTCGGCCTCTCTGACCTCGGCCTCAAAACCATTGGCGCCGTCGCCCAGAATCGCCGCGCCGCGGAGCTGCCCGCGATCGCCTCGGCCTACCGCGCTCTGGTCGCCCGTGATCGCGGCGCCCGCCAGGTCGAAGTGATCTTCGCCCGTCAGCCTGCGCAGCAGGAAAGAGACGCCGTGGTCGACGCGCTGAGCAAGCAGCTCGGTGCCAAGGTCGAAGCAGAAGTCAGCGTCGATGAGAGCTTGATCGGTGGGTTCGTCGCCCGCGTCGGCTCTCGCCAATTCGACGCTTCCGTCAAAGCCAAGCTGGACGCGCTGCGTCTGGCCCTGAAATCCGCCTGAGGAGTACGTAATGGACGTCCGCGCCGCAGAAATTTCCGCAATCCTCAAAGAGCAGATCAAGGGCTTCGGCTCTGAAGCCAAAGTCTCCGAGATCGGCCGCATCTTGTCGGTCGGCGACGGTATCGCCCGCGTCTATGGCCTCGAGAACGTTCAGGCCGGCGAAATGGTCGAGTTCCCGGGCGGCGTGAAGGGCATGGCCCTCAACCTCGAACGCGACAACGTCGGCGTCGTTATTTTCGGCGAAGACCGTGGCCTGAAGGAAGGCGACACTGTTAAGCGCCTCGGGGAGATCGTTGACGTGCCGGTTGGCAAAGGTCTGCTTGGCCGCGTCGTGGATGCGCTTGGCAACCCGATCGACGGCAAGGGCCCGATCAAAGCTGAGAAGCGCGCCACCGTGGACGTGAAGGCGCCGGGCATCATCCCGCGTAAGTCGGTGCACGAGCCGATGCAGACGGGCATCAAGGCGATCGACGCGCTGATCCCGGTCGGCCGCGGTCAGCGCGAGCTCATCATCGGCGACCGCCAAACCGGCAAGACCGCCGTTGCGCTCGACACCATGATCTATCAACGCGAAGCGCACGACCGGAACGCGCCGGAGAGTGAAAAGCTTTACTGCGTTTACGTCGTCGTCGGCCAAAAGCGCTCGACGGTTGCTCAACTCGTCAAGACCCTCGAAGACAAGGGCGCGCTCGGCTATTCGATTATCGTCGCCGCCACGGCTTCTGATCCTGCGCCGCTGCAATATCTCGCGCCGATGTCGGGCTGCGCCATGGGTGAGTACTTCCGCGACAACGGCATGCACGCGCTCATCATTTATGATGACTTGTCGAAGCAAGCCGTCGCGTATCGCCAAATGTCGCTGCTGCTGCGCCGCCCGCCGGGCCGCGAAGCCTATCCGGGCGACGTCTTCTATCTGCACTCCCGCTTGCTCGAACGCGCGGCGAAGCTGAACGAAGATAACAAGTCAGGCTCGCTGACGGCGCTGCCTATCATCGAAACGCAAGCCAACGACGTGTCGGCCTACATCCCGACGAACGTGATCTCGATCACTGACGGCCAGATCTTCTTGGAAACCGATCTCTTCTTCCAAGGCATCC
>CADEDT010000264.1 GCA_902826145.1 uncultured Caulobacteraceae bacterium
TCGGAAGTGATGTTCTTCGTCGCCTGGTTCTGGATGTTCTTCGAACTGGCGATCTATCACGGCCATCGCGCTGACTGGATGGTGCCGACTTGGGATGAAGCAACGACCGCTGCCTGGGCCAACTGGCCGCCGCCGCATGTCGAGACGTTCGATCCATTCCACCTGCCGCTGATGAACACGCTCATCTTGTTGCTGTCGGGCACGACGGTGACTTGGGCGCACCACGCGCTGCAAACGGGCGACCGCAAAGGCGCGCGCAACGGCCTCATCCTCACGGTGCTGCTCGGCATTCTGTTCAGCTACATCCAGTTCGGCGTCGAATACCCCGAAGCAGGCTTCGCCTTCGGCAATCAGGGCGACATTACCAACGCCAATGTCTACGGCTCGTCATTCTTCATGGCGACGGGCTTCCACGGCTTTCACGTCGTTATCGGGACGATCTTCCTCGCTGTCTGCTTGTTCCGATTGTTGGCTGGCCAGTTCACGCCACAAAAGCATTTCGGCCTCGAAGCTGCGGCCTGGTATTGGCACTTCGTCGACGTCGTGTGGCTGTTCCTGTTCACATTCGTCTACGTGATGCCGTATCTCACGATGCAGAATTGAGCACGCCGCGGCCCTCTCCCTGGGCTGCGGGGCTCATGTTGCGTTGCCCCGAATGTGGGAACGGCGCTGTGTTCAATGGCTATCTGCGCTTTCGCGACACGTGCGCTGTGTGCGGCGCGAATTTCAAAGCCGCTGACGCTGGTGACGGTCCGGCGGTGTTCGTGATTTTAGTCGTCGGCGCGATTGTCGCGCCGCTGCTGATCATCCTTCAGGTCGGGCTCAACTTGGCGGATTGGCTCGCGCTGACCATCACCATGGTGACGGCGATCGTACTTTGCATTGCGTTCTTGCCGCCGTTCAAGTCGACGCTGTTTGCGTTGCAGTGGAAGCACAAGGCGCGCGAAGCCACGCACGAGGACGTGGAATGATCCGCTTCAAACCTCTTCCCGTCATGACGGTGCTGACGATCTTGGCACTGATTGTGCTCATTCCACTGGGCCGCTGGCAGTGGGAAAAGTACGAGCTGAAGACTGCCGCCGCGGAAGAACCGGTCGCGGAGATGACGATCGCCTCGTACCAGCCGATCGAGAGCGGCATCCAGTTTGTCTATGGCCTCCGCACCGATACACGCGAGCAGGGCTGGCGCGTGTTTGCGCCGGTGCAATACGGCGACACTGTCGTGTTCGTGGACGCCGACTTCATTCCCGGCAACACGGCGCCAAATCCGAGCGAAGTGCGCTTTCCGGCGTCGATGGGGCTCGGCGCGCCGATCAATGGCGCCTCGATCCGGCCGGAACCAGCCGCGCCGTTCACGCTGGCGCCCCGGCCGCTGCAGCGTTTGTGGTTCGCCGTCGATCTGCCGGCGATGGGGCGAAACGCGGGCGTTGAGAACGTCGCCGATTATTACATCGCCGCATCCTATGTCGGCGAAGATGGCCGCGCGGTTGCGAACCCGTTTGCGCTCGCGCCCGGGGCTGACGCGCTGCCGCCGGCGCGGCACATGGGTTATGCGCTGACTTGGTACGGCCTGGCGCTCGTTCTCCTGGCCATCTACTTCGCCTATCATGCCAGCGTCGGCCGGCTCGCCTTTGCGCGATCCCGCCCGCGCGAGGACTGATGCGCTACATCTCAACGCGAGGCCAAGCGCCGCCCGT
>CADEDT010000265.1 GCA_902826145.1 uncultured Caulobacteraceae bacterium
GCGCGCGGGCTTTGGGAGTGCGGTTGATGGTGGAGAGGATGAGCAGGCCGCCGGGCGCGACGAGCGCCGAGGCAGCGGAGAGAAACGCGTTCACGTCGGCGACGTGTTCGATGATTTCGAGCGCCGTGACCAACTCGAATTGCGCGCCGCGTTCGACGAGCGCTTCGGCGGTCGTTGCCTGGAAGTCGATGTCGAGGCCCGCTTGCTCCGCGTAGGTGCGTGCTGCGCCGATGGCTTCTTCGGACGCATCGATTGCGGTGAGCTTCGCGCCCTGGCGTGCAAGCGGCGCGGAGACGAGGCCGCCGCCGCAGCCGAGGTCTAACGTCGTCACACCGTCGAGCGGACGACGCGCGCCGCGGGCGAAGTGCTTTAGCGCCAGATCGCGTATATATTGGAGGCGCACAGGGTTGAGGCGATGCAGTGCGCCGAACGGTCCCTTCGGATTCCACCACTCGGCGGCGAGCTTGGAGAACTTCTCGATCTCGGCGGGGTCGAGTGTGGTGGCCATGGATGTCAGATCGGCGCGTGAATGAGGCGGGTCAAGCCGTATCGCCAACGCCCGGAAGCGTGCTAATGCCGCGCTGACGCTTAGGATAACGGCTCGAGTTCATGTCACGTGTGGTGATGAAGTTCGGTGGCACGTCCGTGGGCGACGTGGACCGCATCGCCCGCGTCGCGCGCATCGTCGCGGCTGAGCGGAAGCCGGGATTGGGGCTCGCGGTTGTGGTGTCGGCGATGTCGGGCGAGACCGACCGGCTCGTGGGCCTGGCGCGCGGCGCCGCCGGCGAAGGTGGCAATGGCGCGCCGATGAGCGCGAACGATTTCAACGACGAGTACGATGTTGTCGTCTCTGCTGGCGAGCAGGTGACTACAGGCCTGCTGGCGCTGGCGTTGCGGCGGATCGGCATTCCGGCGCGCTCTTGGCAGAATTGGCAGATCCCTTTCCGCACCGACGCCGCGCACTCGAAGGCGCGCGTGGCGGATATTCCGGAAGAAGTGATCGGCAAGTCGATGGACGAAGGCGTCGTCGCCATCGTGCCGGGCTTTCAGGGGATCACGGAAAATAACCGCATCACGACGTTGGGACGTGGTGGTTCGGATACGTCGGCGGTGGCGCTGGCGGCGGCATTGAAGGCGGCGCGCTGCGACATCTACACCGACGTGGACGGCGTCTACACGACTGATCCGCGCATCGTCGCCAAGGCGCAGCGGATCGAGAAGATTTCCTACGAAGAGATGCTGGAGATGGCGTCGGCGGGCGCCAAGGTGCTGCAGACGCGCTCGGTTGAGCTGGCGTTCGCCAAGCGCGTGCCCGTGCGGGTGCTTTCAAGTTTCGTTGAGCCGGGGGCGCCCAATCCCGGCACGCTTGTATGTCCTGAGGATGAGATCGTGGAAAAGCAGGTTGTTTCCGGCGTCGCGTATTCGCGCGACGAAGCCAAGGTCACGCTGCTTGGCGTGGAGGATCACCCGGGCGTTGCGGCCGAAATTTTCGGCAAGCTGGCGGAGGCCAATATCAACGTGGACATGATCGTCCAAAGCGAAGCGCGCCAGCCTGAGCGGCAGAACATTCTCTTCACGTGCCCGGATCGCGATGCGTCGCGCGCCACTGATGCGATCGAGGCGATCAAATCGAAGATTGGCGTGGAGGAAGTTCACATCCGCCGCG
>CADEDT010000266.1 GCA_902826145.1 uncultured Caulobacteraceae bacterium
ATGCAGAACCCGGCGCAAGCGGAAGCGCTCGCCGCCGCCACCGTCGTCGCCAACCGGTGGCCGCAAGACACCCGCGTCCGTGTCTTGCGCGGGACTTACGCGCCGGATCGTTCCGTTCGGCCGGCTGAGCGCTTCCGCCCTAATACTGTCGGCGCCAACGCCGTACGCGTCGAGGTAACGGCCACCTCGCCTCTCTATTTCGGCAGCCTGTTCGTGCCCTCCGGGCGCATGACCATTCGGCGTGAAGCCACCGCCGCGGAAACGCAGCTGGCCAGCTTTCAGATTGGTACGCGCCTGCTCTCGTTGCAGGGCGGCGTCGCTAATCAGGTGTTGAGCGGGTTGACCGGCAGCAGCGTCAACCTTTCGGTCATGGACTACAACGCCCTGCTCCGCGCCAATGTTGACGTGCTTGATTATGTCGACGCGCTACGCACGCGCCTCGATATCGAAGCCGCCAGTTTCGATGAAACATTGGACGCGGACGCCGATGCGCCGATCGCGTTGGAGGCGCTCGCGGATGTCGTGTCCGAAACCGATGAGCGCGCCGAGCGGGCGCTGCGTGCGATGGCCCGCGCCTCCGAACGCAACCGGCCGCTGCGGGGCTTGAGCGACGTCATCGATCTTGGCCCCTACGGCGCACAAGATCACGCCACTCGCAGCGCCGACACCGCGATTAAAGTCGGCGCCATGGATCTCGCGACCGCGATCCTGCAGGTCGCCAACGGCCAGCGCCAAATTCAGCTCGACCTCGGCGCCGGCGTGCCCGGGCTAGCCTCGACGCAAGTCTGGCTCGCGATCGGCGAACGGCCCAACAATTCTCCCTGGCTCACCGTCACAGACGACGAGAGCGTCGTCATCCGCAGCGCCCAGACGCGGCTCTATATCGAGGCAAACGCTGGCGCCGGATCGCTGGCGAACGTCCGTATTCCGGTTTTGCTCGAAGCCGCCTCCGGTCAAGCGCGGCTTGAAGAGATCAATTGCGGCTGGGGCGCCAATAATCGCGGCGTGACACTGGGCGTCTCCCCCGGCATCGGCACGCTGATGCTTGGCGAGGTCGATCGCTCACGTCTTAACAATTTCCGCTCCCCACTCAGCCCATCGGCGGCGCAGCTCGTGCGCGTCGGCATCGCGCGTGTTGAGGGCGAAGCCCGCATCGATGTGGGCGGGCACGAATGGAGCAATGTGCGCTTCAACAGCGGTGACATTGATCGCGGTACCGTGAAATCGGTGCAGACGCGCGACGCCGCGCGCGCCACGATCTCAAGCTTGCTTGGACAAACACGGCTGACTGTGCGTGCAGGCGGCCTTGGCCTCAGCACCGGCGCGTTGACGTCGAGCGTGCAAGGAGTGCTCAGCTCCGCCGCTGGGCCGCTGGATAATCTCATCAACGGGTTGTCGGATCTCCTCGGTGTGCGCCTCGGAGAAGCCGACGTCCGCGTGAACGGCGTGCGCTGTGGTGGCGCTGCATTGGTGGCGTGATGTCGAGTGCAAAAGACTGAGAAACCACCACGCGTGCGCCGTTCACGCCGCGCACAACGATAAATGGGAATGGGGCAATGTCAGTTCGTAGAATTTTCCTCGCAGCGAGCGCCTTGGCACTGGGCTTGGCGCCCATGTGCGCGCTGGCCGCCGACGATACGGACAG
>CADEDT010000267.1 GCA_902826145.1 uncultured Caulobacteraceae bacterium
TCGGCGATGGCGCGCTCCATGACGATGTGGCCGTCGAGAATACCGCGCACGGCGTCGGCGATCGGTTCGTTGTGGTCGTCGCCGTCGACGAGCACGGTGAAGAGCGCGGTGATGGAGCCGAGTTCGCCCTCTCGGCCAGGACCGGCGCGTTCGAGTAGCTTCGGAAGTTCGGCGAAGACGGACGGGGTGTAGCCTTTGGTGGTGGGTGGCTCGCCAACCGAGAGACCGATCTCGCGCTGCGCCATGGCGAAGCGCGTGACGGAGTCGACCAATAGCAAGACGTCGAGGCCTTCGTCGCGGAAGTGCTCGGCGACGGCACAGGCCATGTGCGGGGCAAGACGTCGGCGGGCGGCGCTTTCGTCCGAGGTCGCAACAACGACAACGGAGCGGCGACGGCCCTCTTCGCCGAGCGTGTCCTCAATGAATTCCTTCACCTCGCGGCCGCGTTCGCCGACGAGGCCGATGACGATGACGTCCGCCTTCGCGCCACGCGCCAGCATCGACATAAGCACTGACTTGCCGACGCCCGAGCCAGCGAACACGCCCATACGTTGGCCGCGGCAGAGAGCGGCGAAGATGTTCAACGCACGCACGCCGACATCGAGGCGGCCGCCTACGCGTGAGCGATCATGCGCAGAAGGCGGTGGGGCGCGCACAAGGTGCGGACGCAATCCCTGAGGCAGCGGCCCCTGCCCGTCGACGGGATTGCCGAAGCAATCGACGACGCGGCCAAGCCAAGCGTGCGACGGGCGCACCATGGGCGTCGCGCCTTCGAGAACGACTCGCGCGCCGGGCCGAATAGATTCGATCGAGTCAAACGGCGCGAGCAGTGCGCGATCGCCGCGGAACCCGACGATCTCGCCGCGTGCGACGCGATGCCCATGAATCGTCGCACGCGCGCCTAGCGCAAGCGCTTCGATCGGACCCGTTGCTTCGACGAGGGAACCACTCAAACCCGTCACGCGACCTTCGAAGCGTCGAAGATCGAGCGCGTGAATCTCTTCAGCAAGTTTAGAAAGAAGTGATGGCATCGCGCGTGCGAATTTCCTCACACCTCTTTCAGCCGCTATGGTGAATCAAAACCTAACGCACTGCGCTTGGTTTATGCGGCTCATCCTGTTGCCGATTCAAAATCAAAGGCTTGTGGCTACTTTTTCTTCAGCATCTAGCGCTTGCTCGCTGAATCGAACTCTGATTCACACGTCTTAACGACGCTGATGGAGCGGCGGGGCAGGGCAACAAGCAGCCACTAACGATACCAAATCGTTGCGCTGTTAACACTTCTTACAGAGTTGATAGCGATTCTGTGGATTAAGGTTGCCGAGCCCTTGCTAGGTCGGGGAGCATTTAATGCGAGTCTTGTTGATTGAGGACGATAGCGCCACGGCGCAGGGCATCGAGCTGATGCTCAAGTCCGAAGGGTTCAATATCTACTCGACCGACCTGGGCGAGGAAGGCATCGACCTTGGCAAGCTCTACGATTACGACATCATCGTACTCGACCTGACGCTGCCCGACATGCACGGCTACGACGTGCTGAAGCAGCTCCGGGTGGCGCGGGTGAACACCCCCATCCTGATCCTCTCGGGCACCGCCGACATCGACACGAAGGTCCGCGGCCTCGGCTACGGCGCCGACGA
>CADEDT010000268.1 GCA_902826145.1 uncultured Caulobacteraceae bacterium
TCGAAGAAGGCCGCCGCAGCCGCGCAAACGACACCGGTGATGATCGTGTTGATCCACGGCGTCTTGAATTGCTTGTGCACGTTGGCGAGCACACTCGGCAGCAGGCCGTCCTTGGACATCGTGTAGAAGATGCGGGTCTGACCGAACATCAGCACGAGGATGACCGAGGTGAGGCCGGCGATTGCGCCGATCTTGATCGAGTAGGCGAGCCAATCCCATTGCGGGCCGAACGCGTTCACGGCGGTTGCGACCGGCGCGGCGACGTTGAGCTTGGTGAAGGGGATGACGCCGGTGAGCACGGCGGCTGTCAGCATGTAGAGCACGGTGCAGATGAGCAGCGAGCCCAAGATGCCGAACGGCATATCCTTCTGCGGGTTCTTCGCTTCGCCGGCCGCGGTCGAGACCGCTTCGAAACCGATGTACGCGAAGAACACGATGGTTGCGGCGCGCAAGATGCCGTCCCAACCGAACACGCCGGGTTCACCGGTGGGTTCAGGAATGAAGGGCTGCCAGTTGGCCGGATTCACGTACTGAGCGCCGACAACGATGAACGCCACGATCACCGCGACTTTGATCGCGACGATGATGTTGTTGACGGTCGCCGATTCCGAAACGCCGACGATGAGCAGCAGCATCATCGCGAGAACGACGACAACGGCTGGCAGGTTGGCGACGGAAGCGACGACGTGATCGGCGGGAAGCGTGACGAGTGTGTCAGCGGGAAGCTGAACGGAGACGCCCGCGGGAACGTTGACCACCGTGCCTGAGGCTACTTCGAGCAGTGAGCCATCTTGGCGAAGCGTTTCCGTGGCGCTGGCGAGTGTCGCTTGGATGCCCTCGGGAATGGCGATGTCGACCGCGTTCGTCAGCGCATAGGCGCCGGCTTCGCCTGGATTGACGACGGCATATTGCTCGAGCCCAGCTGTGTGGACGCCTGGAATGGTGGCTGACGATGAGGACAGGAACTGAACGGCTTCGCCATCAGGCAGCGTGCCGGTGACGGCGTTGAGGCTGATCGTCGGGTCCGTCACTTGGAAGGTGGCGGCGGCGTCGAGCACGAACTTGCCGGCGGCCTGTGTGAATTCGGCCGGTATGTAGACGTTGAGATCGTGCAAGAGACTGACGGCGTAGCCAGACCAGCCGACGGCGACGACCGAAGCGGCGAGGCCGTATTCAAGCAGCAGAAGCGCGCCCATGATCCAGGCGCCGAACTCACCGACGGTGGCATAGCTGTACGTGTAGGCGGAGCCAGAGACCGGCAGCACTGATGCGAGTTCCGCGTAGCAGAGACCAGCGAAGGCGCAGACGATGCCGGCGATGACGAACGAGATCATCACGGCGGGGCCAGCGTGGAGCGCGGCAGCGTTGCCGGTGCGGACGAAGATGCCTGCGCCGATGATGCAGCCGATGCCGAGCAAGATGAGGTTGATGGGTCCCAGGGACCGCTTCAGCTCGCCGTGCGCGTATTCAGATTGAATTTGATCGACTGTTTTTCGTTGAAACAGGCGATTGAGCGGCGAGCTAGCCGGCTTGCCCGCCGGCGTATTGGTGTTTGCCACGTTCGATCCCCTCCCTGGGTCGGTTGTGGGCCGGGAAGCTAACGACGTGGTTAGGGGCGCACAAGCGCCGAGGGTCGC
>CADEDT010000269.1 GCA_902826145.1 uncultured Caulobacteraceae bacterium
TGATCACGATCAGCTTGCCGCCGCGCGCGTTCACTTCCTGCATGTTGGAGAGCGTTTTCTCGAACAGCTCATCATGCGGTGCGACCACAACGATCGGCGTGTGCTCATCGATCAGCGCGATGGGGCCATGCTTCAGTTCGCCCGCCGCGTAACCTTCGGCGTGGATGTAGGAGATTTCCTTGAGCTTCAGCGCGCCTTCGAGGGCGATTGGGTAGTGCACGCCGCGGCCGAGATAGAGCACGTCGCGCGCCTGCGCGAGTTCGAGCGCTATCTTCTCAATCTCAGGCTCGCAGGACAACGCATCCGCCACCAAGCGCGGTGTTTCCATTAGCGCCCGTACGAGGCGGCCTTCTTCTTGGCTCGACAGCGCGCCGCGCGCGCGGCCAACCGCGATGGCAAGCGCCGCGAGCGCCGAGAGCTGAGCCGTGAATGCTTTCGTGGAAGCGACGCCGATTTCCGGCCCGGCCAAAGTGGGTAGCCGCGCATCGGCTTCGCGCCAGATCGTCGACTCTGGTACGTTCACAACCGCCAGAGTCTTCAATCCGTTCTCTTTGCAGTAGCGCAGCGCGGCCAGCGTGTCGGCCGTCTCGCCGGATTGCGACACGAACACTGAGAACGCCTTCTTGCCGAACGCTGGTTTCCGGTAACGGAATTCAGAGGCGATATCGGTCTCGACCGCGATGCCAGAGATTTGCTCGAGCCAATACTCAGCGACGCGCCCCGCATAGTGCGCCGTGCCGCAGCCGATCACGATGGCGCTGTCGGCGGCGAGATCGACGCCGTCGAGATCCGGCATTTCAACGCGCTCTTCGTACGCATTCACGTAGCGCGTGATCGTGCGGCCAGTGGTTTCCGGCTGCTCGTAGATTTCCTTCTGCATGAAGTGGCGGTGGTTGCCCTTCTCTGCAGCCGCGGCGCCGCCGGCGAACACGTGCACCTGGCGCTCGACGATGTTGCCGTGAACGTCCAGCACCTTGACCTTCGCGCGCGACAGCACGGCGATGTCGCCTTCTTCGAGGAACATCACGCGCTGCGTGAACGGGGAGAGGGCGATGGCGTCCGACCCCAGGAAGTTCTCGCCGTCACCCAGGCCAACGGCCAACGGGCTGCCTTTGCGGGCGCCGACCAGAATGTCGTTATCGCCCGCAAACAGCACCGCGATGCCGAACGCGCCTTCAAGGCGGCGCACGGCGCTGATCGCCGCTTGCTCGGGCTTTTGACCCTTATCCAGATAGTCCGTGATCAGGTGGGCGATGACTTCGCTGTCGGTTTCCGACGCGAACTTGTGCCCGGCCTTCTGCAACTCCTCGCGCAGCGCGCGGAAGTTCTCGATGATGCCGTTGTGGACGATGGCGACCTTGTCGGTCGCGTGCGGGTGGGCGTTGCCAGTGGTTGGCGCGCCGTGCGTGGCCCAGCGCGTGTGGCCGATGCCGCTGACGCCCGCGAGCGGAGACCGCTCAAGTTCGGCTGCCAGGTTTGCAAGTTTGCCGGCGGCGCGGCGGCGATCGATGGCGCCGTTTTCCAACGTCGCGACGCCTGCGGAATCGTAGCCCCGGTATTCCAGGAGCTTCAAAGCCTGGACCAGCCGGGGCGCCGCCGGATCAGCGCCCAGGATGCCGA
>CADEDT010000270.1 GCA_902826145.1 uncultured Caulobacteraceae bacterium
GACCACCGCTTCGCGCAGCGGCTCAGTAGCCGGGGCAGAGAACGTGAACTGCAAATGGTGGGTGATGAAGTCGCGCAGCGTGCGAGGCAGCCAAGATTGGTCTTCCCATTCGAAGAGGTGGAAGCGTGGCAATCGCAACTCCATTTCGGGTGCTAGGCGGCATGGTATTGCACAAAGAGCCTGGCCGCGAGTGTCTGGATTCGGCCAATTTTGTTGAAAAAGTCGGTGCGCATTTCAGCGAACGCTGATTCCCTTGCGTTGTGAGCAAGGGAGGCGGCGATGATGGGAGAGAAGTCAGGCGCGCAGGGGCAGCTCTTCTACCAATTCAACCTCGATGAAGTGGTTCCGGCCGATCACATGCTACGCAAGATCGATGCGGTGCTCGATCTATCCGATCTGCGAGCGCAACTGGCGCCGTATTACTCTCACACTGGCCGCCCTTCGATCGATCCAGAGCTGATGATCCGGATGCTCTTGATCGGCTATTGCTACGGCATCCGCTCCGAGCGGCGCTTGTGCGAAGAGGTCTCGCTCAATCTCGCCTATCGCTGGTTTTGCCGGCTCGGCATTGAGGATGCTGTTCCCGATCACTCGACCTTCTCGAAGACCCGCCACGGCCGCTTTCGCGACGCTGACATTCTGCGCAAGGTGTTCGAAACGACGGTCAGGACCTGCATGGACAAAGGCCTCGTTGGTGGCGAAGGCTTTGCAACCGACGCCAGCATCATCCGCGCCGACGCCAACCGGCAAAATCACATCGATGGCGGCGACGACCATGATTGGACCGGCGGCGCCGGCGGCAGTCGCCCGAGCCGTGCGGTGAGCGAATATCTCAAAGGCCTCGATCGCGAAGCCGCGCCTCCAAAAGAGATTTCCCTCTCTGATCCCGCGTCACGACTGACTGCAGCGGTTGGTAGGCCCGCCTTCTTCGGCTGGTGCACGAATTACCTGATCGACGTGAAGCACGCCGTGATCATGGACGTTGAAGCGACGCCAGCGCTGCGGACAGCGGAAGTCAACGCAACCAAGGCGATGATCGATCGCGTGGAGCGTCGGTTTGGCGCCAAGCCAAAGCGCCTCATCGGCGACACCGCCTATGGCACAGCCGAAATGCTGGCCTGGATGGTCGGCCAGAAGAACATCGAGCCGCACGTGCCGGTGTGGGAGAAAGGCGAGCGTGAGGATGGGATCTTCGGCCGCTCGGATTTTGAGTACGACGCAGAGACAAACAGTCTCACCTGCCGCAATGGCAAACGGCTCCTGCAATTTCGGCGCGCCTTTCAGACGGAGCGCAGCGGCGTCACCCAGGCCAACACTCGCCTCTATCGCGCCAGCAAGCACGATTGTGACGTGTGCGCCTTGAAGCAACAATGCTGTCCAGGACGGCCGATGCGCAAAGTCACGCGCAGCGTCCACGAGGCTGCCCGCGATGTGGCGCGCGCCATCAACGCCAGTCCCGAATTTCAGCAATCACGTCGCGAGAGAAAGAAGGTCGAGATGTTGTTTGCGCACTTGAAGCGCATCATGAAGCTCGACCGTCTGCGCCTACGGGGCCCAT